>NZ_SMKY01000483.1 GCF_004349235.1 Actinomadura darangshiensis | reverse complement strand
GGAGGGGGGTGTCCAGAAGCCGGTGGCCGTCAGTGGTTCGTCTTCTATGTCGAAGGGATCGGGTTCGGTTTCGGTGGCGCGGCGCAGGGCGGACAGGAGTTGGTCTCTGCCCCGTCCGTTCCACTGGAGGATGAGGAACGGGTCGTCGTCGAATGCCTCCGCCAGGAGGTAGAGGACGGCCGCCGCGTGTTTGCACGGGTCGCCCCAGTCGGGGCAGTCGCACATCAGGTGCAGGTCGGAGGCCGTGGCGGGAAAGAGGGCGAGGCCCAGCTCGGCGAAGACCCACTCGATCTCCGGGGGCATCTCACCGGCGAGGAGGCGTGCGCGGAACACCGCGCGGGACGCCAGTTCCTTCTCCACGGCGCGCCAGTCGTCAGCGTCGATCGCGTCGATGCTGAGCGCCACCTCGTAGGGGTCTGGCGCTGAGCCGTGGACTTTCGCGGTCACCTCGTAGGGCTGGACCTTCAGGTCGAACACGTTGCCCTTGCGGGCGTAGGTGCGCCCGCGCTGGAGGCGGCCCTTGTCGGCGAACGACTCGACCAGGTCGATGAAGCGGCGGGACCACCATTGCGTGCCGATCGAGCCGCGCTTGTTGCGGGCCCTGATGCCTTCGACGCCCTCGTCCATCAGTCGCTCACCGCCTCGGGGGACAGGCGCAGGACGTCGCGGAGTTCGGCGACGGACAGTTCGGTCAGCCATTCTTCGCCGGTGCCGACGATCGACTCGGCGAGGGCCTTCTTGCGTTCGATCATCTCGTCGACGCGCTCTTCCATGGTGCCGACGCAGATGAACTTGCGGACCTGCACGTTCTTCGTCTGGCCGATGCGGAACGCGCGGTCGGTGGCCTGGTCTTCGACGGCGGGGTTCCACCAGCGGTCGACGTGCACGACGTGGTTGGCGGCGGTCAGGGTCAGGCCCGTTCCGGCGGCCTTGAGTGAGAGCAGGAAAACGGAGGGCTCGGTGTCGTTCTGGAATTGCTGGACGAGGTCGTCGCGTGCCTGCTTGGACGTCCCGCCGTGCAGCCAAAGGACCGGCCGTTCGAGGCGTGCGGCCAGATAGGGCTGGAGCATCGAGCCGAACTCGGCGTACTGGGTGAAGACCAAGACCTTCTCGCCCTGCTCCAGGACCTCGGTGCAGATCTCCTCCAGGCGTTCGAGCTTGCCGGAGCGGCCCGGGAGGCGTGAGCCGTCCTTGAGCAGGTGTGCCGGGTGGTTGCAGACCTGCTTGAGCTTGGCCATCGTCGCCAGGACGAGCCCGCGCCGCTTGCTCTCCTCGGCCTCGGCGATCTGCTGGAGCATGTCGTCCACGGTCGCCTGGTAGAGCGACGCCTGCTCGGTGGTGAGGTTGCAGTAGACCTTGATCTCCTGCTTCTCCGGCAGGTCGGAGATGATCGACTTGTCGGTCTTCAGGCGGCGCAGGATGAACGGCTGTGTCGCCCGCTTCAGGCCGAGCGCGGCTTGTTCGTCGCCCTCGCGCTCGATCGGGATGGCGAACCGCTGCCGGAACGCGCTGCGCGGCCCGAGCAGGCCCGGGTTCGCGAACTCCATGATCGACCACAGTTCGGTCAGGTGGTTCTCGACCGGGGTGCCGGTGAGCGCGATCCGGCTGCGCGCCGGGATGCTCCGCACCGCGCGAGCCTGCCGCGTCCCGCTGTTCTTGAGCGCCTGCGCCTCGTCGCAGATCACCCGCTCCCACTCGATCGGCGCGAGCATCTCCGCGTCCCGTGTCGCCGTCCCGTAGGTGGTCAGGACCAGGTCGGCGCCTGATACGGCCTCGACGAGGTCTTCGCCGCGGTGCCGTCCCGTCCCGTGGTGGACGTACACGCGCAGCTTCGGCGTGAACCGGGCCGCCTCCCGCTGCCAGTTCCCCACCAGCGACATCGGCAGGATCGCGAGTGTCGGGTCAGGGCGGGCACCGTTCTCCCGCTCGTGAATCAAAAGCGACAAAACCGAAATGGTCTTACCTAGGCCCATGTCGTCGGCAAGTAGTGCACCCAGCCCCAGATCGTTCATGAAGGTCAGCCAGGCCAGGCCGCGTTCCTGGTAGGGGCGGAGCACCGCGTCCAGCTCGTCCGGCGTGCTCATGGGGGTGAGGCGGCGGTCGGCTTCGCCTGAGAGCAGGTCGCCGAGCGGGCCGCCCGCGTCCACGTCGGTGAGTGGGAGGGTGTCGTCGCCCGCGTGGATGATGGCGCGGATCGCCTCGGCGGCGGTCATCCGGCCCCGGCGCGGGTGGCGGAGGAAGTCGAGGGCGGCTTCGAGTTGCCGCTCGTCCAGTTCGACCCACTGGCCGCGCAGGCGGACGAGCGGCGTCTTCAGGCGGGCCAGCTCCTCCAGTTCGGCCTCGTCGATGCTCTCGTCGCCGATGGCCAGGTCCCAGCGGAAGTCGACCATGGCCTTCAGGTCGAAGCCCGAGGGCGCCGCCGCGCCGGACGATGCCTCCGGGTCCTCGTTGCCGGTCGTCAGCTTCATGCCGAGCTTCGCCTTGCCCGCCCACTGGGGGAGCAGGACGCCGAACCCGGCGGCGGCGAGCATCGGTGCGGCCTGGCGGAGGAAGCGGAACGCGCCCGCCGTGTCGAGGAGCAGTTCGGAGGGCGCCGGGCCGTCGAGGGCCGGCGCCATGTCGGGGAACAGGCGCAGGGCGCGGCCCAGGCCGCCGAGGAGGGTCTCCTCGGCGTCGGCGATCGAGGTGGCCTCGCCTTCCCACACCATCGCGGCGGGGACGTAGAGGCTCGGGTCGTCGGTGCCCTGGAGGGCGAACTCGACACGCCAGGAATCGTCGTCGCGGGGCTCGTCGGCGTCCTGGAGCTCGTCGGCCTCGCCGAACTCCTCGGCGCCCGGTTCGGCGAGGCGGAAGCAGACGCGGAGGGGGCCGGACGGGCGGCGCGCGGCGGCGGCCCAGGCGTCCAGCTCGGCGATCAGGTCGCCGGGGTCGTCGCGCGGCTCGCGGGCGACCGCGGCGGACGGGCCGGTCAGCGCCAGCACCCAGCGTTCGGCGAGCGGCAGCCGGTCGGGCTCCTTGCGCCGCGACACCAGCAGCGGATGCGGCACCACGCCCCGCACGGCCGTGTCGACCAGGCCGGACAGCGCCTCCCGCAGCACCTCGGCGGCGGGACGCCCACCGTCGGCGGCGCGGCATGCGGCGGGCATGGCGCGGGCCAGGGCGCGGAACCGTGCCGGGTCGTCGATCACCGGGCGCCAGCGGGCGACGAGGTCGCCCTCCTCGCGCAGCAGGGCGGGCAGGACGTGGCCGCGCTCGGTGAGGCTGACGGCCTCGTCCGCGAGCATGCACAGGAAGCGCAGGTCGGTGCCCGGGACCACGTCGGCGCTGTGCTCGGCGGCCTGGAGCAGCGCCATCGCGGGGAACGCTTCGAGGACGAGCGCCGGCACCCGCCACGGACGCAGCTCCGGCTCGTCCCGCACGGGTTCGGGGCCGAGTTCGGCGGACGGCAGCGGGTGGCCGCCGAGGGTGGGCAGCGACATCGTCAGCTCGACACGGAACGCGGTACGGACGAGCGGCTCGTAGGAGGTCCCGGCGAAGTCGCAGGTCGCGAAGGGGTGGACGCCGGGTGACGACTCGTGCGGACCGGTGCGTTCGGCCCACAGGCAGAGCGCACCGCCATGCCAGGTGGCGTGGGCGACGAGCATGGTCCACGAAGCTACCAGCAGCCTCCGACGTTCCGCCCGGCACAGCGGTCGCGCAATCTGACAGCCGCCACTCAGACAATTCTCATAAGGGTCAAATACCGCTTTCACCCGCCGCCTGGAGGCTCCCGTCATCTCACTCGATGAGGAGGCTCCCGATGGCAGACGGCGGAAACCAGGAACGGCGCGGCGTGAGCCGCCGCGCGGCGCTCACCGCGATGGGCGGCGCGGGGCTCGGCGCGGTCGGCGCGGTCGCCGGCGGCGTCGCGCTGGCCGACGGTGCGGACGGCAAGACCGGCATCCCGGTGGCGGACGTGGCGAACGGGACGAAACCGGCGTGCGTGCTGTCCCCGGAGACGACCGAGGGCCCGTACTACCTCGACTACGAGATGGTCCGCCGCGATGTCACCGAGGACCGTCCGGGCATCCCGATGATGCTGCGGGTCGCGGTCGTGGACACCTCCGCGGGATGCCGTCCCGTCAAGCGCGCCGCCGTGGACATCTGGCACTGCGACGCTGGCGGCGTCTACTC
>NZ_SMKY01000482.1 GCF_004349235.1 Actinomadura darangshiensis | reverse complement strand
GGTGGCGGCGTGGCCGGGGCTGGGCTGATCGCAGGGGTCGGGAGCGCTGCCGGGCAGCACCCGCTGGTGGCCCCGTGGATTTGTCCATGAGAAGTTTTCCTCCCAGGTTGTCCGCGTCCCTGCGTGCAAGGGAAAGGGTTTGCGTGCCGGTCAGGGCAGGCAACGCCCGGGGCGGCACCTAAGCCGAGGTGAAGGGAACTCTCGTCCTCTGGCGCCTATCGCATCTCCCTGAAGGCTTTTCTTCCTTAGAAGGATGCGGAGGTGCAGTTGTGGGACCTCGCCGCAAGGGACGGCAATAGGATCATGGCGGGCGCATGGTTGCTCGGCTTCGTCAGCGCGATCAAGTAGAACACCCGAGACCGCCAGGGGCTGGCACATCCAATTCGCTCACATGGGAAAATGGGCGAGAAAATCGAAGGAATACCCTCGAGTGCTGCAAAGAGAAATGCTATGGTCGATCACGGATATCCCGCGATATTCACGGGGATCTGTTTATTGGGTCAAGAAAGGGAGGGATGTGAATGGCGCAACACGTAATCATTGCAAAGATCGACGACATTGACGGCGCACCGGCCGGTAAGACTGTGCTCTTTGGATTGGATGGCCGCTGCTACGAAATCGACCTCAGCGAGGCGAACGAAGACGCGCTGCGCAGTATCTACGCGCTCTACATCGCCAAGGCACGCAAGGTCGGGACACGGCGCGGTAGGCGCTCCAGCACGGGCGGGCGACGCGGGGCCCTGGGCCGCGAGCGCGCAGCCGACATGCGGGCCTGGGCCCAGCGGCACGGCATCAAGGTCAGCCAGCGCGGCCGGATCCCTGCCCAAGTCGTCGACGCCTACGAGGCTGGCGACCCCGCCATGGCCCGCACCCGATAACCGTCAACATGCGGCACCGCCCGCTGGCCTATGCCGCGCACCTTCAGGCACCGCATCGGCCCCACCCCGGGCGGGGGTGGGGCCGATGCGGTGCTGGCGGCGTCTCATGCTCGATCATTGACTTCTTCGCATCCGCAGGTCGCGCGGCGGTGGCTGTTAGCCCGTGCTGCTGGTGTCCGGCGGTTGGTCGAGGATTTCGAACTCGTCCTGGTCGGAGAGCAGGCCCAGGCGGCTGCCGTCGTCCCACTTGACTCGGAGGATGCCTTGGCTGTCGACGCCGGTGATGGTGCCCAGGGCGCCGGGCTGCAGACGGGTGTGGGAGTCGGAGATGAACAGAAGCCGGATCCGGCGGCCGCGCCGCGTTGCCGAGTCGGCCTCTGATTTTCCACCGCTCGTGTCACCGGGGTCGTGGGGCATCGAAGCCTCCTGCCAGTGATCGTCGTCAGGGTCCGGGGGCGGAATGCGAATGATGCCGAGGAAGAGCTGGGCCAGGCGCCCGGCTGGGACGTCGTTGCGGTGCCGCGCCCAAAACCCCGCGCAGACCGCGGGGCCGAAGCTGGGGTGCGGCCCGTAGGGCAAGGTGGCGTGGCAAGTCAGCAGCGCCCCGGCGCGAAGGTTGGCCTCGATTACCTGACGGGTGCGCGTGTCGCCCAGGTGCATCGGGTCACCGGTGCGGAAGATGCAGCTGGCGCAGCGGCGCTCCAAGACGCGAACCTTGCCGGTGTCGCGATCCAGCACGTGGACGGAATCTGCTCCGTTGGCGTTCATGGTCGTGGGGTCCTCAGCTGCCGCCCGCGGGCGCCGGTCGTTCTCGCCGAGGTATCGCGGAGTCGTTGGGCAGGTGGGTGGCGGCGGCGCGCAGCACGCGTGCCTGTATCGCGGTGGGGTGCCGGGCGAGGACCTCCAGCACGGTGTCGATCAGTGGGTCGTCGGGGTCACGTGGTGGGAGCGCGAGGGTGCAGGCGATCTGGTAGCGGGTTTGGCGCAGTACCCAGGAGGGGGTGTCACCTTCGGGTAGTTGCCAGGCTCGGCATTCGCCGAAGGCGCCTGCCTCCAGCACCTTGGATGTGATGGGGATGTCGTCTGCGGCGAGGTCGGTGGCCTGCGTGAGCAGGGTGTACACCGCAGCCCACGCCTGCCGGTCGACCTTGCCCGCAGGAGAAGCTTCTGTCATTTCCTACTCCGTTCCGTGAATTCGTGAAGCGTTCCCTGGCCACAATGCGGGCCGGGACGCGGGCGGGGGATGCGGCCCCGGCGCGCAGCATCATTTGGCTCTAGCGGCAAGGGCAAGCGGACGATCGAAGCAACGGGCGGGCGGTCGATTCGTCCGGCAGGTGCGAGGCTGTCGGAGGGCCGAACGCCTTCCGTCTCGGAGAGGCCGACCGCTGCCCTCACGTGATCCATGGCTGGGGCCTCGTCGGTGAATGCCGCGCCGCCGACGGCGTTCCCCCCAGGTACCTGAAGGCTTTCGAATGGACTCTGGTTCAGCGTGTCTGGTGTGCGGTGGGGCGGGTGAAGCCGACTGGGTTGCGGCCGTGGTAGGAGGCGGTGTTGATGGGGCCGCAGGTGGTGCAGCGTGCTTCGATCATGCGTTCGGCGCCGATGACGAGGCCGACGTGTCCGGGGTTGGCTGCGGTGCCCTCGGTGCCGGCGAAGAAGACCAGGTCGCCTGGTTGTTCGGTGCCTTGGGGGATGTGGCGGCCGAGGTGGTACTGGGTTTGGGAGGTGCGGGGGATGGTGATTCCGGCGGCCTGGTAGGCGCGCATGGTCAGGCCGGAGCAGTCGAAGGTGTCGGGTCCTTCGGCTCCGTAGACGTAGGGCTTGCCGATTTGGGCTCTGGCGTAGGCGATGACCTTGGCGACGACGTCGCCGGGGAGGGTGCCGTAGGCGGCCACGTCGCCTGGGCAGGAGTCGGCGGCACCGGTGTCGGCGACGTGCTGGGGGTTTCCGGTCGCGTAGTGGGTGGCTTGGTCGAGGACTTTGCGGACGTAGCCGGTTGAGTGGTTGTAGGCGAAGACTGCCTTGGCGAGGTCGTGCGGAGCGCCGTGCGCGAGGAGGTAGCGGGCGGCGCCGGGGATGGCGTCGGCGGGATCGTGGACGTTGGCCCAGCCGTCGTCGTTGCCGTCGGTTCCGACGCCGCCGGTGTTGCGGGTGGCGGGGTGGCGGGGTGCTCCGCCCCAGTTGTTGGTGGCCGCACCTCCGATGCCGATCTGCATGGGGCCCGCGGTGCCCGCGTGGTTGGCACCAGAGGGGACTCCGGGGCCAGGGTCGCGGCCGTGGTCGGACTCGACCTTCCCGATGGCGGCCAGCAGGTTCCAGGGCACCCAGTACTGTCTGCCGGCGGTTTGGTAGAGCCGCAGGTAGGTGGCGGGGATGTCGCTCTTGGCGCTGGGGGCCGCGTCCGGCTGGGCGGCCACCTGTGTACCGCAGCCGTTGGTGTCGTCACCGGCGGTGAGGACGGCGGTGCCGAACAGCAGGGGGATGGCCAGCAGCCCGGCGGTGGCGATGGCGGCCGCTGCGGGGGCCTGGACGGCGCCCCGGTCGGTTCTGCACTTGCTTCTCCCGTGCTCGACCGTCCAGCGCCGTACCCGCACGGAGGAGGGCCGGCCAGCGGCAGAGCCGGGACGGCCGATCATGGGGCCTCGTCGGTCGGCTCACTGTCGGGGAGGTCGCCGTGGTCGCCGGTGGCGGCCAGATCGAATGCGTAGACGCGCCAGTTCTGGTCGTGGTGGATGACGGTGATGGCGTAGTGGGAGGTGTCCTGCCAGGCCGAGTGAGGTGTGGTGATGTGTTCGGTGCCGGTGGCCAGGACGGTGATCGAGGTCGGGCCGAGCGCTCTGAGCGCGTCGACGCGTGCTTGTCCGGTGGAGGTTTGTTGCTGCCGGTACCGCTGGACGGCGGTGGGGATGTTGGCGGCGGCGCGTTCGAGTTCGGGCCGCAGTTGCGCACTCATCAAAGGTGTGAGGCGGGCGAGGTACTGGGGGGTGGACTCGGTGTAGCGCCAGGTGCCGTACAGGGCGGTGAAGCGGCGCGCCACCTCTGCTGCGGCGGCGATCTGTTCTTCGGCTAAGGGAAGCAGGCCCGCGATGTCGTGGGCGGTCACCGGCCGCGCCGCAGGCGTGGCACCAGGCGAAGGGGTGGCGTCCGAGGACGGCGTGGAATGTGCGGTGGGGCGGTCGGGTCGGGTGGTGTTGCGGGTGGTGGACCAGAGCGCGGCGGTGAGCAGGACCAGGCCGATGAGGAGGAGGGCGAGGGTGGGTTTGCCGGTCATGGGGTGCCTCCGGTCTGGGTGGTCAGGTCGATGAGGCGCCGCGGTGTGTCCTGTCC
>NZ_SMKY01000481.1 GCF_004349235.1 Actinomadura darangshiensis | reverse complement strand
CGGCCCCGCCGCCCCCGCCCTCCTCGGCGCCGCGGACCGCGTCCCCGGCGAATTCGATGCGCGGCCCGTCGCCGGATGCGGCCTGCGCGGTGTCGATGATCTCGGTGACGTGGTCCTTCGGGACGTCCTGCGCCTCGGCGTCCAGGGTGACCGTCGCGTAGCCGATGGTGCCGGACTTCGACACCGACAGCTCGCCGACGTCCGTCACCGAGGGGAGCGCGCGGACCTTGCCGAGCATCTGCCCGATTTGCTGGCGGTCGCCCGAAAGGCCACGCGCGTCCTCGGCGACGATCTGGACGGTGGCGCCCGCCTGCCGGGAGCCGTGCTCGGTCATCAGGTCGGCGGCGGCCTGCGAATCGGTGCCGGGCAGCGCGAAATCGTTGTGGTAGGCGGCGCCGGCGGCCTGCGAGCCGACCGTGATCGCCGCGACCACGGCGACCCACAGCGCGAGCGCGGCCCAGCGGCGGCGCTGCGACCACGCGGCCAGGCGTCCGAACCGTCCAGCGGCCGCGGGCGCTTCGGTGGGCAGGGCGGATCCTTTGGCGGGCACGTCAACCTCGGTTCTTGAAACGGGCGCCGACGACGGCGCCGCACACGGCGGACAGGATCGGAACGACGACGAAGGCGGCGAGCAGGACGGGCGTGCCGTCCACGTCGAGCGTGCGGTCCAGGACGAAGGTGAAGAACGCGCCCAGGGTCTCGGTCAGCAGGAAGCCCGCGGCTCCGCCGATGAGGAACCCGATGAAGGCGCCCGGAATGTTCATGCGCCCAGCGTCGGGGCGCGCCCTGCCGCGCGGCATCGGCCCGCGGTCGGCATCCGCGGCACCCCAGGGGTTGCGGGCCGGACGGCCGGCTACCGCCCCGGTCGCATCCAGCGGGGGTTGACCATGCCCGACTCGTAGGCCATCACGACCAGCTGCGCGCGGTCGCGGGCGCCCGCCTTCGCCATGATGCGGCTGACGTGCGACTTGACGGTGGCGGGGCTGAGGACGAGCCGGGCGGCGATCTCGTCGTTGCTCTGCCCGGCGGCGACCAGCAGCATGACCTCGCGTTCGCGGTCGGTGAGGGACTTCAGCCGGGGCCCGGGCTCGGGGACCTCGACCCGTCCGGCGAACTCGCCGATGAGCCGGCGGGTGACGGACGGGGTGATCAGCGCGTCGCCGCGCGCCGCGACCCGCACGGCGTGGATCAGCTCGGCCGGCTCGGTGTCCTTGAGCAGGAAGCCGGTGACGCCGGCGCGCAGCGCGCCGTACACGTACTCGTCGAGGTCGAACGTGGTGAGGATGACGACGCGGACGCCGTCCAGGCGCGGGTCGGCGGTGATCTTCCGAGCGGCCTCCAGACCGTCCATGCGGGGCATCCGCACGTCCAGCAGCGCGACGTCGGGACGCAGCTCGCGGCAGGCGGCCACGGCCAGTTCCCCGTCGGCGGCCTCACCGGTCACGGTGATGTCGTCCTCGTCGTCGAGGATGGAGCGGAACCCGGCCCGGACGAGGCCCTGGTCGTCGGCCAGCAGCACCTCGATCATCGCGCGGACGCCCCACGGGCCTCGTGGGAAGGGACGCCGTACGGCAGCCGCGCCCGGACGCGGAAGCCGCCGTCCGGCCCGGGACCCGCGGTCAGCTCGCCGCCGAGTGCTCGGGCCCGCTCCCGCATCCCGTCGACCCCGCTGCCCGGCGTGCCGTGGCCGGTGGACTCGCCGGGACCGTCGTCGGCGACCTCGATGACCAGCTCCTCCGGCCCGCGCTCGACGCTGACGGTGACCTCCGCGGCGGCGGCGTGCCGCGACACGTTGGTCAGGGACTCCTGGACGATCCGGTACGCGGCCAGGCCGACCTCCGTCGGCGGGTCCGCCGCGCCCGCGACGCGGCTGTGCACGGTGAGGCCCGCCGACCGGGCCGATCCGATCAGCTCGCCGATCCGGTCCAGGCCGGGGGCAGGCGCGATCGGCGCCTCCTCGTCGGCCTGGCGGAGGACGCCGAGCGTCGCGCGAAGGTCGCGGAGCGCCTGCCGGCTCGACTCCTTGACGGCGGCCAGGGCGGACTCGCCCTGCCCCGGGTCCCGGTGGAAGCGGTGCAGAGCCGTCCCGGCCTGGACGTTGATGAGCGAGAGGTGGTGCCCGACGACGTCGTGCAGCTCGCGGGCGATGCGCAGCCGCTCCTCGCCGGCGGCGCGGCGCTCGGCCTCCCGCAGGTAGGCGAGGCGGCTGTGCCAGACCCAGCCGAGCGCGACCACCGCCACCACCCAGCCGGTCAGCATGAACAGGGCGACGCCGTTGACGTCCTCGTTCCCGAGCAGCGTCCCGATGCCGGTGCCGATCACGGTCAGGGCGGCGAGGACGAGGGCCGCCTGGAGCCTGCCACCGGCCGCGACCAGGTACAGCGCCACGATGAGCGCGATCATCAGCCCGCCGTCGTAGCGGCTGGTGATGTAGTACACGCCGGTGGTCACCAGGACGAGGGCGCCGACGGCCGCCGGATAACGCCGGGCGAAGTACAGTGCGCCGCAGGCGAGCAGGATCAGCGCCCAGCTGAACGCGGTGGTCGGCCACGGTTCCCCGCGGGCGTCGCCGATGAGCGAGTTCACGCTGCTGACGGACACCACCAGCAGGACGGCACCGGCCAGGGCCGCGTCCCGGAGGCGGCCGTGCGGCGGACGGGGGCTGCGGCGATCACCCATGTGACCAGCCTAGATTGGCGGACCGTCCCGCACCGTCGGCCGCACGGCCGCACAATCGGGGCCCGGCCCGCAACCTGCGGTATAGCCGGACGCCCCGAGCCCGCAACCCCAGGGTGATGCGGGACCGCGGCCCGGTGTGGTCAGGCGGGGAGGCGTGCGCATTCCCGGCAGGCGCGGGACGCGGCCGCGACCACGGCGTGGGAGGCCGCCGCGAACCCGCCGGACAGCACCATCAGCGGCCACTCGCCGGCCAGCGCCGAGGCGGTGACCAGGGCGAGCGCGGCGAGGGCCATGGCCACCGCCGCGGTCGTGCCCGTCCACGCGACGGTCAGCGGCAGCCGGGACGGCGGGGGCAGCCGCCGGGCGACGGGGCCCGTCGTGACCAGGGTCGCGGCGGCGAGCAGCCCGGCGGTGACGGCGACGCCCGCGACGTGGACGGCCAGCAGCCGCAGCGGCCAGCCGTGGTCGAGCCCGGACGTCCGGATCAGCAGCCAGCACCCGGCCAGGAACGGGACGGTCAGCGCGGCGGCGCGGGCCGTGCGCCGCGTCTGGGCGATCGTCAGCTCCCGCTGGCAGGCCGGCGCGACCTCGTCGGCGGTCCCGAACTCGTGCACGGCCCGGCGGACGGCGTGCTCGTAGGGCAGGCCCGCGTGGGTGTGGGCGGTGACGGTGTCGGCGAACCCGTCGCGGACCTCCTCGACCATCCGCGCCTTGGCGCGTGCCGGGCCCCGCAGGGTGTCCGCCAGGGCGGCGGCGTACTCCTCGGCCGGGTCCTGCTCGCTCATGTCGCCGGATTCAGGACGGAGCCGATGGCGGCGGTGAACTCCTGCCAGGCCGTCCGCTCGTCCGCCAGGGCGCGGCGGCCCGCGTCGGTGAGCTCGTAGCGGCGGCGCCGCCGTTCGCCGACGGCGTCCCAGCTGCTGCGCAGCAGGCCGAGCCGCTCCATCCGCTGCAGTGTCGGGTAGATCGTGCCCGTGCGCAGCTCCAGCGCGCCGCCGCTGCGGTGCTGGACCGCGGCGATGATCGCGTAGCCGTGCAGGGGGCCCGGCTCCAGCACGGCCAGCAGCAGGCCGTCCAGATGACCGCGCACCGCGTCCGCCCTCACGAATCCGCCCTCATGCGTAGGCAGCCTACACACAAGGAGGCGTAGGCGTGGTATCTATTGGCAGCCAACATATAGAGGCCCAATGCATAGGAGGCCGAGACATGGCCAAGGTGCTGCTGTCCGTGCACGTTCTCGCGGCGATCCTCGCGATCGGGCCGATCGCGGTCGCCGCCTCGGTGTTCCCCCGGTACGCGCGCCGGGCCGAGCCCGGTGACGGGACGCCCGCGTTCCTGCACCGCCTCTGCCGGGTCTACACGGCCGTCGGCGTCGCCGTCCCGGCGTTCGGGCTCGCGACCGGAGCCCGGATGGGCGTGCTCACCGACGCGTGGCTGATCGCCTCGATCGTGCTGACGGCGATCGCGGCGGGCGTTCTCGCGCTGGCGATCCTTCCCGGGCAGCGGCGGATGCTGGCCGCGCCCGGGAAGGATCGCCAGCGCGAGAAC
>NZ_SMKY01000480.1 GCF_004349235.1 Actinomadura darangshiensis | reverse complement strand
GGGTGCCGGGGACGGCCGCCACGTAGGTCGGGTTGTAGTAGTTGATGCCGAGCGAGTCGATCGGCTCGGCGATCGCGGCCAGGTCGGCGCCGCGGATGTGGTCCAGTCCCCCGTTGCGGGCCGCCACCGCCAGCACCGGCTCGGCGTACTCGCCGCGCAGCACCGGGTCGAGGAACTGCCGGTTGAGCATCGCGTCGACCAGGCCGGCGGCGGCCGCGTCCGGCTCCGAGGTGCCGCCCGCGACGATCGGGGCGAGGTTCAGGGTGAGCGAGATCCGGCCGGCCCCGCCGTCGCGCAGCCGCCGGGCGGACAGGCCGTGCGCCAGGAGCAGGTGGTGCGCGGCGCGGAAGGCGTCGGCGGCACTGGTCCGGCCGGGGGCGTGCACGCCCGCCGCGTAGCCGAGGTACGCGGCCACCCACGGCTCGTTGATGGTCGTCCAGGTGTCGACGCGGTCGGCGAGGCGGGCGTGCACGAGGCCGGCGTAGTCGGCGAAGCGCAGGGCGGTGTCGCGGGACGTCCAGCCGCCGAGGTCCTCCAGCGTCTGCGGCAGGTCCCAGTGGTAGAGGGTGGCGTACGGGGTGATCCCGGCCTGGAGCAGCTCGTCGACCAGCCGGTCGTAGAAGCCGATGCCGCGCGGGTTGACCGGGCCGGAGCCGTCGGGCTGCACCCGCGGCCAGGCCACCGAGAACCGGTAGACGCCGAGCCCCAGGCCGGCCATCAGGCGGATGTCGTCGCGGAACCGGTGGTAGTGGTCGCACGCCACGTCGCCGCTGTGCCCGCCCGCGACCTTGCCCGGGACGCGGCAGAAGGTGTCCCAGATCGAGGGGCCGCGCCCGTCGTCCCGCGCCGCGCCTTCGATCTGGTAGGCGGCGGTGGCGGCCCCCCAGACGAAGCCGGGCGGGAAGGTGAGGGGACGGTCGTCGGTCTGGAGCGTGGTGGCCGTCATCGCTTCGGTGCGTCTCTCCGCTGGGCTCGTCATGCCTTGAGGGCGCCGTCCATGATCCCGCTGATGATCTGCCGTCCGAACAGCACGAAGACGGCCAGCAGCGGCAGCGTCGCCACCGCGGTGCCGGTGAACATCAGCGAGTAGTCGGTGTAGTAGGCGCCGTTCAGCAGGTTGAGGGAGTACTGGACGGTCGGGTTGTCGGGGTTGAGGACGGCCAGCGGCCAGATGAACTCGTTCCACGTCTGCATGAAGGTGAACAGCCCGAGCACCGCCATGGCGGGACGCAGGACGGGCAGGACGATGCTCCAGTAGATGCGGAACGTCGAGCAGCCGTCGATGCGGGCGCTCTCGATGAGCTCGTCCGGGACGGCCTGCATCGTGTACTGCCGCATCATGAACACGCCGAACCCGGTGACCAGGAACGGCACGATGACGGCCTGGAGCTTGCCCGTCCAGCCGATCTCGGCCATCAGCATGTAGAGCGGGATGATGCCCATCTGCACCGGCACCATCATGGTCGCCAGCATGACCAGCAGGATCGCGCCGCGGCCGCGGAAGCGCAGCTTGGCGAAGGCGAACCCGGCCAGCGAGGCGAACAGCAGCGTGGAGACGGTGACCGTCGTGGCGGCGATGGCGGAGTTGACCAGCCCGAGCGTGAAGCGCGCCTGCTCGTTGCCGAACAGCCGGGACAGGTTGCGGCCCAGTTCGCCGCCCGGGACGAGCGGCGGCGGCGTCGACCCGACGACGTCGTTAGTGCGGGTCGCGACGACGAGCATCCAGTAGATGGGGAACACCGACAGCACGATCGTCGCGCAGAGCGTGATCCGGGTGAGCGGGCCGGCGTTCCAGAGTCCCGCGAAGGCGCCGCCGCGCCTGCCCCGGGGCCTCCCGGGCGTCTTCTGGATCATCATCTGGCTCCTCCTCCCACCTTGCGCAGCCACACGAAGTTGAGGAGGGATCCGAGCAGGATGAGCATGAAGAGCATCCAGGAGACGGCGGACGCGTAGCCGTAGTCGAACCGCCGGAACGCGTTCTCGAACATGTACATGGTGACCGTCTGGAACTGCCGCAGCGATCCCCCGGCCATGTCGCCGTTGCCGAACAGCAGCGGCTCGGTGAACAGCTGGAGCCCGCCGATCGTGGAGACGATCGCGGTGAAGACGATGGTCGGCCGCAGCATCGGCAGCGTGATCGACCGGAACTGGCGGAAGCGGGAGGCCCCGTCGATCGCCGCGGCCTCGTACAGGTCGCGCGGGATCGACTGCATCGCGGCCAGGTAGATGAGCGCGTTGTAGCCGGTCCACCGCCAATCGACCATCACCGAGACCGCCAGCCAGGACGTCCAGCGCCGCGCGGCCCAGTCGAGGTGGTCCACGCCGAACCAGCCGAGCACCCAGTTGACCATGCCGAAGTCCCGGCTGAACAGCTGGCCGAAGACGATGGCCACCGCGGCGATCGAGGTGACCATCGGGACGAGCACGCCCATCCGCACCAGGGTCCGCGCGCGCATCCGCTGGTTGAGCGCGTTCGCCAGCACCAGCGCGAGCAGCAGCTGCGGGACGGTGGCGATGACGAACATGCCGAGGGTGTTGCGGACCGCGTTCCAGAACTGCGGGTCGGTCAGGACGAGCCGGAAGTTCTCCAGGCCGACGAACTCGTGGGCGCCGAGGAGCTCCCAGTCGTGCAGGGCCACCCAGACCGTGTAGCCCATCGGGAAGAGCCCGAAGAGGAAGAACAGCAGGAAGTACGGGGAGATGAACAGGTAGGGCGAGAACTTCATGTCCCACCGGGCGAGCACGGTGCGCACCCCCCGGCGCGCGGGCGGGGACCCCGGCGACGGGACCGGGCTCCCAGCGCCCGCACGAGAGCCGATGGAGACCGTCATCGAGCCTCGCGTTCGGCGTCGTCGAGGGCCTTCTTCCACGCCGCGTCGGGCGAGAGCCTGCCCTGCTCCAGCGCGAGCAGCGCGTCCTCGAAGCGCTGCTGGACCGGGTTGTTGTCGGCGCCCAGGTACAGCGGCTTGATCGCCTTCGCGCCGCGGGCGTAGATCTGCCCGACGGGGGCGTCGCTGAAGTACTCGTTCTTGAACGAGGCCACCGCGGGGTCGTCCAGCGCCTGCGGGGACGAGGGCAGGTTGTTGCGCGCCTTGAACGCGGCGACCTGGCTCTTCACGCTGGTCAGGTACTTGGCCAGCTCGGCGGCCTGCGCGGCGTGCTTGCTCTGCTTGGGCACCGCGAGGAACGAGCCGCCGCGGCTGCCGGAGCCGCCCGGGATGGCCGCGACGTCCCACTTGCCGGACGCCTGCGCGCCGGCGTTCTCCTTGATGACGCCCAGCATCCAGGACGGGCACGCGATCGTCGCGAACTTGGCCTGCTTGAAGCCGGAGCCCCAGCTGGGCTCGAACGACTTCAGCCCGGCCGACAGCCCGGCCTGCTGGATCTTCAGGGTGGTGTCCCACGCGCTCTTGACCGCGGGGTTCGCACCGGCCACGAGCTTGCCGGAGGTGTCGAAGAACGTGTAGCCGGCGCTCTGGCTCGCGGTCTGGGCGAGGATCGTGTTGTACAGGTTCACCGAACCGTCGACGAACTTGGAGCCCTTCGCCTTGGCGGCGTACTTCTGGCCGGTGGCGATGTAGGCGTCCCAGGTCGGCCAGAGCTTGCCGACCTCGTCGCGGTCGGTCGGCAGACCCGCCTTCTTGAACAGGTCGGCGCGGTAGCACATGGCCAGCCCGCCGATGTCGGTGCCGAGGCCGACCAGGTACTTGCCGTCGGAGCTGAGCGCCTGCTTCCACTTCCAGTCGAGGAAGCCGCCCTTGAGCGAGCCCGCCCCGTGGTCGAGCAGGTTCTCGAACTTGTCCGGGCTCGCCATGAACTTGGTGAGGATGCCCTCCTCGATCGCGACGACGTCGCCGGCACCGCTGCCCGCGGCGATCCACTGCTCCAGGCGGGGCAGGTACTCGTCGAGCTGCACGACGTTCCGGTGCTTGATCTTGATGCCGGGGTGGGCGGCCTCGTACTGCTTGAACAGCTCCTCGTACCCGAAGGTGCTGAAGGTGTCGACGGTCAGCGTGACCGTCCCGTCCGAGCCGGAGCCGCCGTCTCCGCCGCAGGCGGAGAGGCCGAGCGCCAGGACGGCGGCGGAGATGAGGCCGGACGCGAGACGGGGGTGGGATCTGCGCATGGCTGTCCTCGGGGGTGGTTTGCGGATGACCCGGGTCGTTCGAGAGAGCGCTCTCGCAGAGAATGGCTTCAGCGTGCATCTCTGTCAAGAGAGCGCTCTCTGGGTCTTGACGGGCGGGCCGGGAC
>NZ_SMKY01000047.1 GCF_004349235.1 Actinomadura darangshiensis | reverse complement strand
CGCTTTTAATCCGTAGGTTGTGGGTTCGAGTCCCACGCAACCCACCACCCTTGACCAGGGCAAACACGCTCTACGCCACGCGTGGGTGATCATGCCTGGGGCCGGGATGAGGCCCTCCTGGGGCCGAGAGGGCGCACAAGCTGAGCCGAGGCCCGCATCTCTCCCGTGCGATTGGTGAAGGCAAGGCTGTATCCCCGCGCCGACCAACTCGAGGTGGCACGCCACCGGTGTGCGGTTAGTCCTTTCGCAGGTCGTCGGGTGGGGCGAGGAGCGCAGGCTCTCGATCACGCAGCCGATACGCAGTATCCGAGCGGAGGCGTCCAGGCGGCCGAGCCCGTGGGCGGGGACCTGCCGATGTGGGACGCCTACTGGTCGCCCGGCGCCGCACCAGAGCCGTCCGGGGGTGGCCCCAGGTAGGTTGCCTGCGCCGGGCCAGGGCACGGCCGCGGCGTCGGGTGGTGCCGGGCACCCTGCCCGCGGCGCGCAGCAGGTGCGTTGCGGTCTGCTCGGCGGCGCGGTGCGCGACTTCGGGTAGCACGGAGGTGTAGGTGTCGGCGGTCAGCACGATGCTGGAATGCCCCAGCATCTCCTGCACCACCTTCAACTCCACCCCGGCCGCCAGCGCCAGCGTCACCGCGCCATGGCGCAGGTCGTGCAACCGGATCGGCGGCACCCCGTGGACGGCGATCAGCTTCTGGAACACGTGGGTGAGCCGGCCCGGGGCGACCGGGTCACCATCGAGGTTGGTGAACACATACCCGCTGTCGCGATAGCCCTCACCATAGGCGTCCGCTTCGGCCTGCTGCCGGGAGCGGTGCACGCGCAGCACAGCGATGGTGGTGCGGTCCAGCGCGATCACCCGGGTGCTATGCGCGGTCTTGGGCGGACATACCGTCAGCCGCCCGTCCCTGGGCTGCAGTCGGCGGCAGACCACCGCGGTTCCCTCGTCCAAGTCGACATCGCACCAACGCAGCCCGGCTGCCTCACCGCGGCGCAGCCCGCGTAACGCGATCAGATGGTAGGCCGCATACAAACGATGCGCGGCGATCGCGTCCAGGAACTGCACGGTCAGCGCCACCGTCCACACCGCCACCGCCGGCCGCTCCCCGGTCTTACGCCAATGCCGGACACGGGCGGCGGTCCACACCACCGCCCGCGGCCGCCGGGTCGCAGGCAACGCCACCAGCGACGCCGGGTTCTCCTCCACCAGCCCCGCCCGCAACGCCGCATTCAACGCCGCATTCAACGCGTCGCACGGATCCGATCCAACGTCGCAGCCGACAACCGCCGACCCGCTTCCTGATGCTCGCGGGCAATGACCTGGAACATCTCCTCCACATGCGCCACCGCCACCTCCGCCAGCAACAGATGCCCCAGCAACGGGCTCAGATACCGCCGCACATGATCGGCGTAACCGGTCACCGTGGACGGCGCACCCTGGCGGTTATCCAGCCACCGCTGCAGCCACTCGGCCACCGTGAGCGGACTCCCCGCCGGGCCGCGCAACCGTACCAACGCCTCCAGCGCGGCCTTGCGGGTCGGGAACCCGCCCCGGCGGACCCGTCGACGGCGACCGTCCGGTCCGGTTCCCAGTTCGAGGCGCAGGTACCAGCTGCCGTGGCTGCGCTCGGCCGCCAACCGCGGGCACCTGCGGCCTATCGCCCTGCCACTGTCGGGATCCTCGCAGCCGCATCGCCGGTACACACCACCAGCACTCCTCACTCTTCTCATAAGGGCAGGGTGGGTCTGCAATGGATGCATCGACCATCACAGACGGCGACAGACTGGCCTACCGAGTACGACAGCACAGCCTCGGGCTAGGGCGACAGGAACTCCTCCTGGCGTGCCTCCCATCACAGAAGCCGGGGCACCTCAATCTGCGCGGCGATCCACGACTTGCCGGCGTTGTGGCAGCTCTTCACTGCCCTGCGCTTGTGCGTGACGATCGAGTTGGCGATGTCGCGCTGCCTAGACCACTGGTGCGCACCGAGCCGTTCGGTCACCCAGCCGACCGGGTTGCGAGATAGGGGCTGACGGGTGCAGGTCAAAACTGACGGGCGGCGTACTCCCATACGAGGTCGACCGCCGTGGCTCACCTCCCCCGGCGCCTGGCCGGGGCGGTCAGGGGATGGCGACGCAGAGGTCGAAATGTCTTGCGAATGGTCGGGGAGCGGCGCCGCAGAGGCACCGGACAACTGCGGTGACGCGGGCCAGGACCTGCGAGGAATCGTCCCGCTCGATCTCGGTGAAGTACAGCGGGGCCGACGGTCGGGTCGAAGGTGACGCGGTAGACGACGTCCGGGTTGGGGGTCGCGTCGTCGAGCCAGGTGAGCAGCTCAATGTGGGCAGTCTCGAGCAGGGACGTGGACCTTCTCGGAGCGCAGTGTCAGGTACGGAGCCGTGTCTGGCATGGCTTCGCGGGCTTTCGTTGTGGCGCGGGCACGTCGCGCCAGCACCCGCCCAGGTTGACCTGTGTGTCCTCATGCGGCCTGATGCGCGCAGCGACAGGCGGTCCGGGAGAGGATGCGGGGCGTGACCACCACACGAGCGTTATCTCTCGCCGGGTCGGCCGCGCTGATCCTGGCGTTCGCGATCGGGTTCTGGCCGATCCACGTGAACGTCGGGCTCGGGACAGCGGACTGCGGGACTGCGTTCCGGCCGGTGGACGCCACCGACTCCTATGACGTGCTGTCGGACCCGACAGGCGCCGGTCTGACCGCAGCGGGTCTGGCTGACGATCGGTGTGAGGCTGCACGATCGGGGCCGGGGTACATCGCGCGCGCCGGTGTGGCCGGCGGTCTGGTTCTACTCATCGCGGCCGCTGTGCAGCGGCGCCGCCGCGAGCAGGCCGAGACTGGCGAAGAACGTGTGACGACGGTGCTCGGGCGCCCATGGCCAGCACGGGGCAACCGCGGGAAGGCTGAAGAGTAGGACGGCCCGAGCGCATAAACCCGGCAGGGCGGACGGGTCTTCGGGCGCTACAAAGTGCATCCGAATCCGCAAGTATTCCGCGCCATTTCGGCGTAGCTGTGATGAAGGTTCCGCTATTGGACCATTGGTAGCCATAATGAACTGCCGGTATGCGCCACCCTTAAGAGGTGTCAAGAAGCCGTCGGCATTGCACTGGTCATCACGCTGCTCGGGTGCCGGGGTCAGGTCGCTTCCGCGGCGGCGGCGCGGGCGAGGGTGCGCCGCGCCCCTAGCACGACCGCTGGGTCGATCATCTCTCCGTCCACGGCCACCGCGCCAGTGCCGCCGCGCTCGGCGGCCTCCATCGCGGCCTCGATCGTCCGGGCGCGGCGCAGCTCGTCGTCCGTCGGTGTGAACACCTGGTTGACGTACGCCACCTGCCGCGGATGGATCACCCATTTCCCGTCGAACCCGAGTTCCCTCGCCCGCTGGTTGGCGGCGCTCTGGCCCGCGTCGTCGGTGTACGCCAGGTGGGGGCCGTCGATGGCCTGCAGCCCGTGCCGCCTGGCAGCTAGGAGGACGGCGTGTTGGACGGGGAGCCACACGTCCAGGTCACGGTAGGAGATACCGAGCGCGGATCCCAGGTCCGCGTAGCCGAGGATCAAGGACTGCACCCGCGGTGAGGCTGCTGCGAGTTCGTCGACGCGGTGCAGGGCGTCGGGACTCTCGATCAGAACCTGGATGCCGACGCTCCGGTCGGAGCCCCCGGCCGCCTCGATCCCGGACAGCAGCCGGTCCAGGAACGCGACGTCGCCCGGGCAGGACGCCTTGGGCAGGACGAACGAAGCCGGCGCCGCGTCCCCCGTCAGGGACAGGACCTCTTGGTGGCACCACGAGGTGCCCACCGGGTTCACCCGGACCGCCACGGTCCGCCCGCTGCGCACCAGATTCGGCAGGCGGGCGGCGAGGACGGCGCGGCCCTGCTCCTTCGCTTCGGCGACGACCGAGTCCTCCAGATCGAACACGATCTCATCGGCGCCCAGCCCCGCGGCCTTGTCGACCTTTCCCTGGTCCGAGGCGGGAACGGACAGGCACGAGCGGCGCACCACGGCATCCGGCGACATGGGTTGACCTCCGGTTCGGGCAGGCAGGCCATGGGGCCGTACCGGCATGGGCGATGACTGGTGTGCGAGCGATCCAGCGCGGGTCGGCGTCAGTCCGCGTGCCGCTCGGCGAAGCCCGGCGGGTCCGGGGCGAAGGCGGCGTCCCGTTCACGGAGTGCGGGTGCGAGGCCGATCTCCGCGACCCGTTCGCGGAAGGCGAGGGCGGGCGGGGCGGTGTGCGCCACGGCGTCCTCGGTCTCGGCGATGCGGGCCAGCGTCGCACGGCCCATCAGGTCGATGCCGCGGTTCAGCACGTGCTTGTTGCCGATCAGCATCTCGCGCCCGACCTTTCCCATCCGGTCCGCGAGCGCCAGGACCGCGCCGTCGAGCGCCTCGGGCGCGTGGCTCTCGATGGCCAGGCCCAGCCGGCGTGCCTCCGCGCCGGTGACGGAGTCGCCGGTGAGCAGCATGCGCTTGGCCAGTTGCGGGCCGAGCCGGTACAGCCACATGTTCGTCGGCGGCACGCCCAGGTTGCGCACCGGCGGGAAGCCGATCCGCGCGTCGCGCGCACACACCAGCAGGTCGCAGTGCAGCGCCAGGTCGGCGCCGCCGGCGATCGCGAAACCGTGGACCTGGGCGATCACCGGCAGCGGGGTGTTGAACACCTCGTCGAGGGCACGGTTCGTCCGGCGCAGCCGCTCGCGGTCGGTCCAGATGGTCCGCGGCCCGGTGTAGCCGGCGGCCAGGTCGAAGCCCGCGGAGAACCCCTTGCCCGCTCCGCGCAGCACGATCACCGAGATGCCCGGATCGTCGGTGGCCTCCTCCAGCGCGGCGACCAGTTCCCGCAGCAGTTCCACGGAGAGGGCGTTGCGGCGGTCCGGACGGTTGAGGGTGAGCCGGCGCACCGACCCCAGCGTCTCCCGCAAGACGAGTTCCGGCGCGCTCATGCGCCGAACCTGAACGTCGTGCCGACCGCGGGTTGCACGTAGCGGTCCGCCAGCTGCGTCGACAGGGCCGCGTGGGCGGGCAGTCCGGAGCAGTGCATCGGCACGGCCATGGCTACGTCGAGTTCGGCGAAGGCGTCCACCGTCTTCTGGACGTTCTCCGCCGGCGTGGTCGGGAAGCCGAGGTGGAATCCGCCCATGACGGCGCGGATCGGCTTCTCTCCGCCGGCTATCTCGCGCGCCCGGGTGATGGTGTTCACCACGCCGGCGTGGGCGCACCCGGTCAGGACGACCAGGCCCTCGCCCTTGACGTCGATGACCAGGCCCTGCTCGTCCCACACCTGGTCGGGGACCCGGTGTCCCTCGCCGTCGACCTGCCAGAGCCCGGCGGCGTGGGTATCCAGGGTCTGCGGCGGCCCCTCGAAGTCGTTGACGCGCGAGATCTCGCCGGTGGTGAACACCCCCCAGCCGAGCACCATCGGGTCGCGCGTCAGCACCTGGCGTCCGCCTGAGCGGTCCAGGTCGTCCTCGCGGAAGGCCTGGTTGTACTGCGGCGCCGCGCGGCCGTCGCCCATCACCGCGTAGCGGGGCAGGAACGCGTCCGGGTGGGTGATCACAGGTAGCGGCGCCTCCAGCGCGTCGAGCAGGCCGTACACGCCGCCGAAGTGGTCGGGATGGCCGTGGCTGACGACGAGGTGGTCGAATTGGGTGGGGTCGATGTCGAGCGACCGCAGGTTATGCGCGAGCACCGTGCCGGTGAGTCCGGCGTCGAAGAGCACCCGTGTGGCGCGCCTGCCGCTGTAGGCGGTGACCAGCAGGCTGAGCCCGTTCTCCGCCGCCGGCGGGATCAGCCTGGGGTCGAAGTGCTCCACCAGCCCGAACCGCGACACGCAATGCCCGCCGGGGGTGTCGAGTTCGGGCAGCAGCATGTCCACCCAGTTCTCGACGAGCACGGTGATCTCAAGGCGATCCGCTTGCCACATCGTCGTGTTCCCTTCTACTCCGCCGGATTCCGGTCGTCCGGGGCGCCCGACCATTCGGCGAGCACCGCCGGCAGGTGGCCGGCCATGGCTTCGAGGTGCTCGCCCGGCGTGCCGGCGAGCCGCTCGTTGATCCTGCTTCTGCGGGCGTGCAGGTGCGCGGGCACCTCGCGGGTGAAGCCCGTCCCGCCGTGCACCTGGATGCCCGTCGCCGTCGTCCGGACGTGTGCCTGGTCGGTGACGGCCTTCGCGACGTGCGCGCTGAACGCGGCGTCGGCCGCGCCGGAGTCGAACACGGCGGCGGCGTGCCAGGTCACCGAGCGGGCGTTGCCGACGGCGACGTGGGCGTCGACGAGCAGGTGCTTCACCGCCTGGAAGCCGCCGATCGCCTGCCCGAACTGCCGCCGCTCTTTCGCGTACTGGACGGCGGCATCGAGGCACCGCTCGGCGCTGCCGAGCGAGTCGAAGCACAGCAGCACGGCCGCCTCGATCAGGACGTTCCGCAGCGCCTCGGGTTCGAGCCGGTGCATCCGCGCCGGGACGCCGTCGAGGTCGGTGGCCGTCCAGTCGCGGCCGGTGTCGAGCGCGCACGCGGGATCCGCCGGGAAGGCGAGCGAGCCTGTTTCGACGCAGGCGACCGCCGTGCCCGTGGCGGTCGTGACCGGCAGGACGAGCAGATCGGCCTGCCGTCCCTCGCTCACCGCCCCCGCTCGGCCGCGCAGCGCCCCGTCCGCCTCGACGTTGACCGCGGCCGGGTCGAGTCCCCAGGACGCGGCCAGCCGGTGCCCGCCGGCCTCGGTCTCGGTGAGCGGTTCGGCGGCCCCGTCCGCGGCGAGGAGGAGCCGCTGCGCCAGCGCATGCCCGAGCAGCGTGCCCGGGAGCAGTCCGCGCCCGGCCTCCTGCACCATCAGCCCGAGGTCGAGCAGCCCGGTGCCGGATTCTGGCGTCCCGATCTGGGGGACGCCGATCCCGGCGAGGGCCTTCCACACCTCCGTGTCGTCGTGTCCGGCGCCCGGCTCGGCGGCCTCGATCACCCGCTCGGCGCCGTGGTGCTCCTCGATCGCGCGGCGCACCGTGCGGCGCAACTCTTCCTGCGTGTCGGTCAGCACGACGCTCATCAGCGCGCACCCCCCTTCGGCAGGCCGAGCACTCGTTCACCGATGATGTTGCGCTGCACCTGGGACGTGCCGGCGGCGATGGTGTTCTTGAATCCGTTCACCCATTCGAGCGGCCACGACGTGGTCCCCTGGTTGCCGGGGCGGACCTCGCCGAGCACGTCGTCCGGCGGCAGGACGCTCAGCGCGAGGTCGACGATGCGCTGCCCCAGTTCGGTGGTGAACAGCTTCCCCGCCGAGGCGTCCACACCGACCTCCCCCTTCGCCGTCACCGTGGACACCATCCGCTGGTAGCTGAGCCCTCCGGCGTGCGCCTGCGCGAGCAGTCCGAGCGCCCGTGTCCGGACGTCGGTGTCGGCTCGCGCGTCGTCGGGCAGCGCCGTCCACAGTTGCGCGGCGAGGCGCCGCATTTCGAAGGCGCGGGTGGTCGCGAACCGCTCCCAGGACAGGGTGGTGAGGGCGACCTTCCAGCCCTCGCCCGCCCGGCCGATCAGCGCGTCGGCGGCGACCGGCACCTCGTCGAGGAAGACCTCGCAGAACTCGGCCGACCCGTTGATCTGGCGCAGCGGGCGGACGGTGAGGCCGGGACCGTCCATCGGCACGGCGAACGCGGAGATCCCGCGGTGCGGTACGTCCTCGACCGGCTCTGTGCGCGCGAGGAGGATCATCATGTCGGCGTGCTGTGCGCGGCTCGTCCAGACCTTCTGCCCGCTGAGCCGCCAGCCGTCCCCGTCGGCGGCGGCGCGGGTGCGCAGGCCGGCGAGGTCGGAGCCCGCGTCCGGCTCGGAGAAGCCCTGGCACCAGAGGTCCTCGCCGGTGAGGATGCGGCGCAGGTACCGTTCCTTTTGCTCCCCCGTGCCGAAGGTGATCAGCATCGGCCCGACCATCTGCGTGCCGACGATGCCGATGTCGAACGGCGCCTTCACCCGGTCGCGCTCCTCGACGAAGATCGCCTGTTCGAGCAGGGTCGCGCCGCGGCCCCCGTACTCGGCCGGCCAGGAGATGCCGGCCCACCCGCCGTCGTAGAGGGTGCGCTGCCACGAGCGTAGGAACCGTACTTCGGCGTCTTCGTCCGCGTGCGGGGCGAAGCGCTCGGTGCCCCAGCCGTCCGGAAGATTATCCGTGAACCACTGCCGCAGCTCGCGGCGGAACGCCCGCGCGTGGTCGCCGTCGAAGGGACCGCTCACTGGTGAGACCCTCCTCGTGAAGAGCCGTCAGAGGTCACGGGGTCTTCGCCGACGACGGCAAGGCCGTCGCAGATGAGGACTCCGGCCTCGGAGACGATGACGGGGTTGCATTCGAGTTCGACCAGCCGGTCATTGGCGGCGACGAGGCCGCCGAGCCGGACCAGCAGGTCCGCCACGGCGCCGGCGGCGTCGGCGCCGATCCCGCGATGGTGGTCGAGCAGTCGGCCGGCGAACAACTGCCCGAGAGCGTCCATGGCGTCCGCGTGAGTCAGGGGCGCCGCGCGCACCGCCATCTCTCCGATGATCTCGGTGAGCACGCCGCCGAGGCCGACTACCGCCACGGGTCCCGCCACCCGGTCGCGCCGTGCACCGCAGACCAGCTCGATGCCGGCGGGCACGCGCTGCTCGACGAGGACGCCGTCCACGGCGACGCCGAGTTCGCGGCCGAGTGCGAACAGCCGCTCGGCCTGGGACCGCACCTCGTCGGCGCCGCTGACCCCGACGACGACGCCGCCGATGTCGCTCTTGTGCTCCAGGCCGGGGGCGATGAGCTTGAGCACGGTCTCGCCCTCGATGCCGGCCGCGATGGCGACCGCCTCGTCGGCGTCGGCGGCCAGGGCACCGGCCGGGACCGGCAGGCCCGCGGCCTCAAGCAGCCCGCGCACCTCGTGCTCGTTCAGGGTCACCGTCGACTCGCCCTCGGCCGGCTGGGTGGGCGGCAGGTCGAAGGACGGGGCGGAGACCACCGCCGGGTCCGGCACCGCGGCGACGTACCGTGCGGGCGCCAGCCCGACGAGCGCCCGGACGGCGCGGTTCGGGTCGTCGAAGGTTGCGACGCCGGCTCGCCAGAGGTCCTCTTTGAACCTCTTGCTGCCGCCGCCCCAGGTCACCACCACCGGGACCGCCGGATTCCGTTCGGCGATCTCGGTGAGCGACCGGACCAGCCGCGGCGCGATCGGGTCCAGAGTGCCGAGGAAGACCATCACCGCGTCGACCTCGTCGGACTCCGCGAGGATCTCGGCCACCTCGCAGAACTCCTCGGGCCGGCTCTGGATGAAGGCGGTCGTGTCCACCGGGTTCGTCGCCGAGCCGAACCACGGGATGACGTCGAACACCTTCTTCTGCAGTTCCGGTGACAGTTCGGGGAGTTCCAGGCCCGCCGACACCATCAGGTCTGCAAAGAGCGACCCGGCCCCGCCGGACGCCGTCACCACCCCGACGCGCCGGCCCCGCATCGGCCGCGCCACGTGCCGTGCCTTGGCGATGTCGAGCAGGTCGTCCAGAGTGGCCGCCGCAACGATCCCGCCGGCGGCGGCGAGGTCGGCGAGGACCTTCTCGTCGCCCGCGACCGCGCCGATGTGGCTGCCCGCGGCGGCGGCGCCCTGCAGCGACCGCCCGGCCCGGCAGAACGCGATGACCTTCTGCGACTCGGCGGCCATCCGGGCGGCCTTCGCGAGCTGGTCCCAGCCGGACAGCGATTCCACGAACCCGAGGACCGCGTCCACGCCGGACTCGGGCCGCATCATCCACTCGACGACGTCGCCGAGCGTCGTGGCGGACTCGTTGCCGAGCGCGACGAGATGGTCCACGCCGACGCCGTGCGCCAGGCAGATCGTGTAGATGATCGCCGCCATGCCGCCGCTCTGGCCCACCACCGCGACCCGGCCCCCCGCGTTCGCCACCTGCACCGCGTTGGTGAAGGTGGCGAACAGCGAGCTCGGCTTGCTGATCACCCCCATCGAGTTCGGGCCGATCAGGGCCATGCCGTACTTGCGCGCCGTCTCCACGAGCAGGCGCTGCCGCCGCCTCCCCTCCTCGCCCGCCTCGGCGAACCCGGCGGAGAGCACGATCGCGGCCCGTACGCCGAGCCCGCCCGCCTCGGTGAGGACGTCGAGCACCGACTCCGACGGGGTCGCGATCACCACGAGGTCGGGCGGCCTGCCGATCGCGGTCAGCGACGCGGCGAGGCGGCGGCCCTCGATCTCCGGTTCGGCGGGGTTGACGCCGAACACCTCGCCCTCGAAGTGGCGGACGAGGTTGGCGAAGGTACGCGCCCCCGGACTGGTCGGCGAGGTGGAGACTCCGACGACCGCCACGCTCGCCGGGCGGAACAACGCGTCGAGAGCGTGCGCGGACTCGACAGAAGTGGTCATCTGATCTCCAAGGTTCGGACCCGTCCGGCCGTGCCGGTCAGGCCACTCCGTGAACGGCGGCGGCGACCAGCCGGCGGACGTCGTCGTCGGTCACCGGCACCGGGTTCAGGGCGACGCCCCGCTCCTCGCGCAGGCCGGCGACCACGCCCTCGACGTCGACGGCCGGCAGCCCGATCTCCGCGAGCGTGACGGGCGCCCCGACACGGTGCTGGAACTCGCGCAGCACCGCGCCCGGGGAGGCCGCGGTGAGCGGCGTGCCGAGCACCCGTTCGGCGGCGCCGCGGATCACGGCCGCGCACCGGGCGAGCGGCCGGGCCGCCCCCGCCTCGTTGAAGTCAACGACGTAGCTGAGCATCACGGCATTGGCGTCGCCGTGCGCGACGCCGTGGTGCGCGCCGAGGACGTGGCAGACCGCGTGGTGCAGGCACACGCGTGCGGTGCAGAGCGCCCGGCTCGCCAGGACCGCGCCGGTGAACAGCTCCGCTTTGGCGTCCTCGCCGCGGTCCCGGGCGGCCAGGTAACGGAGCATGCCGGCTGCGAGCGCGTCGAGCCCGGCGAGGGCGAGTCCGTCACTGATCGCGTTGCCCGCGGTCGAGTACATCGCCTCCACCGCATGCGCCACCGCGTTCATGCTGGTCGTGGCGACGATCCCCGCGGGCAGGTCGTTGTCGTCGGACGTCTCGTAGAGGACAGCCCGCGCGGACAGCGCCTGGTCCCAGAGCACGCGCTTCATGCCGTTCTCCGTGACCCCGGCGCCCGGGGTCAACTCCGCGCCGGAGAGCGTGGTCGGCACCACGACCAGCGGCACGGGCCGTCCCCCCACGACGGGGTCGGAGACGGTGCCGTCGGCGCGCACCCGGGCGAACAGCCGGGACATGTCGACCCGCCCGTCGTCTCCGCGCGCGGCCATCACAGCCGCTGTCGCCTTGCCCAGGTCGCCGGCGCTGCCGCCGCCGAGCGCCAGAATGACGTCCACTCCGGCATCGGCGAAGCGGCGGCCGAGCCGCACCGCCGCCGGCAGCGGCGTGTGCGGCTCGATCTCGGTGCAGACGACGCGGTCGAGAGAGCCGAGCGACCGCCGCACGCGTTCGCCCAGCGGACCCCGCCAGACGCGGTCGCCGGCGAGGACACCGACCACGCGGCCGCCGAGGCCGAAGATGATGCCGCCCACACCGTCGACGACCCCGGCGCCGATCTCGACGCGCTGCGCCGGAGTCTCGTAGCGGGCGGTGGCCGACCTGGCACGTGCCCGTGCGTCCCGCGTCACCGGCTCAGCCAAGGTGGTAGACCCGGGCGGCGTTGGTGTTGAGGAGCTTGCGCAGGATGTCCTCGTCGATGCCCTCCAGGCTGCGCTCGATGTGGACCTTCGGGCTGTCGGCGTAGGACGCCGGGCCGGGCTGCAGCGCGGTCGGGTGCGGGAAGTCGGTCTCGAACATGACGTTGTCCTGGAACAGGTCGCCCATCCGGCGTACCGACTCGGACTCGAACCAGAACGTCCCGTACACCTGGCGCTGGATGTACTCGCTCGGCATCAGGTCCATCTCCGTGAACGCGTCGCGCGCGCCGGAGTTCAGCCACTGCCAGTCCAGCATCTCGGCGAAGTACGGCATCCACCCGAACCCGCTCTCGACCGAGACGAAGTTCAGCCGCGGGAACCGGTGGCACACGCCGTACAGGGTGATGTCGGCGATCGTGCGCGCATTGCCCATCAGGAACATCGCGCTCATCTTGGCGAAGTCGGCGCGGGAGCGGCGGTAGCCGATGGCCGAGCGTGCCTCTTCCTCCGTGATCTGGAATCCGGTGTGGAAGTTGATGGACATCTCGTTCGCCTGCGCGGCCTCCCACACCGGGTTCCAGTGCTCGTCGTAGATGAGCGGCAGGCCGACCGGCTCGAAGTTGGAGGGGAAGATGATGCCGCGGTGGCCCTTGGCGATGCATCGTTCCATCTCGCGCACGGCCAGGCCGGTGTCCCAGAACGGCAGCCACATCAGCGGGATCAGCCGCTCCGGGTCGGGGCTGCAGAAGTCCACCAGCCAGTCGTTGTACGCAGCGACGCACTCGTAGCGCAGCTGCGGGTCGAGATCGAAGAAGTAGACGCTGGAGAACCCGAGGATGTTGGGGTAGAGCAACTGGGAGTGGATCCCGTACTCGTCGAGCCGTTCCAGCCGCCGCTCCGGGTGCCATGCGGCGGCGTCGGCCTCCTCTACCAGCTTCGGATACGAGGGCGGGAACTCCCGCCAGTTCGCGGTGGCGAAGTTGGCGACCGCCGAGCCGCGGCGCTCCCCGATCCACCAGCGGTCGATGCCGTGCTTCTCGTCCCGCCGGACGTGCGGGATCTGGTCGCCCCACTTGGCGGCGCTGAGCCGTCCCGTCCAGAGATCCGGCGGCTCCATGACGTGGCTGTCCGTGTCAATGATCTTGATGCGCTCGGCGATCCCCGGGCGCTCCGCCGTCGCGGCCTGTGAGTGCACCTGAGCCGTCATGAGTTTCCCGTCCCTTCCTATGAACCCGTTGTCATGCCTTCGGCCTGCGTGAGCGCCGGTCTACGCCTCGGCCCCGCTCGCCACGCCGGTCTCCTCCGACGTGCCGGTCTCCTCTGCCGTACCGGCCGGCGGGGAGGCCACGATCCCCTTCTCGGCCCATCGGGCCAGCTCCGCCTCGCTGAAGCCCAGCTCGTCGATCAGGACCTCGCGGTTGTGCGCGCCGAGGGCCGGCCCGAGCCAGCGGTGCCGCCCCGGCGTCTCCGAGAGCAGCGGGACGACGTTCTGCACCCGCACCGGAACGCCCTGGTCGTCCTCGACCGTGGTGAAGCTCTCCCGCGCGAGGTACTGCTCGTCGACGGCGATGTCGGCGGCGGTGTACACGGGGAACGCCGCAACCTGGTGCTCCTCGGACGCGGCGAGCACCTCGTCGCAGCTGCGGGCGCCGATCCAGCCGCCGATGACCTCGTCCAGCTCGTCGATGTGCGCGAGCCGTCCGACGTGGTCGGCGAACCACGGCTCGTCCAGGTAGTGCTCCTGGCCGATCATCCGCATGAGGCGCTCGGCGATGGACTGCGCGCTGGCCGAGATCGCGACCCACCGGCTGTCGGCGCTCTCGTAGAGGTTGCGCGGCGAGGTGAACGGCGCCCGGTTCCCCGTCCGGCCCTGCACCTCCCCGAGCTGGTCGAAGAGCGTCAGCTGCGGGCCGAGCAGCCAGAAGACCGGCTCGTAGATGCTGAGGTCGATCGACTGGCCGCGCCCGCCGGGCGTCGTGTCCCGGTGCCGCAGCGCGAACATCGCCGCGCAGGCGCCGAATATGCCGGTGATCGCGTCGCCGAGAGCGAACGGCGGGAGCGTCGGCGGCCCGTCGGGGTGCCCGTTGATGTGCGCGAACCCGCTCATCGCCTCGGCGATCGTGCCGAAGCCGGGACGGTCGCGCCACGGCCCGGTCTGCCCGAACGCCGTCACCCGCACCATGACCAGGCCGGGGTTCTCGGCGGCGAGCCGCTCGTAGCCGATCCCCCACTTCTCCAGCGTGCCGGGACGGAAGTTCTCGATCACGATGTCGGCGGTCGAGGCTAGCCGGCGGAACGCGTCCTGCCCCTCCGGGGCGTGCAGGTCGAGGGTGACGCACCGCTTGTTGCGGTTGAGCACCGTCCACATCAGGGACGTGTCGTCGCGTTGCCAGCCCATGCGGCGCTGCCCGTCGCCCTTGGGGTGTTCGACCTTGATGACGTCGGCCCCGAAGTCGGCGAGCATGGTGGCGGCGATCGGCCCGGCGAACAGCGTCGAGGCATCGATCACCCGCAGGTTCGCGAGCGGGCCGGGGCGCGCGTCCTCGGTCGTGCCCTTCAAGGTTGCCTCCTATGTGATGCATCATGCATCAGATCGTCGTAGGGCTGGGTGACATCGTCCCGGGATAACGAGGTCTCGCCGCCGGCCGAGCAGTGGACGTCGCTCACGGCACCGCCCCGCTCTTGTCCAGCGCCGCCGCCGCACCGCCGTCGCCGGTGTTCAGGTGGCAGGCCGACCAGCCTCCGCCCGCGGCCGGCACCACCGGCGGCACCTCCGCGGCGCAGACCTCCATGGCGTGCGGGCACCGCGTGCGGAACCGACAGCCGGACGGCGGCGCCAGCGGGCTGGGCAGCTCACCGGACAGGACGATCCGCTCCCGGGACCGCTCGGCGGGATCGAGCCGAGGGATCGCCGACAGCAGCGACCGGGTATAGGGGTGCGCCGGTTCCTCGTAGACCCGCTGCGCCGGTCCCTCCTCCACGATGGAGCCGAGGTACATCACGGCGATCCAGTCGCTGACATGCCGGACGAGTGCCAGATCGTGCGCGATGAACAGGTAGGTCAGGCCGAAGTCGCGCTGGAGGTCCTCCAGCAGGTTGATGATCTGGCTCCGGGTCGACACGTCGAGCGCGCTCACCGCCTCGTCGCAGACCACCAGGTCAGGGCGGGTCACCAGGGCCCTCGCGATCGCGATCCGCTGCCGCTGGCCTCCGGAGAACTGCTGCGCGTACCGGTTCAGGTGGGCGGCGGAGAGGCCGACGTGCTCCAGCGCCTCGACGACCGCCGCCCGGCGCTCGGCACGGCTCGCGCCCTTCCGTGCCGCGCCGAGCGGTTCGGCGACCAGGTCCTCGACCGTCCAGGACGGGTCGAGCGACGAGTACGGGTCCTGGAAGATCATGTGCATCCGCGGCCGAAGCGGCCGCAGCCCGCGTCCGCCCAGGCGGGTGATGTCGACCCCGTCGAAGGCGACCCTGCCCGACTCCGCGGCGGTCAGCCTGAGCACCGCGCGGCCGAGCGTCGACTTACCCGAACCGCTCTCGCCGACGAGCCCGACGGTGCGATGCCGTGGCACGGCTATTGAGACGTGGTCGACCGCGGTGAGCATCGCGCGCGGACGTCCGAAGACGTTGCGGCCGACGGGGAAGCGAACGGTGAGGTCCTCGACCTCCAGGATCGGTTTCACTTCCGGTCACCTCCCGGCAAGACCGAACCGCCGAGCGGTTCCGCAGCAAGGGCCCCGGTGCCGCCCGCGTCGCCGCCGATCCCGGACAGCCGCAACTCCTCCCGGCGCACGCAGCGGGACGAACGGCCATCGCCGATCGGCTCCAGCGGCGGCTCGTCCGCGTCGCACACGCCGGGTTTCGCGTGGGGGCAGCGCGGGTGGAAACGGCAGCCGTCCGGCATCGCCTCCGGGGTCGGGATGGCACCGGGGATCGACCACAGCCGGGAACCGGTGGTGTCGCCCTGGGGCACCGACCGCAGCAGCGCCTCGGTGTAGGGATGCTGCGGAGCGGCGAACACCTCGGCGGTACGGCCCGTCTCGACCAGGTGTCCGCCGTACATCACCACGACCCGGTCGGCGATCTCCGCGACGACCCCGAGGTCGTGCGTGATGAACAGGACGGACATGCCGAACCGCTCTTGCAGCGCGCGCAACTCGGACAGCACCAGGGCCTGGATGGTCACGTCGAGCGCGGTCGTCGGCTCGTCGGCGATGAGCAGCTTCGGTTCGCACGACAGGGCCATCGCCATCATCACCCGCTGCCGCATGCCGCCCGAGAACTCGTGCGGGTACGCCTTCAAGCGCTCCGCCGCGGACGGGACGCCGACCAGGTCGAGCACCTCCACCGCGCGGTCACGCGCCGCCTTGCGCGAGACCCCGCGATGGCACCGCACCTGCTCGGCGATCTGCTCGCCGATGGTGAACGCGGGGTTCAGGCTGGTCATCGGCTCCTGAAAGATCATCGCGATGTCGTCGCCGCGCACCCGGTCGAGCTCGCCCGAGCGCAGGCCGAGCAGCTCGCGCCCCTCGAACCGCACCGAGCCGCGGGTACGGGTGATCCGCGGTGGCAGCAGCCCCAGCACCGACATCGAGGTCACGCTCTTCCCGGAGCCGGACTCCCCCACCAGCGCGACCGTCTCCCGCGGACCCACCGCGAACGACACCTCGTCCACGACCCGCGCCACGCCGTGCTCGCCCCGGATGTCGACGCTGAGCCGGTCGATCTCCAGCAGCGGGCCCGCAGCCGGCTTGGACAGCCCCATGACTACCTCATCGCCCTTCTGCCGAGGCTGTCGCGCAGTCCGTCGCCGAGGACGTTGAGCGACAGCACGATGATCATGATCGCGACGCCCGGGCCGATCGCGTAGACCGGCGCGTCCCGCAGGTGGCGGAACGCCTCGCCGAGCATGGATCCCAGGCTGGCGCTCGGCGGCTGCACGCCGAGGCCGATGAAGCTCAGCGACGCCTCGGCGATGATGGCGAACCCCAGCGACAGGCTGATCTCCACCAGCAGCGGCGACAGGATGTTCGGCAGCACGTGGCGGCGGACGATGCGGTGCGCCGGGGCGCCCATCATGCGCGCCGCCTCCACGTACGTCTCCTCCCGGACGGCCATCGCCGCGCCGCGCACCACCCGCATGAACCGCGGGGCGTAGATGACGCCGATGGCGATCATCGCGTTGGTGAGGCCGGCGCCGAGGAACCCGACGATGCTGATCGCGAGGATCAGCGGCGGGAAGCTCATCAGGGCGTCGTTCACCCGCATGATCGCGCTGTCCACGAGCCCGCCCGCGTAGCCCGCGATCAGCCCGAGCGGCAGGCCGATCGCCATCGCGACGCCGACCGCGATCACGGCCGCGCCCAGCGACAGCCGGGCGCCGTACATCATCCGGGTGAACACGTCCCGGCCCAGGTCGTCGGTCCCGAGCCAGTGGCCGCCGCTCGGTCCGGACAGCGCGTCCGAGAGGCTGCCCCCGGCAGGGTCGTACAAGGTCCACCACGGCGCGAGCACCGCCGCCAGCGTGATGAGCACCAGGATCGCGAGGGCTGCGACGGCCGCGCGCTGCCGCCGGAACCTGCGCAGGAAGCCGACGCGGACGGCGGTGCCGGTCGGCGGGCTCCCGGCCGCGGCCGGAGCGGCGGGGACGGTGATGTCCGGTTCGACGCTCATGCGGCACGCAGCTTCGGGTTGAGGTAGCCGTAGGCGACGTCGACCAGGATGTTCGCGACCACCACCACCAGCGCGGCGCTGATGGCGACTCCCTGGATGATCGGATAGTCGCGGTCGAAGACCGCCTTGACCGTCAGCGAGCCCAGGCCCGGCAGGTTGAAGATCTGCTCGATCACGACCGTCCCGCCGAGCAGGATCCGCACCTGCAGACCGAGCACGGTGAGCACCGGCGCGAAGGCGTTCTTCATCGCGTGCTTCCCCACTACGCCGCGGACACCGATCCCCTTCGCCCTGGCGGTGCGGATGTAGTCCTGGTCCAGGACGTCGAGCATGGAGGCCCGCAGGAAGCGCGCGATCTCGGCCGCCGCCGCGACGCCGAGGGCGACCGACGGCAGCACCAGCGACTGGAACCACCGGGCCGGGCTCTGCTCGAACGGCACGTACCCGGTCGCCGGGAAGATCTGCAGGTTGAGCGCGAACACCAGCACGAGGAGCAGGCCGATCAGGAAGTTCGGCATCGCCACACCCCCGGCCGAGATCAGCATGACGACCCGGTCGGCGATGCCGCCCGGCCGCGTCGCCGCGATGATCCCGGCCGGGAGGGCGATCAGCATCGCCACGATGAGCGCCCCCGCCATCAGCGACAGGCTCACCGGGGCGCGCTCGGCGATGGCCGAGAGCACCGGCTGGCCGCTGAAGATCGACTGGCCGAGATCGCCGGTGAAGAGCCCCTCGATGAAGTGCCAGTACCGCGTCCACAGGGGTTCGTCGAGTCCCAGCCGGTGACGCGCTTCGGCGACGTCGGCCGCCGAGGCGGCCTGCCCGCCCGCCGCGAGCCGCGCGGGGTCGCCGGGAGCGATCTCCAGCAGGAAGAAGACCACGAACGTGACGATGACCAGGATTGGCACGCTCATCAGAAGACGCCTGGCCAGCAGTCTGAGCATCAGTCACCCTCCCTTCGTCATGGTCGGCCTCGTCATCGGAACGGTCGTCCGGAACTGCGGCTAGCCGCAGTTCTTCCGGACGCCCACGCCCCGGTACTCGTCGGCGCCGACCATGTAGGGGGTGAAGCCGACCACGCACCCGTTGTCGGCGAAGATCGACCGCCGCGCGAAGACGGGGATGTCGAGCTGCTGCTGAGCGAAGAGGGCGCTCGCCTCCTGGACCAGCTTGGTCCTGGCGTCCCCGGTCGGGGTCGTCTCGATCTTGTCCATCAGCGTCTGGAACTCCGGCGTCGTGCCGCTGCCGGGGTTGATGAACCCGCCCTTGCCCGCGTTCGAGTTCAGCGTGTCGGCGGGGTCCGCGCGCCCGCCCCAGCGTCCGAGGAACATGTCCACCTCGCCATCGGTGAACATCGAGTACCGGGCCGGCTCGACCACCTTCAGCTCCAGGGTGATCCCGGCGGGCTTGACCATCCGCTGCAGCGCCTGGCCGAGCTGCTTGTCCAGCGGCCGGTTCAGGATGAGCGCCGAGAACTTGGCGCCGTTCCCGTACCCGGCGCCCGCGAGCAGCTCCTTGGCCTTCGCGGCGTCGAACGGGTACTTCGTCGCAGGCCAGTCCTTGGAATATGCCTCGTACGTCGACGGGAACATCTGCACCGTGGGCTCGCCGTGGCCGTGCCCCAGCGTTTCGACGAGGGACTTGCGGTCGATCGCGTAACTGAGGGCCTGCCGCACCTGCTCGTTCTTCAGCCCGCCGCGGGTCATGTTGAGGAACATCGTCCACGCGCTGACGGTCGCCTTCTCGGAGACCCGCACGCCCGCGCCCTTGGCGTCGTCCACCTGGCTCTCGTCGATCAGGGACATCGTCACCTGGCCCGACTGGAGGGCGTTGATCCGGGTCTGCGCGTCCGGGATGGACTTGACGACGAAGCCGGCGAGCTTGACCGCCCCGGCGTCCCAGTAACCGTCCCACCGCTTGTAGGTGGCGGAGACGCCCGGCTTGAATTCGACCAGCTTGTACATGCCGGCCCCGACCGCGGCGCGGTCCAGCGAGCCGGACAGCGAGCCGGGGCTGATCATCATGCCGAGGTTCTGGGCGAGGTCGTACAGGATCGAGTAGCGCGGCTTCTTCAGGGTGATCTCGACGACGTCCGTGCCGGACGCCTTCATGTCCTTGATGGACGCCGCGGGCGCAGAGACCGCCGGGCCGGCGTCGGGCATCTCACGGGAGCGGTCGAGGTTCTTCACGACAGCGGCCGCGTCGAAGGGCGCGCCGTCCTGGAACTTCACGCCGGAGCGCAGGGTGAGCCTGAGGGTGGTCGGGTTCGCGAACTCCCATTTCGTGGCCAGCTGGGGCACGAGCTCGCCGCTCGGGCTGATGCCGATCAGGCGGTCGTAGACGAGGTTGAGCTGCCGGGTGGGGAATCCGGAGTCGTTCTTCGCGGGGTCGATCGTGTCGTTCTGGAACGGGTCGGCGAACGTGAGCGTCGCGCTCGTGTCGAGATCCCCGGGGGCGGCAGAGGCGGAGATCGGGCCTGCTTCTCCCGCCGGGTCCGCTCCGCCGCCGCCGCACGCAGCGAGCGACGCCGCCGCCACGACCACGGCCATCGGGGCCACCACACGTTCCCTGAGAGACATCCGGACTCCTCCAAGGTTGAGCAATAGGATGCATCCTGCATTAGGCATCATTTAGTGTCAACCACGTCACACCGCCCAAATCTCACTGTTTGACCTGATGGGAGCTCTAGATGCAGGATGCATCGAGAAGGAGGTGCCTCGATGGCACGGACGATGCGGCTCGCTGAGGCCGAACTCCAGGACGTTTTCACCGAGCGCGGCTGGAGCGACGGCCTCCCGGTCGTGGCCCCCACACCGGAGCGCGTCGGCGCGATGCTCGCCGAGTCGGACCTGCTCCCCGAGGACGTCCTCGGGGTGGTGCCCGGCCGGTCGGCGGTGCTCACCGCCGAGATGCTCGCCGCCAACGCGGTCATGGCGGGCGCCGTACCGGAGTACTTCCCGATCGTGCAGGCCGCGATGGCGGCACTGCTCGATCCCGCGTTCAACCTCAATGCCGCGCTGACCAGCACCGGCGGGGCGGCGCTGACCGTCGTCGTCAGCGGTCCGCTCGCGGATCGGGTGGGCGTGCACGGCGGCCACAACGCGCTGGGGCCTGGTTTCCGCGCCAACGCTACCATCGGGCGCACGCTGCGCCTGGTCGCCCGCAACGTCTTCGACGCCCGTCCGGGCGGCATGGACGGCTCGTCGCTGGGCAACCCCGGCCGGTACGCGCTGTGCTTCGCCGAAGCCCCTCCCCCGCAGGGCTGGGAGCCGCTGCACGTGCGGCTCGGCTACGAACCCGACGACACCTCGGTCACCGTGATGGCGACAGAGGGACCGCACCAGGTGGCCAACCACCTCAACGGCGACCCCGGCGGCATCCTGGCGACGATGGCCTCGGCGATGGCCTCGCCGACCAGCTTCATCGCCGGCAAGGGCGGCCAGGCGATGTTCGTCCTCGGTCCCGAGCACGCGGCGGCACTGGCCGGCGCGGGATTGACCCCGCGCGAGGTCCAGGAGCATCTGGCGGCCGCGAGCAGGATCGCTCCGCAGGCGCTGCTCGACGCCGGCGTCCGGATCCCAGTCGGCAGCGCGCACGACATGACCGCGGGTCCCGACGGCCTGCTGCCGGTCGTGAAGACGGCCGACGACGTGCTCCTGGTGACCGCCGGCGGCGCCGGGGCGGGCTGGTCGGCCTACCTGCCCTCGTGGGCCACCTCGGTCACCACTGCGGCGGTGTCGCGCCGCGTGCGCGACCCACACGAGGCCCTTCCCGACTGCGGGGACGACGTGTGCGCGGTCGATTTCTGAGCATCCACGCTTCCCGAAGGAGATCCCTGTGACAGTCCTGGACATCGTCATCCCCGAACCCGCCGATCCGCCGGCCGACCGGGTCGGCCGCGCGCCTCGGCGGGCTCCGGGCCCGCACGATCGGCTGGTCCTGATCGACAACGGCAAGCCGCGCGCCGGCGCCTTGCTGACGCAGATCGCCGCGGACCTGCGCGCCCGGCTGGGCTTCTCCGGCGTGGTCGTGCACAGCAAGACGAGCGCGGCCAAGCCGCTGACCGCCGAGGAGTCGGCGCGGCTGGCCGAGGGCGCCGGCCTGATGATCGCCGCCCTCGGCGACTGCGGGGCGTGCTCGGCCTGCAGCGCGAACGACGCCATCCAGTTCGAGCGACTCGGAGTGCCCGCGGTCGCCGTGATCACCGAGCCGTTCCAGTCGCTGGTCGCCCGGTTCGCCGTGCGGCTCGGATTGCCCGATGTCGGCACGTCCGTGCTGCCCCATCCCGTCGCGTCCCGCTCGGATGAGGAACTGTCCGCCTTTGCGCGCCGGGTGGCCGGCACGGTCGCGGCCGAGTTCTCCGGGCCGGCCGAAACACCGGCGGGATGATCCGAGTGCCGGGCAAGGCGGCTGCCCCGGTTTTCCCCGCCGGGGCATGCCGCCACAGGACACTTTGGGACGAATCCGGCAACGGTCGGAGCGCGGCGACTCGACCGAGGGCCTACGTACATCGCCTATACTTCAATATCCGCCGCGGCGACTTCTTCCCCCCGACGGATAACTCACCCCACCTTTTCGAACTCCCTGGGCGGCACCAGTGACGAGCAAAGAGAGGTATCCCCATGTTGGCGCTCACATTCCCTTGTCGCCGCACCTGCGGCAACCAGGAAGCGCTCCCGTCCGGGCAGGCGCCAACCAGCAGTCCACTCGTCCGCCGCGTGACCCGGCACCCGGCCCCAGCCGACCCGGGCATCTGAAGAAGCGGCTCCGAGATGGTTGAGTACCGATCGAAGACGTCGCTCGCCGTCGCCGCCATGCGCGAGATGATCATCGACGGCAGGGTCCCGGCCGGCGAGCGGTTCGACGTCCGCGGCATCGCCACCGAATTGGGCATGAGCATCACGCCCGTACGTGAGGCGCTGCGCATCCTCGAGGCCGAGGGCCTGGTGCTCTACAACGAGCACCGATCGATCTCCGCCATGGAGCTCACGGCCGAGGATGCCAAGGAGCTCTACATGCTGCGGGCGTTCCTGGAGAGCATGGCGACCGAGATCGCGGCCGAGAACCTGACCGATGACGACCTCAAAGCGATCGAGGCCGCTCAGCAGGAGATGATCGAGGCGGCACGGTCGGGGGATCCGACGCGGGCTTCCAACGCCAACAGGAACTGGCATTTCGCGATCTACCGCGCCGCCCGCACCAAGTTCGTCGAACCATTCATCATCCGGCTGTGGAACCAGTTCGCCTGGAGCACGATCTGGAAAGTTCCCGGGCGGTTGGAACGGTCGGTCACGGAACACCAGGCGATCACCGCAGCGCTGCTTGAGCGCGACGGCGCACGTGCCGCGCGCCTCATGAAGGAACATATCGCCGCCGGCCAGCACGCCGTCGTAGACCGCCAGGAAAACCAAGAGAGCTAAAGGTGGACCGCCCCGGGTTAGGTGGGAGGCCTTGATACCTGGAAGGGTGAGGGGTTATGGCACCCCCGAGGAAATACTCCCCCGAGCTGCGGAAACGAGCGGTCGGGATGGTCTTTGAGCTGCGTGAGTGCAGCAACGCCGCGAGAAGCGCCCGATCCGCCGTAGTGAACCGCATCCTGTTCCCGGCCAGCTGGCGCTCCAGCACGACGATCTGATGCCCCAACACCAAGATCTCAGCGTCCTTGTCGCGATCGACCATCGGGAGCAGGCGGAGGGCCGCGAAGGTGTTCGCCACGGTCAAGTAGGCCAGTCGCAACAGCACGGCCGCTCTTCATCTCGCGACGACCGCCTCGCCACGCCCGTCCCTGCGAACTGATCAAGCCCCGCGCCAGAACCCATGCCCTGCACGCTTCACCCGCACGGACGTCATTTCGGCAGGCACAAGGCCGCCGCCGTCAGCGGCATGCACCGCGCCCGCTGCCGCGGCCTGGCCGAGACCCACCTGGAACACATCTCCAGCGCCACCGCGCTCAACCTGCTACGGCTCCACGCCTGGTGGACCGGCAACGCACCCGAACCGCCCACCTCGCCCGCCTCGAACCACGCCTCGCGGCTTGACCCACTTCCCTGGATAGCCACCAGGGCCGAACAAGCCTGGGCGCTGTTCTAGTTCCGGGTGCAGCCGGGGCAGCCACCTGCTGCCCCGGAACCGCCGGCCGAGCTGCCTTGACTCCCGGGCTGATCGCAGGCGCCGTGATGGCGGCGACTCCGCGAACGTCTAACAATTGTTGTACGCTAGGTCCATGAGCGTCGGATTCCGTCCCACCGAAGAAGACCTCCGTGTCATCGAAGCCAATCGTCACAAGGACGAGAAGACCAGTGACGTCATCCGTCGCGCATTGCGGTTGCTGGACCGCGAGGCATGGGAAGAACGCGCCCGGGCCGACATGCACCGGCTGAGGACCGAAGACCTGTCCGCTGAAGCGGATGCCTGGGAGTACGACGCCGACGGCAACATCCGCATCACCGGTACCGGCCTGACCGTTCCGGCAAGGTCGCAGGATCACCCATGATCCGGGGAGCGGTCTATCCGGTGGACCTGGGTGATGCAAAACGTGGCCACGAACAACGGGGACGGCGCCTCGGGCTCATCATCAGCATCGAGCAGAACGCCTGGTCCACGGTGACCATCATCCCTACCTCGACCAGCGCCCAAGCGTCGGTCTTCAGGCCGGAGGTCGTCATCGCCGGGCGGGAAACCAAGATCTTGATTGATCAGATCCGTACCATCGACGTCATGTACGTCGTCGGCGAAATCGTTGACTACCTCGCACGAGACGACCTGGCACAGGTCGAGCATGGCCTGTTGCGTTACTGCGGCCTTCTGCGTTGACCTGTGCCGCTCGGAAAAACGGTCCATGGCGGCTCGTTGTCGGCTCGGCGGTTCCGAAACAGATCGGCACGCGACGGCATTGTCCGACATGAAAATTGAGCTCGATGCGGACGCTTTTAATCCGTAGGTTGTGGGTTCGAGTCCCACGCAACCCACCACCCTTGACCAGGGCAAACACGCTCTACGCCACGCGTGGGTGATCATGCCTGGGGCCGGGATGAGGCCCTCCTGGGGCCGAGAGGGCGCACAAGCTGAGCCGAGGCCCGCATCTCTCCCGTGCGATTGGTGAAGGCAAGGCTGTATCCCCGCGCCGACCAACTCGAGGTGGCACGCCACCGGTGTGCGGTTAGTCCTTTCGCAGGTCGTCGGGTGGGGCGAGGAGCGCAGGCTCTCGATCACGCAGCCGATACGCAGTATCCGAGCGGAGGCGTCCAGGCGGCCGAGCCCGTGGGCGGGGACCTGCCGATGTGGGACGCCTACTGGTCGCCCGGCGCCGCACCAGAGCCGTCCGGGGGTGGCCCCAGGTAGGTTGCCTGCGCCGGGCCAGGGCACGGCCGCGGCGTCGGGTGGTGCCGGGCACCCTGCCCGCGGCGCGCAGCAGGTGCGTTGCGGTCTGCTCGGCGGCGCGGTGCGCGACTTCGGGTAGCACGGAGGTGTAGGTGTCGGCGGTCAGCACGATGCTGGAATGCCCCAGCATCTCCTGCACCACCTTCAACTCCACCCCGGCCGCCAGCGCCAGCGTCACCGCGCCATGGCGCAGGTCGTGCAACCGGATCGGCGGCACCCCGTGGACGGCGATCAGCTTCTGGAACACGTGGGTGAGCCGGCCCGGGGCGACCGGGTCACCATCGAGGTTGGTGAACACATACCCGCTGTCGCGATAGCCCTCACCATAGGCGTCCGCTTCGGCCTGCTGCCGGGAGCGGTGCACGCGCAGCACAGCGATGGTGGTGCGGTCCAGCGCGATCACCCGGGTGCTATGCGCGGTCTTGGGCGGACATACCGTCAGCCGCCCGTCCCTGGGCTGCAGTCGGCGGCAGACCACCGCGGTTCCCTCGTCCAAGTCGACATCGCACCAACGCAGCCCGGCTGCCTCACCGCGGCGCAGCCCGCGTAACGCGATCAGATGGTAGGCCGCATACAAACGATGCGCGGCGATCGCGTCCAGGAACTGCACGGTCAGCGCCACCGTCCACACCGCCACCGCCGGCCGCTCCCCGGTCTTACGCCAATGCCGGACACGGGCGGCGGTCCACACCACCGCCCGCGGCCGCCGGGTCGCAGGCAACGCCACCAGCGACGCCGGGTTCTCCTCCACCAGCCCCGCCCGCAACGCCGCATTCAACGCCGCATTCAACGCGTCGCACGGATCCGATCCAACGTCGCAGCCGACAACCGCCGACCCGCTTCCTGATGCTCGCGGGCAATGACCTGGAACATCTCCTCCACATGCGCCACCGCCACCTCCGCCAGCAACAGATGCCCCAGCAACGGGCTCAGATACCGCCGCACATGATCGGCGTAACCGGTCACCGTGGACGGCGCACCCTGGCGGTTATCCAGCCACCGCTGCAGCCACTCGGCCACCGTGAGCGGACTCCCCGCCGGGCCGCGCAACCGTACCAACGCCTCCAGCGCGGCCTTGCGGGTCGGGAACCCGCCCCGGCGGACCCGTCGACGGCGACCGTCCGGTCCGGTTCCCAGTTCGAGGCGCAGGTACCAGCTGCCGTGGCTGCGCTCGGCCGCCAACCGCGGGCACCTGCGGCCTATCGCCCTGCCACTGTCGGGATCCTCGCAGCCGCATCGCCGGTACACACCACCAGCACTCCTCACTCTTCTCATAAGGGCAGGGTGGGTCTGCAATGGATGCATCGACCATCACAGACGGCGACAGACTGGCCTACCGAGTACGACAGCACAGCCTCGGGCTAGGGCGACAGGAACTCCTCCTGGCGTGCCTCCCATCACAGAAGCCGGGGCACCTCAATCTGCGCCCTGGGATGTCTTTAGGACGGGCACTTGGCTACGATCTCCATCGCCTTGACCGTTGCCAGCGGGATGATCCGCATGGTCTTGTCCCTGGAGAGGATCACTTTGCCGTCAGCGGCGCTGACGAGCCTGCCGCAGTAGCGCGCTCCGGCGGTGTCCACGGTGAGGAGGACTACTTCCTGCTTCGATGTCGGCGCCGTCCAGGTCAGCACGACCGCGACAGCGATCATGAGGACTGCCAGCAGCGTCAGGCGGAGGGCCCATGCCATGGAGTGCCGGACGCGGACGACCTCGCCATCGGACCAGCTCTCCAGGTCCTCTCCGGTCATGAGGATCTCGTCGGACGGTGATCCGTGCGCCGCGGATAGAGCGCGGAGTGTGGCGGTGACCAGCGCGGCCAATGCCAGGAGCAGCAGGGCGATGACGCCCCACTTGGCCCACGTCTCCAGGTCGGTGAACCCGTCTCGGCCCTTCACGACCAAGACTGCCCCGAACAGCGTGGTAAGCCCGGCAAGGCCGGTTCGCCAACTCTCGGCCTGCCTCCGCGCCGTCTCGACCTTGTCGAACCGAAGTTGCTGGGCCTTCATGTCCCAGCGGTACCGGTCGAGGCTCACGGGAGCATCACCTGCCAGAACGCTCCACACCCCTTGTCGTAGTTCTCCGGTGGCCGGTCTGCGTGGACGCTGCCGCAGTCACAGGTGAGGGTGCGGGGTCCGGGCTTCGGCATGCGTCGTTCGTCCCGCCGGCTCTTGGCCCCAGGCGGCCCGAACGTCCATTGTCGGACGACCCGCGCCCCGCATCCCGGGCAGACGCCGATGATGTCGTACCGGGCCCCGTCGGCGGCACGCGTCACGGTGAACCCGCCGTCCTGCAACCCGTGGTCGACCAGCCGGTACTCGACGGCCCGGTGGGTCTCGATCGGGAGCCGATCACCACTCATCGTCGTGGCCTTCCACTGTGTAGCCGAACAGGGGTCGGTATTTGCGGAGCCTGGCCACGACCTGCTCCTCGGATTCCTCGATGTCCCTCGCCGCCGCGGCGATGTGATCCCGCCTGATGACTCCGCTGACAACCGGGGCCTGCCCGTCCAGAGATGTGGTAAGGACCAGGAGGTCCTGCCAGTGGACGAGCCCCTCCGGGCAGGCGTCCGCCGGATAGTCGAGTTCCAGACCGAGCGGTTCGATCCGACGGAATCGCTGATCCGTGTAAGCCAATGTCCACCCGAACCGCCCGGCGGTCTTGACGAGGTGGAGCGCGTCGATTCGGTTGACAGGACGGTCCCGATAGCCCTCGTCGGCCTCACTCGTCATGGCGAGGTCGTAGCTGTCTGGGAAGAATTCCAGATAGTCCGCCGCCACGGATTCGCTCACCTCGGGCACGGGAGCCCCGACCGTACGACACTCGTCGAGCCGCTCCAGCATCTCCTTTACCGAGAGACGAAGACGCGCAGACGAGGCAAGAATGCGCCAAGGATCGATCCGCCAGTCGACTGGGTCCACAGCATAGTAGTGTTCGAAAAGGTCGCCAGTGAGTGCATTATATTCGGTGATTCGATGGCCAGAGATCCGTGACTCCCACGCTTCCTTCGGAACCACGGACAGATCTGCGGCATCACCAAGGACCCGTACGCACTGCTCGATTGCGGCACCTAGGTCAACCTTTAATTCCCAGGCAAGGTAGAAGAGTTCGGGAACGGTGATAGGGCGCTCCGGCACTAACATCCCGATCAGTCTGGCGTAATCTTTCAACCTTCGTTCATATCCTGGGCGCCCCTCGATTCCGATCTTTCCCATAAGATCACACAAGACCGACCAGAGGCTTGTTCTGTACCTCTCTTCAGAGTCCAGACGTCGCCCGATGGTGTCCAGTATCTCCGCCTCAGCCTCGGTCGCGTAGCCGCCGCCGAGACCTGCCAGGTCGGGGACGGTGATGAACCCTGCCGCCACGACCCGCTCAAGTTCACGAGCGAGCTCGTAGACGTTCTTTTCCAGCCGCGTCGCCAATGCCAGGAACTCGATCGGAGCCAGCACCCGGCCGACCTCGGGAACCACTTGTAGGACACCGATCTCCGCGGCAGTCAGCTCATCGGGATAACAATCGCGCATGGTGACCGTGTAACCGAGTGGGGCGAAGCGGTCGAACATCTCGATTATCGCCGACACGTCCAGATCGAGCCTGGCCACAGCCTTGGCCACATGCGCGGGAGTTACCTCCGGGCCGATCCAGGGCTCCAAGCCGTCAAGATCCCTGGTGAAAAGTTTGACCTCGATATCGTTGAATACATGCTCGCGAAGGCTATCGAGATCCCGTCCCAAACTGGAGACGGCCCCCGGAAGGAGATCGTCAATCCGCTGGAGAAGCTCACCGATCGATATGTTGAGATGGGCGGAGACCCGCGCCAACGAGCCGCCCAAGCATGGGGTTTGCGCGGCATCGTTTCGGGCCCAGGCGGCCAGGGCCCACTGGAGAGGTTCCTCCTCCTTGTCCAGACTGCGTGTCGGGAGCGGAACATTGCGCAACTGCGAAACATCGAGGCCAGCGATCGAGAACCGCCGCAGGCGGCGGAGGCGCTCAAGCGGGACTTCGTCTCGCGGGCTCCGTATCTGAAGAAGGAGTTCGATGGGCGGCTTTCCGAGTGATGCCCTATTAAGGATATCCCCACCCTCGTAGACCTTCTTAATCGAATGAGCGTCGGCGGGCTCCACCGCGGGAAATCCTTCCAGGGATCGCGGGATAGGTATGTTCCCATAACTTCCAACGATCCCACTGCTCACCCAGACGCCTATTCTCCAGGACCGGATCCATGCATTTCTATTTCCCATCCACCAGTGGTTGCGCTGGGCCATGATAATCTCATCGATGGGCAGGCATCCAATTTCCCGAATCGGAGCATGTTCGTCGCGGCCCCAGGTTCCACCGATGCTGATCTCGCCCTCATTATCCATAAGGTGCTCGAAGATCTGCCGGGCGATCTCCGGAGAGGATCCGGCGACCTTCCAGAGCCACGTGAGGGAGAACTGCGGCCACTCGACCAAGGAAGGGAGCGAAGCTCGGATCTGTCTTCTGACCCATTTCTTGTTCCATCCCTGGAGGGTGTTGCGGTCCACTGAGAACCGGGGGCGGTTCTCGTCCCGCAGGTTGACCACGAGGCCGTGCATCTCCTCGTTGGTCCTTATGCCGTCAGCGGTGATGCCGCCCTCGCCCGGGACCCACCACAGGTCGGTCTCGTGCTGGAGCAGTTCGGCGGTTCCACCCGGAGGGCGGAGAGTCTCGGGCCACCAGGTCTCGCTACCCACCTCATCCTCCGTCACCTCGACCCGGAATTCCGACAGCCACAGGAGCCGCCGCAGGGTCCGGAGCACCGAGACCTGCTCGTCGCCGGTGAGGTACAAGCGCACGCTGGTCCCACCCTCCGGCTCACTGCCGGCCGACGTGGTGATCTGGAAGAGGCTTCCGCTGCTCGCGATTCGGATCTGGTTCGCCTGCCCGGTCTGGTCATCCTCGTCGACTGACCGGGTTTTGATCTCGATCTCCTCGGCGATCATGAAGTAGCTGAAGACGCCGATGCCGAACTGGCTGTTGGGAATGAGCCTCAGGGAGGGATCCAGCTCCTGCCAGCGGGCCTGCTCGTAACGGAAGTCCTGGCGGTAGACGAAACGCTCGCCCGCATTGGCAAAAGTGTTCTTCAACGCCTCCACGGTCATCCCGATGCCGTTGTCGCGACACTCGATGTAACCGCGCCCGGTAGCATCCGTACCCTGCCTTAGGGTGATGCGCCCGTCCCAGGGAGCGAGATCGAGCCCGCGCAGTTCGCGGTACCGCCGACGGGTCCGGCGGTACCGGCACGAGTCGAGTGCGTTCTGGTACAGCTCGCGGATCGCCAGGGACGAGTCTCCGTAGAGTTGCCTCCCCATGAGCAGTTCGCGGATCTTTTCGTCCGATAGCCGGAAGGCGAGCAGCGGCGTTTTGTATACAGGGCGCCCCTCACGGTTGACTGCGCGCAGGCCGTCGTGGGTCAGGCGGGCAGGCAGCCCTTCGAGTAGCGCCGGGTCCATGCCGCCGAGCCCGGGGAACTCGATGCGGGCGCGCTCGGCTGCCTTCGCGACGTGTTCGAGCGCGTCGTGGATGGCGGGGTGATCGCATGTCGCGGTCAGGCGACGCGTGCCGTCGGCCTCGGCTTCCCAGGTGAGAAGCTCGACTGCGCGTTGGAGGGCGCCGAGTTGGAGTTCGTCGGTGATGCCAAGGTGGTCGACGACGACTGTCGGCATGCGGCGGGTGTCGGCTGCCATAGCGCCGGCGACGGCGAGCAGCGCCGCCAGCGCGCGGGTGGTGTCGGTGAAGTCGGTGCCCTTGATTCGCTCGGTGAGCCGCTGGTCGTCGGCGTCGGCGCCCACGCTGTGCATTAGGATCCTGGACACTTCGGCGAGTTCGTCGGTGGTGAGCCGTCCAGTACTTCCGGCGGCGGACAGGGCCCTGGCCAGCCGTCGGGAGACCTCGCAGGCGGCGGCGCCCTCCCAGAGGCGGGGGCGGGCGACGAGCCAGCGGTGGACGAGCCACATGGCTAGGGCGTCTCTGGCTTCGAGGCGATGGCGTCGCTCCAGCCCCTCAGCCCGGCGGCAGACGTGGTCGTACATCGCGAAGGTAAGTTCGAGGTCGTCACGCAGCCCCTTGGCGAACAGCCGCTCGAAGTTGGTCGGTCGGAGGCGGGCCGCGTCACGGATACCGTCCGCCATGGTCGCCTCACGTAGGAACGGGGCGGCGATGAGCATGCCGAGTTCCTGGGCTGTGAGGCGCGCGTCCGGGCTGAGGCACAAGTCGAGAGCGTCGAGGACCCTGGTCGGGTAAAAGTGCGACGACCATGGATCGGACAGATCGGCATGGTCCCGAAGGAAGGCTTCGGACGATAGCCAGTCCCGTGCGCACGTCTCAACGACCTTGACGACGGATCTGCGGGTCTTCTCTACGAGGTCCTCGTCGCAACTCGCCCGGGACCAAAGGCGGGTACGTGTGACGGCCCGCTCCCAGGCGGCGCTGATCCGGTCGCCCTCGCAGATCAACTCCGCGCCGGCGACGCGGTCGCTTGCCCAGGTGCGCTGCGGGGTCTGGTCCGGCGCGTCGGTGTGCGCCATCCGGCGGGCCATCCGCTCCCTGGCTGCCTCGAAGACTTCGTCCAGCGTGCGAGCGGGGTGACGGCGGGCGAGGACCTCGCTGAGCATCTGAGTGAAGAAGCTCCCCGATTCGTCGTATCCGCTCGTCTGGCCCTGGTCACAGCTGGTGAGCAGGACAAAAGCGCCGTTCGGTGGGTGGTACAGCCGCCCGCCGGACAAGCCAGGCGCGGACCGGCCGGACGGATCGTCGCGGCAGGCGTCCACGACCAGGACGATCAATCTGGCGGGGCACTTCTCGACGGCCTTCGGCACCAGCGGAATAAGGCTGTCGGGGTCCGGCTGAGTGCTGTCCTCCAGGTCCGCGACCAAGTCCTTGGGAATCAGGTAGGACTGTCCACCAATCACTATCCCGTGGCCGGAGTAGTAGATCAGCAGGACGCCGCCAACGGGCGCCTCCACACAGGCGCGACGCAGGGCCTGCTGGATCGCCCCACGATTGGGCTGCACCCCATGGCTCGGGACACAGCGTTCGATGAGGTACTCCGATTCCCCGAGCGCTTGCGCCATACGGCCGATATCGGCATCAACAGTCCCGCCGAGTGGCTTGAAGAGGTCGCCGTCGTATTCCGAAACACCGATCAGGAGGGCACGGCGATCGCTCACAAGCAGCACCTAACGCGAGTGGCTGGGATCAGCAACCATTATCCCGATGGGAAGACGCCCTTCCACGAGATCGGCCGATCTGTCCGCTACCGGCGCGACCGAAGATGAAGGGCGCCCCGCCGTACAGCGAGCGCGGTGCTGGGGGCGCGGGCGGCGCCCGATCGCCAGACGGTAGGCCCCGGCTGCCTGGCGAATACCCAGCGCGTCCATGCCTTGCTGGCGTATCGGACCAGTCGGCGGTTCAAGCTCGTCCCGCGGCTCGGCAAGCGCAAGGGGGACGAACAGGCAAGGCGCGGAGACAAGCGAAGCGAACCTACGGAGCGCGGACCCTGCACTTGCCGATTACTCCGTCCGTACAGGTCAGGCGAGGCCGCAGCCGAGCATGCCAAAAGATCACCAACGACCTGTGGCGGCTCGTTGTCGGCTCGGCGGTTCTGAAACGAATCGGCATGCACTAACATCGGACAGCAGGGAAATCGGGTGAGATGCGGACGGTTCGGCATGCAATGCCACTGTGCAACCTGTTCCGACACGACAATTTCGGACTTTTAATCCGTAGGTTCTGGGTTCGAGTCCCAGGCGGCCCACTCACGCATCGCCTATGTGGCTTGCGGAAACGTGTCGTGTGCACGGAGTGACTGGCTACTCCTCCTTGTCTTGGGAGGACGTGGGGAGGACGGAAGGACGGTCTTCCTCAACCGGGATCTTCCTTGGCACCAGTGCCGCAGCGGCTTCTGCGGCTTCGCGGGCGACCTCGGGGAGGACGCTGGTGTAGGTGTCGGCAGTGATGGCGAGCGAGGAGTGCCGCAGCAGCGCCTGGACCAGTTTCATGTCCGCGCCACCAGCGAGCATCAGCGTCGCGGCGCCATGGCGGAGGTCATGCAAACGGATGGGCGGCAGCCCGGCACCGTAAGCCAGCCGGGCGAACGCGTCCGTCACGTGGTCGGGATGCAGTGCCGAGCCGTTCTCCCGGGTGAAGACCTTTCCCGACTCCTGCCACGCCTGGCCCCACTCGGCCCTGGCCTCGTCCTGCCGACGGTGGTGGGCTTCGAGCACAGTGACGGTGCCCGAGTCGAGCGGGATCGTGTCTTCGCCGGCGTCGGTCTTGGGGTTCCCGTCCTCGATCTCCTGGTAGGTGATCTTCACGCGGTTCTCCCGGACGGTCAGCGACGCCGCGGCCAGGTCGAGGTCGGGCCATGCGAGTCCGCACGCCTCCCCGCGTCGCAGGCCCCGGAATGCCATCAGGTGGAACAGCGGGTAGAGAGGGTGGTCTGCGGCGTGATCGAGGAAGATTCCGATCTGTTCGGGCGTCCACACCATCACCCGTGAAGGGCGCGGCAGCGACACCCAGACCTTGAACGCGTTGACCGTATGGCCGCTGGCCCGCTCTGCCGCCAGTTCCCGCTCGTAGGCGGTCTGCCATGTGGTGACGCGTTCGCTGGTCCACACCAGTGCTTTGGGGCGCTTGCCTGTTTGGAGCTTGGTCAGCTTCGCTACGTTCACTGCGGTCAGGCCTTGCCGTACCGCGTCTGCCAGGGCCGACCGGAGGGTAGCGCGGATGCGCTGCATCGTCGCCGCTCCGACCGTCCGGCGATGCGGCGGAAGCCCGGCCAGTTCGGCGCGAGCGGCTCTGTGCTCGTTCTTGTCCCCGGATCGCCATGCCTGCCGGACCGCCGCAAGCAATCGCCGGCGTTCCCCGGCCGCCCACAAGATGCGCTCGTTGTCGGCGTCGATCGCGGCGAACATCTCATTCACGTGCGAAACGCGTAGCTGGTCCAGTTCGATGTGACCCAGGTGGGGTTTGAGGTAGTACTCGATGTGCTCGCCATAGGATTTGCGAGTACTCCGGCGCAGACCTCCGTGGCCGGCCAGCCACTCGTCAAGATATTGCCCGAGCGTGTACCGCACACCCGGATCCAAGCCCCGCAATGCCCGGCACCGTGCATCCTCAAGAGCGTTCTCAGCGTCCTCTTGCCTGGTGAATCCGCCCCGGCGAATCCGACGGCGCTTGCCACCCGGGCCAGCGTCGAGCTCCAGGTAGAAGTACCAGGTACCGTGCCGCGGATTCCACGTGCCGTCCTCGTGACGCAACTGCGGACAGCGGGCAGCAAGTTCCTTTCCGTCCGCGCCACGGCATTTACACCTCTTGTACGTCGACCCCTTCATCGAAACCTGAGACTACATACCATGTCGCGAGCTGAACCAACACTGAAAGGTATCTCAAGCTTCCACCCATAACACCCAGAACGGGTCCACATGGTTGCGCCCTGCCGGGCACGAGGGGTCCTGCGGCCTATTCAAATGTTGTCATCACCTCAACCGAGCGCTGATGCCCACCGTGTCAGGATCCCGAGGGTGTTCCCCCCGAACGTGCGCATTCGGGAGGAACGATCTCGTCTGAGCTAGGCGATTGTAGTGCCGTGGTCAGGGTCGCAGGCTCCATTTACCTTTGGCCTGGTGGAGTACTTCCTCCAACGAGTCGGCATGGGCGAGGACGTCGATGGCGGCCTCGCAGGCCCGGGCGGCCCAGACCGCTCCTACCTTCGGTCCAGCTCCCTGCCGAGCAAGGATCGCCTCCGACAACAGCCGCAGGGTCGTCTCGCTCGAGTCGCCGAACGCAGTGAGCACCGCCTCGGCGAGAGTGCGTGGAGCACCCTGGGGCCACATTCTGGCCGCCTCACCGACGTGCCAGCGGATTGAGGCAATCTCCGCGTGGTGATCGCCGCAGTCGGCGGCCACGCTCTTCCACAGCGGCTCGCTTTGATCGGGCGGGAGCATGACCATCAACCGGACCAGCTTCTCGACGGCGAGAGGCATCTTCTCCACACGGTCCTCCGAAGAGTGAGAGGGCGAAGCTCCTAGGAGAACACGTATCCGCACCTGGTCGGTACCGGGCCTTGGCCGGAGTGACGGTCCTCCCAGGCGCGGCGGTCACCGCGGTCACCGCGCCGTCCGAGGGCAGACGTACTCGGCTTTGGCCCGCTCCACGGCGTCGAAGTAGGTCTGGCGGAAGCTGGACGCCCTCCTGGCAGACCTCGGGGTCATCGCTCAAGGCCCATCCCTAGGATCCCGGTTCCTGATGGTGGCGAGCTACCTGCACACAGGCCTGCGCCATCACCCCGACACGAACTGAATGATGTGGCGGGGTATCCCGGATTATGTGTCTAGGGGTCCGAGGTGGGGCGTGATGGCGATCCAGCAGACTAAGTGGACGTCGTCTGAGGTGATGGGCGGGAGGGGTAGTGGTGCGTGCTGGCGTACCAGGCCGAGGCGGTCGGCCAGGTCCGCGACTTGGTCGACTCGCTCCTGGGGGCTGCCTGGTTGGTTCACGGTGGCGCGGACTGTGCGGAGGATGCGGGGACTGTAGGGGGCTTGGAGACGTTCGACGAGTTCGTCTTGCCGGTCGCCTAGGTGCGCGCCGTGGTGGCGCACGAGTTCTGCGGCGTCTCGCATGACCTTGGGGACCGGGCGTTGGAGATTGGCGGGGTCGGTGTTGTGCGTCCAGGCGTCGACGATGTGGGCCTTGGCGACCACCCAGGCGTTGATGGCGGCCTGGTAGACCGCGTCAGGGAATTCGGCCGGGGTGTCGGGGCCGCCTGGGTCGGCTGCGGTGAGGCAGGCCAAGGTGTCGTCGATGACGATGGGTGAGCCGTCATCGTCGGGGTCGATGGTCAGGTCGGGGGTGAGCGGGACGTAGCGGAACCAGGGTTTGGGGTGGTCGCCGATGCGTGCGCAGAAGACCAGCCCAGGCTGAGCTCCGGTGCGGACGAAACCGGAGCCGCTGCCCCAGGCCAATCCGAGGAACGTTCGACGGATCAGGGGGTTGTTCAGATTGGCGGTGAGCTGGCGTCGGTACTCCTCACCGGACAATGCGGAGGAGCCGCCTTCTTCGAGGAGGGTGGCGTCTTCGCGGCGGAGCCGGTCGATCTCGGTTCGGGTCTCGGTGATGCTGACGTCGCGGCCGGTGTAGCCGGGAAGGACCTCGCCCACTCCAGTTGCCGCGGCGGCCTGTTTTAGTTTGCGCTGGAGTTTGTCCTCCAGACCCAGCAGGCTCTCCAGGTGCCGGTCTGGGAAGAAGCAGCGCAGGTACACCTCGCGGTGGTGGGAGCCGATCCGGTCGATGCGTCCGTGCCGTTGGACCAGCCGCATCGGGTTCCAGGGCAGGTCGTAGTTGATGATGTGGCGGGCCTGCTGGAGGTTGACGCCCTCGGCGAGGACATCGGTGGCGATGATGAGGTCGTAGCGGTCCTCTTCGCCGTCGCCGCCGGCGGTGCGGGGGGCGAATCCGGCGATGACTTCGGCGCGTCCGTGCCGGTCGGGACCTGAGGCGGTGGCGAGCCTGGAGCGGTAGCCGGACAACCGGGGGTCGGTCTCGATTGCGGTCTGGAGTTGGCCGTGGATGTGTTCGACCGTGTCGGAGTAGTAGGAGAACACCAGGACCTTGCGTTTGTCCCGCTCGTCGTCTTCGGTGATGGACTCCTCAGCGGCCTGCCGGGCGATGACCGCGAGTTCCTCAATCAGCGCGATGATCTTGGTGTCGGCGCTGGCGTGGTGTTGCTGGACCTGGTGGTGGAAGGATTTCAGCAGGTCACGGTCGGCTTGGATGGCTTGGTGTAGCGCGGTCACGTCGTAGTCGGCGGCGTCTTGGACACCGGCAAGTGTTTCGTCCTGCAGAGCTTCGAGGAAGGTGTCCATCTCGTCGCTGTCGGAGGCCGACCATTCCCGCAGCGCGTCGCCGGTCAACACCTTGCCGTGCTCCAGCGCGGACAGGAACTGTTCGTGGCTGGCGATCATCTTCTCCAGGGTGCGCTGGAAGGCGTACGCCGAGGACTCGAAGCGTTTCAGCAGTGCTGAGCGCAGCAGGCCGGCGTTCTGCTGCTCGAACTGTTCCTCGGTGTCACTGTTGAGCCGGAACCTGGAAGGCACGTATCGGGCCAGGCTGAGGACCTCGCTGGGCGCGGTCAGGTTCACCGCCGATTCCGGGTCGTCGTCGGAGTGGGCGCCGAGCGCGGTGGCGAGTTGGTCGAACAGTCCCGGTAGCGCCTCCTCCAGGTCGTAGTCGACCCGACGGACGCGCGGCGTCGGGAAGCTGATCTGACGGGTGACACCGTTGATGACGACGCGGTCGCCGGAGTAGTGGTGGCGGACGAATCGGCGGGTACGCCGCACCGCGACCCGGTCGATCACATCGAACAGGTGCTCGGGTGACAGTTCGTCCGGGTGCAGGGCCATGGCCCGGTCGAAGTAGCCCTTCAACGACGGGATCCCCGAGTCGGCGAACGCGGCGTCGTTGGTCACGAAGTAGGAGATCAGGTTGTAAAGGTCGTACAGGCTGTTGTTGACCGGTGTGGCGGTCAACAACAGCAACCTCTTGGGCACCGCTCCCTCAGCGAGGGCCCGCAGTGCCTCGGCCCGCCGTGTGGAGGCATTGCGCAGTGCGTGGGCTTCGTCGATGACGATCAGCGCGTAATCGTCCAGCGGCTGCAGCGACGAGCCCATCCGTCCGGCGTCCGCCACCCCGGACAGCAACTCGTCATACGACACGACATCGGCCGGCAGGTTCTTCTCCCTCAAGAACGGCCGCCATGTCGAGTCTCGCAGCGTCGCTGGAGCGATAACCAGAGCCTTCTGCCGATTGGTGATCACGGCCTCGTGGAGGATTTCACCGGCGATGTAGGTCTTGCCCAGCCCGACCTCATCGGCGACGATCACCCCGTTCAGGCGGTCCATGATCCGCTGCGCCCGCCAGACGCCATCGGTTTGGAACGCGGTCAACCCAAGCTGTGAGCCACCGCATGCTGCTGACTCGGCCTCCACTTCCGCGCCGTACAGCTCGTACAGCATCCGCAGGAACACACCCCACGGCCGGTGCGGGTTCCACCGCGCCTCATACAGCGCAGCCAGGTCGAACGGGGGCGCGGCCTGCCACGCCTCTTCGAACCATTCACGGACGGCGGCGACGGTGTCCGGCTGGTACTGGCCGAGGTTGAGTTCCCTGTTACGGGACAGGCCGGCGAAGGTGAAGTTGCTTGACCCTGAGATCACCCCCGGCATTGCGGTCTCCATAATGAACGCCTTGCCGTGCAGGAATCCGGCCTGATAGTGGCGCACTTGCACCCTGCCGGATCGCAACCATCGCACCAGCCGGCGGGCCGACGAATCGGCGGCGCGGGTGAAACCCAGAAGGTCACGGTCGCGTTCCAGTGCTCGCGCATGTCCCTCGAGCGCCCGCCGTATCCGGACGCGCGATGCCTGACTCCCCACCCCTTCGGCCAGTGGCCGTACCCGTTGCTGTGATTCCTCTGGTTCGGCGCCTAGCAGCAACCGCACCGCTCCCGCCTGCTCCAACTCATCTGCGAGCAGCATGAAGCCTCCCGGGTTGAAGTAGGCTGACGCAATCGCGATCACCGGTGGCTCCACCAGGTTCTGCCGCATCCCGGCAAGCAACACATTGATCGCATCAGCGACCGTCTGCCCTTGTTCGGGATGATTGGTGGCGAACGTCGACCTGAAGTCCCGCCAAGGGGTGGCCGTCATGCCGTCTCCGCCACCGAGTGGGGCGCCCAACGGCCGTATTGGTGCAAGGCCGCCGCCCGCCGGTCATGGCCGTCCCAGCCGCGGTGGAAGGTGGCGAAGATGTGTTCCAGGTCGGCTTGGCTCAGGCCGTACAGGTGGGCGACCACGGCGTCGAGTTCGGCGATGAGGCTGTCACGTTCGACCGGGTCAGTCACTGAGGTGACGGGGACCTCTGCTTCGGCGGCCCAGTCGGCGTATCTGTGGTCGACCGCCGCGAGTCGGCCGGCGATGTGAACGGCCCGCTGGCACAGCGCGGCGTTCGGGTCGAATTGCGGGATCGGTGCGGCCCGCATGAACTCGACGGTCACATGTGACTCCACCATTTGCCTGGCGAACCAGTCGAAGGGGATGGCGGAGATGACGCCGAGTACGTAGGCCTGTTGCTTGGCTCCTCCGTCTCGCCAGAAAAGGTAGAAGGCCTGGTGGGTGAGGATGGTCTGCGGTGGCACGAGCGCGGCCACGATGGTGCGGCTGTCGGTGGCCCGTGCGACATCCCGCCAGGCGATCCTGGGAGCCATGCAAGGCAGGGTGTTCGGGTCGGCCGCCCACGTCGTCGGCATCCGGTAGAAGGCCGACTTCCTCGTTCGGACCTGGTTGGCGCGACGGGCTTGAAGAACGTCGGTGATGTGTGCGGGGTCTGCCCACGCGTACACGGTTCCCGTTTCGGGATTCCATCGTTCGAAGGATTCGCCCTTGTAGACCGGCCATAGTCCTGGGGCGTAGTCGAACCGGAAGTGGTGCTTGTCGTCGGTGGCGTTAAGTTCGCGAAGCCCCCGGACGTGCCAGCCCGGGCCCGGCTGGTCGAGCCGGGGATGCTCCCGGATGGTGAGGAAGACTCGGAGGGCATCGGCGTCGGGCAGCAGGGGGATCGCAGCCGGTTCCGACCAGTCCAGTAAGGCGTCGACCGGCAGTTCGTCGGCGGGGTTCACTGTTCCGGCATGGAAGCTGGCAAGGTTGTGGAAGGGGCCGCGCAGCGGGAGTTGTCGTCCCGGTTCGGGTGACCGGTCTACGCGCAGGGCGACCAACCCGATGGTGTACTGCGGATGGACGTCATCGAACACCCACCGGCCCGTGTTGGTGAGCGTGGTGAGGTCGGTGACCGTTCCCTCGCGGAGGACGACTTGACGCCAATCGGCCATTCCGCTGGCTTCGAGTGCCTTGCGGGGAAGCACCACCCCGATACGGCCGCCGCTGCGGGTCAGGTGCAACATGCGCCACGCGAACGCCTTGTACAGGTCGGGCCTGCCGACTGTCAGACCTGGGTACGGCCCTTTCGCCAGGGCTGTCTTGACGAGTTGCATCGCGTCCGTCTGCCGACGGTATTCCTGCGCGAGGTCGGGCCGCTCGCGGCGGATGCGTTCCATCTCCTGGTTGGCTTGGGCCTGGCTCAGGCTCCGCAGGCCAGGGAAGTGCGGCGCGTAGAACGAATGCTCTTCGACCTGGAGTTTTTCCCACGGCGGGTTGCCGAGGAGCACATCAAATCCGGGCCGGTCCCGCAGGAAGACTTCGGGGAATCTCGCTGGCATGTGGGCGACCAGCATCTCTTCCATCCGGGTGCGGATGTCGGTGCTGTTGCCTTTCGTGATCGCCTGGTCAGGGGTGGCGATATTTGTGAGGAGGCCGAGGCGCACTGCGATGGCTGCGTTGAACAGGGCGGTGGCGTCCGTGGCTTCCGAGAGCGCCTCGTTGTAGGCGCGGGCGGCCGCGTGCACCTCTTGCTTGGTGGCTTCCGCTGTGCGGGCCACACGCATCAGCCGGCTTCGTGCCGTTTCCAGAGCATCACGGACGGGCTCGTCGAAGATGCTGATGGTGGCGCCACCAGTATCCGGGTCCAGGACATCCAGCACTTCGTCGATGGTGCCGATGCCCGTCAGGCTGTTGCCCCGAACCAGTCCGTGGTCCAACGATGACATGGGCAGCCCAGGTACGAAGGTGTGGATCCACACCGCCAGCCGAGCCAGTTCGACCGCCATCAGGTTCAGGTCCAGGCCGTAGATGCATCGGCGCGCGACTTGGCGACGCAGGAGCGTGGACCACTCGATCTCCACGTCGCCCGCTTGATCGCCGAGAGCTTCGCGGGCGGCGTCGCCCAGCCGGGTCAGCTCGTCGTGGACTGCAGGGATGGGGTGCTCGGCCACGAAGGAGGTGAGTCGGATGGCGATCCGGTCGATTGCGGCGACCAGGAAGTGCCCCGACCCCATGGCCAGGTCCGCGACCCGGAAGTCAAAGAAGGCGTCGGCTGCTCCGGCCTCGTCGCCAGCGTCCAAGAGGGCACGGACTCTGTCCAGGTGGCCGGCGAGGGCGGGCTCCAGCGCATGGTCCAGCAGGTGGTCTACGGCGAAAGGTTTGGTGAAGTAGGAGCCGGTCGACTTGCGCACGCCCGACTTGTTGTGTGGGTACACCTGTCCGGCCGAAACCTCGACGGTGTCACCGTCTCCAGCAGGCAGATACTTGCCCTTGGCATCGATCGTGAGCGCTGTCGGGGCCAGTGACAGCGATGACTCCAGAAGCCCCTCGTAGATGGTGCCGAACTCCCGGACGGACAGCGATCGGAAGTCCACCGGTCCTTGGGTGCCGTCCTCACCGCTGTCCACCAGCAGCGCCCGCAGTGCGGGCCCGAACTCAGCATCGGTCAGTCGGAGGCCGGTCAGTGCGGCACCGGACGGGTTGCGCTGCGGATCATGGGAGAACAGACCGCCGTTGTAGGCGGGAACGTCCCATCCGCGGTTGCCTTCATCGACTGCACGCCACACAGTGAGGATGTCGTCCCACAACGATGTTGCGGCTGGATCGAACCGCGGGTCGGGTTCGGCTGCGAACTCCTGGGCCAGGGTCTTGACCGCGTGGCGGCTATAGCGGGGGTTACGCCCGTAGGGCAGCAGGTCGCGGTCCTCGGCGTAGGCAAGGAAGAGCAACCGGAACAGGATGAGCAAGGTGCGGTGGTAGGCCTCCTCCAATTCGTCCTCAGAGATGGCGCCCATCCGGCCGGCGATCGCGACCGCCAAGCCCGGGACGACGTCGCGGTAAATCCGTTCCCGCAGGCGAGTCCCCAGGTCGGCGGCGAAGTTCGCCGACGTTGACAGGATCTGGTCGATGGTGCCACCGGGCTGAAGCCCTGCCGGTGAGAAGAACAACTGCAGGTACCCTGCGTCCTCCGGCGGTAGAAGCGCCAGATCTAACTCGGCATAAGTCTCGCTCGGGCTCTTCCGGCCAACCCCGATATCGGGCTCGGCCGGGTGAATGCGGATCTGGCTACCCCGCAACACGATCACCCACCGGACGTTCTCGCGTTCAGCCAGCCATCTAGCGTGTGCGATGGGCGACTGCGAGCCGAAGCGGGCACCCGGCCGATCAAACAACTCGCTCTCGTCCAGCAGAACAGCTATCGCCCGGGATGTCCCCTCGTCCGTGAGCAGGAGCGCGTCCGAGCCGCGCGGCACACTGAAGTGGCCGAGCGCCCGGATCAACTCCAATCCGGTCATTCCAAGAAGCGGCGTGGCCGCCTGGCATGCCTGCGGCCAGTCAGCTCGCTGCGGTACTCCTTGGCGCAGTTCGTGGGTGGCGAACAATCCCCGGTTCACTAACCCAGGTGTGAGCTGGTCCGTGATGCCGGCCAACAGCCGTTCCAACGTTCGTGCTGCAGCATGCCGGTTCGGTTCGGCAAGGGCTACGGCACAGATCCGCTCCACACGGTCGGCGTCCAGTCGTGGGACGACCGCAGGGTCTCCGGTGATGCCGCATACAGTCGCTTCAATCCCGTTGAGAGCCGGATACAGGACGGCTAGTGTCTCGCTCGAAAAGTTTCTTTTCTTTTGATTTTGGCGATGATCTCGTCGGCGTCCTTGGTCCAGGAGAACGGTTCGCAGCGGTCGTTCCAGCCGTCGATGAAGGCGCCGATCGCGGTGGTG
>NZ_SMKY01000479.1 GCF_004349235.1 Actinomadura darangshiensis | reverse complement strand
CGCCAGGCCATCGCCAGCGCGGCGGCGGCCATCGGCACGTTGACGAACATCACCCAGCGCCAGCCGGCGTACTCGGTGAGCAGCCCGCCGATGAGGACGCCGAGGGCGCCGCCGGCGGCGTTGACGGCGCTCCAGATCCCGAAGGCCTTGACGCGGGCGCGGCCCGCGGGGAACGTCGTGGCCAGCAGCGCGAGCGCGGCCGGGGCGAGTGCGGCGGCCCCGGCGCCCTGCACGGCGCGGGCGGCGACGAGGTGGCCCGGCTCCTGCGCGAACCCTCCGGCGAGCGAGGCGAGGCCGAACAGGCCGAGCCCGAAAAGCAGGACCCGCCTGCGGCCGTAGGTGTCGGCGGCCTTGCCGCCGAGCAGGAGCAGCCCGCCGAAGGTGAGGGCGTAGGCGTGGATCACCCAGGTGACGCCGACGGCGCTGAAGCCGAGGCCGGAGGCGACCTGCGGGAGCCCGACGTTCACGACCGACAGGTCCAGCGACACCATGAACTGCACGACGGCGACCGCGGCGAGGACCAGGCCGGGGCGGGCGGCGGACGCGGCGGCGGTCCGTCCGGGGGCCGCTTGCGCGCCGGTCATCGGGGCACGGTCCCCTCGTGCGCCGCTGTCTGTGCCGTGGGCCGTCTCGTGCCGGGCCGCGGGCCCCGGCCGTCCTTGCTCGGGCCGTCCTTGCTCGGGATCGTGTGCATGCCGGACATCGTGCTGTCCGGGCAGGGCGGCGGTCATCGTGCCGGGGGAGACTCCTGCGCGCGGCACCGGGGGAGTAGGGACGGCCCGGCTACATCACCGGGAGTAGCCGCGCATTGCGACGTCCGGTGGAGGTCCGCCGGCCCGGGAAGGCTCTAATCTGCACAAATGGAGTTCATCGCCGGGCGGCCGCTCGCCCAGGACGCCCTGCTCGGCGCGGGCATGGCCGTCGTGCTGTCGGTCATCGTGCTCGTCACGGCGGACGCGGGCGCGCTGGACCTGGCGGCCCTCGTCGCCGGGTCGCTGGCGCTCGCCGCGTGGCGGCGGGCGCCGCTGGTGGCGCTGCTGGTCAGCGCGGCCTGCATGCTCGCGCTCGGCGCGCACGTCCAGCCGGGCCCGGCGGCCGCCTACCCGGTGATGGTGTCGGTGTTCGCCGCGGTCAGGGCCGGCCACCAGGTCGCCGCGGCGCTGGTGAGCCTGGCGTTCCTGGGCGCCGGCTTCGCGGTGAACCTGCCCGGCGCCGACGGGGCCGGGCAGAACTTCCAGAGCATCTCGCTGCTGGTCGGCTGGTTCGTCGCGGCCGGCGTGGCGGCGATCGTGACGCGGCACCGGCAGGCCTACCTGGAGGAGGCCGAGGAGCGGGCCGCCGAGGCCGAGCGCACCCGCGAGGAGGCGGCCCGGCGGCGGGCGGGCGAGGAGCGCCTGCGCATCGCCAGGGAGCTGCACGACTCGCTCACCCACAGCATCTCGATCATCAAGGTGCAGGCCGGGGTGGCCGTCCACGTGGCGCGCAAGCGCGGCGAGGAGGTGCCCCCGGCGCTGCTGGCCATCCAGGAGGCGAGCGGCGACGCCATCCGCGAGCTGCGCGCCACCCTGGAGGTGCTGCGCGACTCCGGCGACCCGGGCGGCGGGGCCCAGGGCGCGGACGGGGCCAGCGGCCTGGACCGGCTCGGCGACCTGGTGGAGCGGGCCCGCTCGACCGGCCTCCCGGCCGAGGTGACGGTGTGCGGCACGCGCCGGGAGTTGCCCGCGGAGGTGGACCGGGCCGCGTACCGGATCGTCCAGGAGGCGCTCACCAACGTCTCCCGGCACGCCGGCGGGGCGGGCGCGCGGGTGCGGGTCGAGTACGCGGGCGAGGAGCTGGTCGTGCAGGTCGACGACGACGGCAAGGCCGACTCGGACGTGCCGCCCGTGCCGGGCACGGGCCTGCTCGGCATGCGCGAGCGGGTCGCGGCGCTCGGCGGCCGGCTGCGGGCCGAGCCCCGCCCGGGGGGCGGCTTCACCGTCCGCGCCGAGCTTCCGCTGGGGGAGCCGTCGTGATCCGGGTGGTGCTGGTGGACGACCAGGCGCTGATCCGCGGCGGGTTCCGGGCGCTGCTGGGGATCGAGGACGACATCGAGGTGGTGGCCGAGGCCGCGAACGGCGAGGAGGGGCTCGCGCTGGTCCGCGAGCACCGGCCCGACGTCGCCCTCGTCGACATCCAGATGCCGGTGATGGACGGCATCGAGGCGACCCGGCTGATCGCCGCCGACGAGCGCCTCGGCGGCGTCCACGTGGTGATCCTCACCAACTACGGCCTGGACGAGTACGTCTTCAACGCGCTGCGCGCGGGCGCCTGCGGCTTCATGGTCAAGGACACCGAGCCCGCCGACCTGCTGCAGGGCGTGCGGGTCGCGGCCCGCGGCGACGCGCTGCTGTCCCCGGCGATCACCCGCCGCCTGATCGGCGAGTACGTGACCCGCCGCCCCGAGACCGCGCCGCCGCCGGACGCGCTCGGCGTGCTGACCAACCGCGAGCGCGAGGTGACCGCGCTGGTGGCCCGGGGCCTGTCCAACGACGAGATCGCCGCCCACATGGTGATCAGCCCGACCACCGCCAAGACGCATGTGAGCAGGGCGATGACCAAGCTGGCCGCGCGGGACCGCGCCCAGCTGGTGGTGTTCGCCTACGAGTCGGGCCTGGTCACCCCGCGGCGCGGCTGACCGCATCCCGCCGGCCCGCGCGGCGGTCATCGCGGGTGCGGGGTCCCGGTGCGGATCCGGCTGACGCCTCCCTCGGCTGGCGCGTGTGAGGTTCATCTCGCGCACGCGCGAAGAGGTCACATCCGGGACCGCCGCGGCCTCATAGAGGTATGGACACTTTCGCGGTCCGGCCGCGCCACACCACGTGCCGCACCCTTCTGCACGCCGCGCACGACGCGTTCCGCCGGGACCTGGACCGGCTCGCGGCGGCCGCGGCGGCGGGCAAGGGGCGCGCCCCGCACGTGCGCGCGGGCTGGGAGAACCTCAAGGAGCAGATCCGGCTGCACCACGACCTGGAGGACGAGTGGCTGTGGCCGCGGGTGGAGCGGGCCGTGGCGGGGCACCTGCCGGGAGGGGCGGCGGGCCGCAGCGCGGAGCGGGCGGTGCTGGAGGAGATGCGCGCCGAGCACGCCCGGACCGTCCCGCTGATCGGCCGGGTCGACGCGGCGATGGCGGGCGGCGGCGACCTGCCGGGCGCGGTGCGCGACCTGCGGGAGGCACTGGAGTTGCATCTGCGGCACGAGGAGATGAGCGCGCTGCCGCTGGCGGAGGCGGTGCTGGCCGACGGGGAGTGGCGGGCGCTGGCCGGCGAGGCGCGCCGCCGCTGCGAGGCGGGCACGCCGCTGTTCGTCCCGTGGGTGGTGGACGGGATAGCGCCGGTGGAGCGCAGCCGGTTCCTGACGGCGCTGCCCGAGCCGCTGCGGGAGCTGAACCGGGTGATGTGGGAGCCCCGCTACCGCAAGCGCCGCCTGTGGGCCAGCTGACCAGCGCACGGGGGGTCACCAGGGGACGGCGCGGACGGTGACGTGGTCGCCGGCGGGGTCGTAGTACGACAGCAGCAGCGCGTCGCGGGTGCTGAGGGCGGGGTGGCCGATGAGGGCGCGGCACTGGTCGAACCCGGATCCGCCGGAGCAGGGCACGGTGCCGTCCCCGGCGGGACGCCAGGGCCCTTCGGGTGCGGGCGCGCGCCACAGCCGGTACCGGCCGTCCAAGCCGCGCTGCTCGACCATGACCAGGCCCTTGCCGAGGGCGGTGTAGTCGGCGACTTGGACGGCGTAGGGCGCGGCGCCGGGAACCGGGCTCGCGGCCTGGAACGCGTCGCGGGTCCACCCGCCGGGCGTCCAGTACCGGTAGGCGGCAGGGTCGCGCCAGGCGCCGGGGTCGGCGCGGACGCGGGCGAGGGTGACGCGCCCGGAGGTGCAGGCGCCGGGCCCGTGGACGTCGCAGACGGCGGCGAACAGGTACAGGTGCCCGCCGGCGAAGACGGGTGAGCCGAGGTTCTGCTGGGGCGGCAGGGAGGGTGCGGCGAACACCTTGGCGCGGCCGGTGAGGGTGTTGCCGGCGGGCCGGTACTGGACGAGGCCGAATCCCTGGGTGGCGATGGAGGTCTGCTGGACGCACACGTCGGTGTAGGCGATCAGGAGGGTTCCGGTGCCGGGCGGGCGGGCGGCGCCGGAGACCCAGGAGGCGCTGTAGGCCGAGCCGGGGATGCGGCAGGGCGTGCCGCCGGGCAGGACGAGTCCGGGCGGTGTGCCGAGGAACCCCTGCGGGTGCCGCGCCGCCGGCGCGTCGTCTGCGGCCGGGGGGCGGCCGGGGG
>NZ_SMKY01000478.1 GCF_004349235.1 Actinomadura darangshiensis | reverse complement strand
TCCTTGGGGTGGGGGTGGTGCGTTCTGGTGCAGTGTTTTCCCTGGTCAGCCGGTTTGCGGACGAGGCTCCGGGTATAGGAGGAGCACGGTCCCGCGCTCTCCTACTCGGATCCCGTCGCATCGCCACTACCAGGAGAGCGCGGGTCCTCGCGTGTGTCCAGCCCCTTACCCTGTGGGACGTGCTTGACCTTGATCTCCCGAAATCCCCCGACACCGGGTTCGCCGTCGGTTTCGACCTCGATCTGACGCTCGCCGACACCCGCGCCGGGATCAGCGCCGTCTACGCGTCCCTCGCCGCGGAGACGGGCGTCCCGATCGACACCGACCTGGTGGTGCGGCGCATTGGCCCGCCGCTGGAGGAGGAGCTGGCCTACTGGTTCCCGCCGGACGAGGTGCCCGCGATGGCGGCGCGCTACCGGGAGATCTACGCCGGCATCGCGATCCCGGCGACCGTCCTGATGCCGGGGGCCGTCGCCGCGCTGGACGCGGTGCGGGCCAGGGGCGGGCGCGTGGTCGTCGTGTCGGGCAAGAACCAGGCCGACACCGAGCGGACCGTGACGTTCCTCGGGCTCGCGGCGGACGCCGTGGTCGGCGGCCTGTTCGGCGCCGACAAGGGCGCCGCCCTGCGCGCGCACGGCACCGGCGCCTACATCGGCGACCACACCGGCGACGTGGACGCCGCGCGGGCCGCGTCGGCGACGGCGGTGGCGGTCGCGACCGGGGCGTTCGACTCGGAGGCTCTCGCGGCCTACGGCGCCGATGTCGTCCTGCCGGACCTGCTGGCCTTCCCGGAGTGGCTCGGCGGGTACCGGACGGCCTGAGTCCCGGCCGAAATCGGGGTGCCGTCGCGAGGCGTCCCGGATAGCGTTCAAGGCGTTGCCCCACGGGGCCTCGCGGGGGTGCCCGGCGTGTTCGCCGGCCCGCGGCGAGGCATTAATCTTGGGGGCGATTCAGGACGATTACCGAACGAGGTTCCCGGTGCCGACTGGCAAGGTCAAGTGGTACGACTCCGACAAGGGGTTCGGCTTCCTCACCCGCGACGACGGCGGTGAGGTCTTCGTGCACTCCTCGGCGCTGCCGGGCGGGGTCACGGCGCTCAAGCCGGGCCAGCGCATCGAGTTCGGCGTGGTCGAGGGGCGGCGCGGGCAGCAGGCGCTGCAGGTCCGGGTGCTGGAGACGCTGCCGTCGGTGGAGAAGACCATCGCCAAGCAGCGCCGCAAGAAGCCGGACGAGATGGTCGTCATCACCGAGGACCTGATCAAGCTGCTGGACGTGATCTCCAACACTTACCGGCGCGGCAAGCACCCGGCGCCGGCGGAGGCCAAGAAGATCGCGACCGTGCTGCGGGCCGTCGCCGACGACCTGTCGTCCCCGTAGTCCGGGCGCCGTGGGTCAGGCGCCGCGGGTCAGGCGCCGCGGGTCAGGCGCGCATCTCGGGGTGCGCGTCCTTGATCGTGGCGGGCCGGCCCGGCCGGCGCGCGCCGCGGTGCGACCCGGCCTGGCGCATCACCAGCAGCCCGAACGCGAGGGCCAGGGCGGCCGCGACGATCGCGAGGGCGACCCGCCCGTCCGCGACGATCGACATGCCGAGGCCGAGCAGCCCGCCGGTCACCCAGCTCAGCTGGTGCAGGGTCTCCGACACCGCGAACGTGGACGAGCGCATCTCCTCGCCGGTCTCGCGCTGCACGACCGCGTCCATGGACAGCTTGCCGAGCACCTGGCCGAGTCCGGCCGCGGTCGCCACCGCGAGGGCCGCCCACAGCCCGAAGAACGCGGCGCCCGCGGCGGTGACGCCGGTGACGGCCGCCAGCGTCGCCGACACGATGAACCGCGGCGCCCGCGCCTTCATCCAGGCGCCGAGCGCGGTGCCGATCAGGCCGCCCGCGCCCGCGCACGCCGCCAGCAGCCCGAGCGCGACATGGTGCGACACCGGGTCGAACCGCTCCTGCCGCAGCAGGAACGCCAGGTAGATGATCAGGAAGCCGGAGAACGCGCGGAGCACGGCGTTCGCCTGCATCGCCTCCGCGACGACCGGGCCCACGCGCGGCAGCACGCGCCGGAGCAGGCGGGGTTTCGCGGCCGCCTCGTCCGGTTGCACTTCGGGGACGTCCACGTGCGCGGGCAGCCGCATGGTGAACACGACGCCGAGCAGGAACACGACCGTGCCGATGCGCAGCACCCAGCCCGCCCCGATCAGCAGCGCGAGCCCGGCACCGAGCGGCGCGGTGATCGACGCCGCGATCAGGCCCGCGAAGGCCGACCGGGCGTTCGCCGTCACCAGCGTGATCTCGTCCGGCAGGACGCGCGGGGTGACCGCCGCCCGCAGGACCCCGAACGCCTTCGACAGCACCAGCACCCCGAACGCCGCCGGCAGGAACGTCACCTGGTCGCCGTGCGGAAGCGCGCTCGCCATCGCCCAGCACAGCAGCGCCCGCATCACGAACGTGCTCGCGATCGCGTACCGGCGGACGTGCCGCGCCCGGTCCAGCGCCGGGCCGATCAGCGGCGCGACCAGCGCGAACGGCGCCATCGTGACGACGAGGTAGAGGGCGACCTGGCCGCGCGCCTGGTTGACGTCCAGGCCGAAGAACAGGGTCCCCGCCAGCGCGACCGTGACCAGCGCGTCGCCGGCGGAGTTGAACGCCGACGACTCGATCAGGCTGCCGAGGCCGCTGCGGCCCGCGCCCTGCGCGTGCGTGACGCGGCGGGTGAGCCGGCCGGTCCCGAGCACGGCCGAGCAGCCGCCGCGGCAGGCCCGCGCCACGCCCCCGGCGACGGCGCGCACCGGCCGTCCCGCCCGTGTCCGGTCTCCCATAAGCCCTGATCTCTCCCCTGCGGTCGTCCCGGCGGTTCGTCGTGGCACGGCCATTCGGAGTGGCTCAATTGAGAGTACGTTCCCCGCTGGGATGCGGGCTCACCTCGCGGAGACCGCGGACCATGTGCCCGGCCACGCCCTCGGATGGGCGAGAATTGACGGGTGAGCCCACAGCGTCAGTCCAGCCCCGCGCTTCCCGCCGCCGCGCGCACCACCTCCGGGCCCGCCCGCCGGACCCGCACGCCCGCCGTCGACACCGCCTGCGCCGAGGCCGTCGACATCGCCCGCGAGTCCGCCGAGGACATGGCCTCCCCAGACCAGGTCGGCGAGCACCTCGGCGTCCGCCCCGACGCCGACCGCGTGGTCACCCACTACTTCACGTGCCTCGACCCCGCGTACACGGGCTGGCGCTGGGCGGTCACCGTGACCCGCGCGTCCCGCGCCAGGAACGTCACGGTCAGCGAGTGCGTCCTGCTCCCCGGCGACGACGCGCTGCTCGCGCCGCCGTGGGTGCCGTGGCTGGAGCGGCTGCGCCCCGGTGACCTCGGCCCCGGCGACCTGCTGCCCACCGCGCCCGACGACGTCCGGCTCGCCGCCGGCTTCACGCAGGTGGACGACTCCACCGACCGCGAGGCGAACTGGGAGCTCGGCCTCGGCCGCGTCCGGGTGCTGTCGCGCGAGGGACGGGACGAGGCCGCCGCCCGCTGGTACGACGGCGTCGCCGGGCCCCGCGCCCCGATCGCCGCGTCCGCCCCCGCCCAGTGCTCCACCTGCGGCTTCTTCGTCGCGCTCGCCGGCGAGCTGCGCCAGGTCTTCGGCGTGTGCGCCAACGAGTACGCCCCCGACGACGGCCGTGTCGTCTCCGCCGACCACGGCTGCGGCGCCCACTCCGAGGCCGTCGACATCCCGGCCGCCTCCGAGCACAACCCGCCGGTGATCGACGAGCTGGGCTACGAGGTCGTCCCCGCCGGCGGTGCCGAGGACACCGCGTCCCTCGACGACGAGGCCCTCGGCCACAGCTGATCCCATGGAGGACGTCTTCGGCGCGCGGGCCCTGCGGGAGCGGGTCCTGCGCGCCTGGGCCGAGTCGCCGGCCCGCTTCCGCGAGGACGCCAACGCCGAAGAGGACCACGCCCTCGGCGGCTACCGCGACCGCCTCGTCATCGAACTGGCCCAGAACGCCGCCGACGCCGCCCGGCGCGCCGCCGTTCCCGGCCACCTGCGCCTGACCCTGTCGGGCACCGTCCTGACCGCTGCCAACACCGGCGCCCCCTTGGACGCCGCGGGCGTGGAATCCCTGTCCACCCTCCGCGCGTCGTCCAAACGCGACGACACGCGAACGGCGGGCCGCTTCGGCGTCGGCTTCGCCGCCGTCGTAGCCGTGACCGACACCCCCGCCATCGCGTCGAGAATGCCGCCGGACGTCGATCACGACGGTGGTGGCCAGGCCGCTTCGGGTGCGGTGGGCGGCCGGGCGGGGGGTGTCGCCGGGGTCGAGTGGAGTTCGGT
>NZ_SMKY01000477.1 GCF_004349235.1 Actinomadura darangshiensis | reverse complement strand
GGCGGGGACGGGTACGTGGTCGTCCTCACCGACCGCGACACCGAGGACTGGACGCGTCCCGGCACCGAGAAGATCGTCGAGAGGGCGCTGGCGGCGGACGGCCGGGGCGAGGGCGCCGTCGTCATGCTGCACGACTCGGGCGGCGACCGGTCCGAGACCGTGGCGGCCGTCGAGCGGATCCTCGACCGGCTCCAGCCGCGGGGCTACCGCTTCACCACGCTCACGCAGGCGCTGGGCATGCCGTCGGCGGAGGTCGCGGTGCCCGTGCACGAGCGCGCCGTCGGCTGGACGCTGGTCACCGCCCAGCGGGCCGCGTCCGCGCTCACCGGCACGATGGGCGTGCTGTTCGCGATCGCCGGGATCCTGTACGTGCTGAGGCTCGTGCTCCTGCTGCTCTTCGCGCACATCCACATGCGGCGGGTGCGGCGGCCGCGTCCGCCGGTCATGCCCGAGATGGTCGAGTACGGGGAGATGCCGCCCGATCCGTTCCCGCCGGTCTCCGTGATCGTCCCCGCGTACAACGAGGAGGCCGGCATCTCGGCGACCGTCGTGTCGCTCGTGGACACCGACTATCCGGGCACCGTCGAAGTGATCGTCGTGGACGACGGCTCGACCGACGGCACGCCCGCGATCGTCGACTCGATCGGCCTGCCGGGCGTCCACCTGATCCGGAAGCCGAACGGCGGCAAACCCAGCGCGCTCAACGCGGGCCTGTACGTCACCCAAGCCGGGATCATCGTCCTCGTGGACGGCGACACCGTCTTCCAGCGCGACACCCTCCGGCACCTCCTCGCCCCCTTCGCGGACCCGGAGGTAGGCGCGGTCAGCGGCAACACCAAGGTCGCCAACAGGGGCGGCATCCTCGGGCGCTGGCAGCACATCGAGTACGTCATCGGATTCAACCTCGACCGGCGGATGTTCGACGTCCTGCAATGCATGCCGACCGTCCCGGGTGCGATCGGCGCGTTCCGGAGGTCGGCCCTAGCCGAAGTGGGAGGCGTCCCATGCGACACCCTGGCCGAGGACACCGACCTCACGATGGCCATATGCCGCACAGGGATGCGCGTCGTCTACGAGGAGAAGGCCCTCGCCTGGACGGAGACGCCCTCCTCGCTGCGCCAGCTCTGGAGGCAGCGCTACCGCTGGTGCTACGGGACGATGCAGGCGATGTGGAAGCACCGCCGCTCCGTCATCGAAAGCGGCGGCTCCGGACGCTTCGGACGCCGCTGCCTGCCCTACCTCACCGTGTTCCAGGTGCTGCTCCCACTGTTCGCACCGGCCATCGACCTGTTCGCACTGTTCGGCCTGGTCTTCCTAGACCCCGCCGTGCCCGCCGTCACGTGGACGCTCTTCGTCGCCGCGCAGGCCGCCGCCGGTGCCTACGCCCTATGGCTGGACGGTGAGAGCGTCCGTCCACTCTGGACGTTGCCGCTGCAGCAGTTCGTCTACCGGCAGCTCATGTATCTGGTGGTCGTCCAGTCGGTGGTCACGGCGCTGATGGGGGCCCGCCTGGGCTGGTCCACCATCCGCCGCACGGGAACCTTCGCCGATCCCGGGGGCCGGGAACAATCCCGGGGGCCCATCGGTTACACATGACAGCCGGTGTGCCTGGTGTCCCCGGGCCTCACCTTTTGCCTTCACGGAATACCGTCCGGCTGGAGCCGTGTTGTGCCTTTCGCCGAGAGGCGACCCACACACCGGTGCAGACCAGCGCCCCGCCGGGTCTCCCGGCGGGGTCTGGTCGTTTTACGGGCAGACTTGCGGCCATGAGTCTCGCCGCGCACCTGGAAACCCTCGGCCGTCCCCTGGTCGACGAACAGCTCAAGCACCCCACCGTGCAGGGCATCGCCCAAGGTGACCTGAACGAATCGGTATTCCGCTCCTTGCTTGAGCAGGACTACCTCTTCCTGCACGACTACGTGCGCGTCTTCTCCCGTCTGGCATGGCAGGCTCCCGACGCCCATCTGGGCGACCTCGTCGACCTGGCCCACGCCACCTTCCACGACGAGCTGGAGCTGCATCGATCCCTCTCGTCCGACTTCGGCGCGGACCTGGAGGGCGCGAAGAAGGGCCCGGCCTGCGCCGCCTACACGTCCTTCCTCCTGGACAGCGCCGCCGTCTACGCGGACGGCCTCGCCGCCCTCTACCCCTGCATGTGGGGCTACTCGACCCTCGGCCGCATCCTCGCCGAGAACCCGCCGTCCGACCCCCGCTACCGCCGCTGGGTCGACACCTACGCCGACCCGGCCTTCGCCGCCCTGTCCACGCGCATGGCCCAGATGATCGACGAGTCCGACGCCGCCCCGGCGATCGCCGAACGCCTCTTCCTGGAAGGCATGCACCACGAGCAAGCCTTCTGGACCGTCCCGTCCTAGCCCTCGCACGCCCGCGGCACTGCTTCCTGCTTCACCAACGGGGCTCGGCCCAGCCTTTGCGGTTAGGCGGACGTGGCTGCCGGGTAGTCGGTGTAGCCCTTTGCGCTGCCTCCGTAGGTGAGGTTCTCGATGCGGCTGGTCAAGGGGGCGGACGTTGCGAAGCGGGCGGGCAGGTCGGGGTTGGAGATGAACAGGCGGCCGTAGGAGAAGAGGTCGGCCAGGCCCTCGGCGACGACCTGCTCGCCGGCTCGTTGGGAGGTCGGTTCGGCGGCGTCGAAGTTGCCGATCAGAGTGCCCGGCCAGCGGGGGCGCAGGTCGGCGAGGGCGCCGTAGGTGCCGCGCTCGATGACGTGCAGGTAGGCGAGGTCGTACCGGGCCAGGGCGTTGACGAGTGCGCGGTAGGTGTCCTGGGGGTCGTGCTCGACCATCTCGTTGTTGAGGCCGTCGGGGGAGATGCGGAAGGCCACGCGTTCGGGGCCGATCGCGTCCGTGACGGCGTCGACGACGTCCAGGGCGAAGCGGAGGCGGCCGTTGCGGGAACCGCCGTAGCGGTCGGTGCGCAGGTTGGTGTTGTCGGCGAAGAACTGCTGGACGAGGTAGCCGTTCGCGCCGTGGATCTCCACCCCGTCGAACCCGGCGCGCATCGCGTTGCGGGCCGCGGCGGCGAAGCGGGCGACGGTCTCCTCCACCTCGGCGGTCGTCAGCGCGCGCGGCGTCACATGGTCGACGTGGCCCTGCGCGGTCAGGATCGTCCCGGACGTGACCCGGACCGGTGACGGGGCGACGGGCGTCGCACCGTCCAGCACGAACGGGTGGGAGAGGCGGCCCACGTGCCAGAGTTGCGCGAACATCGTCCCACCCGCGGCGTGGACGGCGTCGGTGACCTCGCGCCATCCCGCGACATGGGCGTCGGCGGCGATGCCGGGGATGCCGGGGCCGCCCTTGCCGAGCGCGTCCGGCCACAGGCCCTCGCTGACGATCAGCCCGGCCGTCGCGCGCTGCGTGTAGTACTCCCTGGTCAGCGGGTGGGGGACGGCGGTTGCGTCGTCCGCCCTCCCGCGCGTCATCGGTGCCATCGCGATCCGGTTGGGCAGCTTCAGGTGCGGGCCCTCGTAGGGCCTCAGCAGCGGGCTGGTCATGATCGTTCCTTTCGCGGTGCTCAGCGGGCGAGGGCGGTCGCTTCGACTTCGATGCGCCAGTCGGGCTGGGCGAGGGAGGAGACCTCCAGGAGCGTGTCGGCCGGGTACGGCTCGCTGAGGAACTCGCCGCGGAGCCGGATCACGTCGTCGAGGTCGGCCGCCATGTCCCGGACGAAGATCCCGATCTTCACGACGTCGTCGAGGTCGGCGCCCGCCTCCGCGAGCACGCGCTGGACGTTCCGGAACGCCTGCCGGCCCTGTTCGAGGAAGCCGCCGGGCACCGTCTTCCCGTGCTCGTCGAACCCCGCCTGGCCGGACACGTGGATGAACCCGCCGGCGCGAACGGCCTGGGAGATCCGGTACGGCTCGTACCAGTCGGGGGAGGTGGCGATGCGCTCGATCATGAACCCGCTCCTAGGTGTTTGCATGTACCTGCATGTATTGTATGTACATGCAGATACTCCATCGCGGGTAAGGTGACTGTCAAGCGAAGGCGGGTGCGGGTATGGGCGTTGACGGCGACACCACGATCACTGCGGACGGCCTGCTCTGGGACGGCATCGTCACCCTGCACGGACGCGTGGAGAACCTGCTGGCCAAAGCGCTGCAGCGGCGGCACGGCATCGGCCTGTCGGAGTATCGCGCGCTGTGCCGGCTGTCCCGCGCCGACGACGGCGAGCTGCGCATGCAGGTGCTCGCCGACCTCATCGGCCTCAACCAGAGCTCGGTCAGCCGGCTCGCCGTCCGGCTGGAGACCGCCGGCCTCACCTACCGCGACAGCTGCCCCAAGGACCGCCGCGGCGTCTACATCTGTCTCTTATAGACATCTTACTGTTCGTACTACGATTC
>NZ_SMKY01000476.1 GCF_004349235.1 Actinomadura darangshiensis | reverse complement strand
GAGGCGGGTTATCCACAGATCCGGAAAATTGCGCGGGGTGGTCGGCGGCCGGGGGAGGGTTGCTCACGAGGGCGGCTTCTGGTTCCACGGGAGGTACCGATGACAGGTCGGACGGCGTCGGCTCTGGCTGCGGAGGCTCGGGCAAGCGGTGGAGGAGGTCGCGCAGGGAGGCCAGGGAGCCTTCCGGCCACAGGGCGACCCGGGGGCCGGGCCGGACGGTGCCGGTCGCCTCGTCCAGGAGAAGCCAGCCGGTGTCCGACAGGCGGCGCAGTTCGCCGGTGGCCCAGCGGCGGGCCAGGTCCGTGTCACCGCGGGACATGTTCGCGTAGACGTCCAGGACGTCGGCGACCGTGGCGGGCTCACCGGGCCAGGGGGAGTCGTCGAGGCGCGTCCAGCAGCACCGCAGCGCCGCGGCGAGGACGCGGCGGGCCTGGCCCGCGCGGTCCAGGGGCATGGGCGCGGTCTCGTACTCCTCCAGCAGCGCGGGAGTCGCACCGTCCGGCCACTCCGGAAGCAGCCAGACGCGCGCGCCGTCCGTCGCGGCGACCATCCCCGGCGGAACGGGATCGGACGCGGACATGGCCGGCCCTCCCAGCACCCGGCCGCGCGCCCGAGCCAGCACATGCGGATCAACACTCACGCGCCCCTCCCCTCGAACCGGCCGGGGGAGACGGAGATTGCCGGCGCGCTGCCCAGGAGTGCGGGGCGTGTGTTTGCGAAGAAGTGCGGGTCAGCGGTCACGCGCTCCTCCTCTCGAACCGGCTGGGGGAACCGGAGATCAGCGGCCCGCTGCCCAGGGCTCGGGTGCGTGTGGGTGCGCGGGTGCGGACCGGGGGTCACCGACCTGTCCTTTCGAACGAGCCGGGGGTGATCCAGGTGGGGGCGTCCTGGGGGTTCGCGGTGAGGCCGTCCGACCAGGTGAGGCGGTAGGGGAGTTCTGGATGCAGATGGATGGACGAGAGGTCGGCGAGCATGCGGCGTGCCGTGACCCAGTCCTGGGCGAGGACGTCCTCGACCGCGATCCGGTCGCGGCCGCGGAGGATCTGCTCGGCGATGCCGCGGAGCCGCTCCAAGGCTGCCGTGTCCGAGCCGGTGTCGCCCGACAGGCCCGGGTCGGGGACGGACGCGCGGGGCGGCGCCGGGCGCGGGGGCGTGGCGCGCGGGCCGTCCTCCACGGCGGTCACCACGGCGGACGGCTCGTGCCAAGGCGCCGGGGCGTCGAAGACGAACCCGTCCAGGACGGCCGCGAGGTCCTCGCGGGAGGCGGTGCGGGTGAAGGTCCGCCAGGTCTCGGGCGGCAGCAGGGTCAGGTTGCGGGTCGTGCCCGCCGAGTCCGACAGGCGGGCGGCGGCCCGGCGGGACGCGTCGCCGTAGGCGTAGATGGCGGCGCGCAGATCGGTGCAGGTGCGGTCGAGCTGCGGCCAGCGGCGCAGGATCGCGCCGTGCAGCCGTTCGGCGCGCAGCAGGATCTCCTCGGTGCCCCAGAGCTTCGGGGCCTGCTCGCGGAGCTCCTCGATGGTCCCGTTGGTGAGCGTGACCAGCTCGACGCTCCACAGACGGAAGGCGCGGGAGAGGCCGTCCGCGCCGTCCCGCGCCTGCTGGGGCGTCATGCGGGGGTCGGCCACGTTGAGCTGCTCCAGCGCGAGGAGCCGGTGCATCTCGCTCTGGCCGCCGTCCAGCATCATGCGGCGGACGAACATCAGCCCGACCACGCTCGTGAACGACGCCCGGTAGCGGAGCTGGTTCGGTTTGGGGAACACCTCGCGGACGGCGCCGAGCCCCTTCAGCACCCGCAGCCGGTTCTCGAACACCTCGGACGGGTAGCGGCGGCACACGTACCGCATCTGCTCGCGGCTCAGGCCGTCCTCGCCCGCGTCGGCGAACGCCGCGAGCAGCGTCTCCGCCACGTCCACCAGCTCGGGATCGTCCACGACGGCGCCGCTGTCGCGGGCCAGCGCCGCGAACATCTGCCGGTACACGCCCAGCACCGCCTCGCCGACCAGGACGTCGTCGAGACTGGCGGGTGCGTTCTCGGAGGTGGGGGACACGGCGCACTACGGTACGGCCACCGCGCCGCCAAGGTGGAATCGGCGCGGGCGCGCGTGGACAATCAAGACCGCGAAACCGTGGCGGATCACGCAGAGCGATGCCACACTCACAGAGCCATAACGGACGTCCTGGATCCGCGAGAACACCGGACGGAACGGCAGGGAGCATGACCGCGCCGAACACTCCCGTCAAGACCAACCTCCCCGGCGAGCCCAACGCCTTCGTCGGCCGCGAACGCGACGTCGCCGACCTCGGCCGGCTGCTGGAGAGCATGCGGGCCGTGACGCTGTGCGGGGCGGGCGGCATCGGCAAGACCCGCCTCGCGCTGCACGTCGCGCACACGATGGCGGACGCCCGCACCGAGGGCGTCTGGTTCGTCGAGCTCGCCGACGTCCGCCCGGACGGGACGACGGAGCCGGTCGCGCGGCGCGTCGCCGCCGTCCTCGACATCGCCGAGGAGGACGGCCGCCCGCTCACCGAGACGCTCGCCGACGCGCTGCACGCGCCCGCGACCCTGATCGTCCTCGACAACTGCGAGCACGTCATCGAGGAGTGCGCGAAGCTCACCGGCATGCTGCTGGCCCGCTGCCCGCGGCTGCGGGTCCTCGCCACGAGCCGGGAGCCGCTGCGCATGGCGGGGGAGAACGTGTGGCGGGTGCCACCCCTGGAGCCGGACGAGGCGGTGCGGCTGTTCATGGAGCGTGCCAGGGCGGCCCGGCCGGGGTTCGGCGCGTCCGACGCCGTCCACGAGGTCACCCGGGCCCTGGACGGGATGCCGCTCGCGCTGGAACTCGCCGCCGCCCGCGTGCGGGTGCTGTCGGCCGAGCAGATCGCGCGCCGCCTCGCCGACCGGTTCCGGCTGCTCAGCGCGGGGGAGCGCACCGCCCCCGCCCGGCAGCGCACCCTGCGCGCCGCGATCGACTGGAGCCACGGGCTGCTGGACGAGCCGGAGCGCACCCTGCTTCGGCGCCTGTCGGTCTTCGCCGGCTGGACGCTGGAGCAGGCCGAGCACGTCTGCTCCGACGACGCGCTGCCCGCCGACGACGTCCTGGACCTGCTCACCGCCCTCGTCGACAAGTCCCTCGTCGTGGTCACCGGGGAGATCGCCGGCGAGGTCCGGTTCCGGCAGCTCGACAGCATCCGCGAGTACGCGGCCGAGCGGCTCGCCGACGCCGGCGAGGAGGCCGGTGTCCGCGGCCGGCATCGCGACGCCGTTCTCGCGGCCGCGGAGCGGCACGGCCGGATCGCCGTCGCCCGCGAGCCCGCGCCCTGGGCCGACCGGGTCGCGCTGTTCACCTGGTACGACGTCGAGCTCGGCAACGTCCGGTCCGCGCTGACCTGGTCGTTCGACCACGGCGACACCGCCGAGGGCCTGCGGATCTGCACCGCCCTGCGCACCTTCTGGATCGTCCGCGGCCGCGTCGCCGAGTGGGCCGGCTGGACCGACCGCTTCCTCGCCTCGGGCCGCAGGCCGGCCCCGGACGTCCTCGGCCCGGCGCTCGCCGGCCGCGCCCAGCTGGCCGCCGGGGGCCGCGACTCCGCCCAGGCCGCCCGGTACGCCGAGGAGGCCCTCGCCCCGTGCCGCCGGGCCGGGGACGACTTCATGGCCGCGACCGCCCTGATCACCGCCGCCGAATGCCTCGCCCGCGGCGGCCGGTTCACCGACGCCGCCAAGCGCCTCGACGAGGCCGACGCGATCGCCGTCGGCCCCGGCCAGGAATGGAACCGCGCCTACGCGTCCGCCGCCCGCGGCTACCTGCTCATCCGCAACTCGCGGCTGCGCGAGGCCCGCGAGCACCTCGACACGGCCGTGTCCGTCATGCGCGACATCGGCCAGCTGTGGGGCGCCTCGCACGCCATGATCGGCCTCGGCCGGCTCGCCGAGCTGCGCGGCGACACCGCGTCCGCCCGCGGCCACTACGCCGAGGTCCTGCCCATCCTCGCCGAGATCGGCGCACGCCCGGAGATGGCCCGCGCCCTCGCCGGCCTGGGCCGCGTCGCACTCGAACAGGACGACCTCCCGTCCGCCCGCGACTCCCTCGCGCAGAGCCTCACGTTGAGCCGCTCGTCCGGCATCCGGCTCGACATGGCCCGCGCCCTGGACGCGTTCGCCGACCTGGTCGCCCGCGAGGGCGACGCCCGCGGCGCGGTGCTGCTCGCCGGCGCCGCGTCCGCGCTCCGCGAGGCCGCCGGCCGCGAACCCGGCACCGGCGCCCGCCGCGAACGCACCCTCGAACCGATCCGCCGCGAACTCGGCGAACCCCTGGTCGCCCAGTTCTGGGGCGAAGGCCGCGCGATGCCCCCCGATGACGCGATCACCTACGCTCTCCGCACCCCCGGGACCCTGACCGTCCCGCCACCTCGCACCCCCGACAC
>NZ_SMKY01000475.1 GCF_004349235.1 Actinomadura darangshiensis | reverse complement strand
AGGCGGGCGAGCGCGGCGGGCAGGGGGCGCCCGGCGTCCGGGTGGAGCCGGGGCCGCCTCCACGCGGCGGTGAGGGCGAGGAACGACGCGGCGACGGCCGCCCCGCCGCCGACGATGGCGGCGACGGCGTCCAGGGGCAGGTCGGTGCGGCCGCCGAGCCCGTGGGCGAGGACGTGCACCCGCTTCACCCCACCTGGAGTTCGAACGCGCGGGCGCCGGAGTGGTGCAACTCGGCCTCGAACACGCCGGGGGTGTCCGCGGTGAACCGCAGGACGGCGGGGCGTCCCGGGGCGAGTCGCAGCTCGCGGTCGTAGCCGTGCAGGTGGAACTGGTCGGCGGTGTCACTGGTGACGGTGATCTCGACGGTGGCGCCGCGCGGGACCTTCACGCGGCGCTGCGCGGTGTGGGCCTTCCCGCCGGTGACGGTCACGGCGATCCGCACGGCGGACGGCCCGGACGCGGCGGACGTGGTGGACGCGGCCGGGGCGCCGGGCGACGTGGCGGCCGGGCCGCCGGGGCCGGTCTCGGGTGCGGATTCGCCGCATCCGGCGGCCGTCACCAGCAGCACGGCCGCCACGGCCCCCGCGGCGGCCGTCCGAGTGATCGTCCCCGTGATCGTTTGCGTGTTCGTTCGCGTGCGGGTCCGCCGCGCCATGGTGCCCCTTTCGTCCCGGTGTCGCACACCACAGATTGTGACACTAGACAATGACACATTGGGAAGTGGCATACTCCGGGCGGGGTTTACGCCCCGATCGGTGCGGGTTCCTGCGGTGAGGGAGCAGCGGTGTTGGATCACGTGACGGGCATGGGAGCGGGGGCCGTGCTGCGGCTGGCGGGGGCCGGCGCGGCCCCGGCGAAGCCGGCGGGCGGTGCCGCGCTCGACCAGATCCTGATCGCCTCCGGCGGCGCCGGGGCGCTGACGGCGGCGCTGCTGGTGCTCGGGTGGGGGCACCGCAGCGGCCGCGTCTCCGTCCTGGCCCGCGCGGCGGACCTCGCGACGCGCGGGCCCGGCCGCGGCACGCCGGGCTGGGCGGCGCTGCCGATCCCGGTCGCGATGGTGTCGCTGCTGATCGCGCTGCTCGGCATGTACTGGGACATCTCCCTGCACATCTCGCACGGCCGGGACGAGGGCCCGCTGGCCAACATCGCCCACTACCCGATCCTGATCGGGCTGTTCGGCATCTTCACCGCCGGTGTGCTGGCCGTGGTGCTGCCCAAGGGCGAGGTGCCCGGCGCGGCGTCGGTGCGGATCACGCGGGACTGGCACGCCCCGGCGGGCGGCGTCCTGCTGGCCGGCGCGGGCTTCTACGCGCTGCTCGGCTTCCCCCTGGACGATGTGTGGCACCGCATCTTCGGGCAGGACGTGACGCTGTGGGGCCCGACGCACCTGATGCTGATCGGCGGGGCCGGGCTGTCGCTGGTGGCGATGATGGTGCTGGAGCGGGAGGGCCGCCGGGCCTGCCCGGACGAGGAGCAGCCGCCGGGGTGGCTGCGGTACGTGCGGCGCTGCATGCACGCGGGCGGGCTGCTGATCGGGCTGTCGGTGTTCCAGGCCGAGTACGACTTCGGGGTGCCGCAGTTCCGGCTCGTCCACCAGCCGCTGCTGATCGCGCTGGCGGCGGGCTGCGCGCTGGTCGCGGCGCGGCTGTGGGCGGGACGCGGCGGCGCGGTGTGGGCGGTCGTGTTCTACATGCTGGTGCGCGGCGGCGTGTCGGTGATCGTCGGCGGCGTGATCGGGGAGCTGTGGGCGGCGGTCCCGCTGTACTTCGCCGAGGCGCTGTGCGTGGAGGCGGCCGCCCTGCTGCTGGCGCGGCGCCCGCTGGCGCTCGGCGCGGTGTCGGGCGTGCTGATCGGCACGGCCGGGTTCGGCGCCGAGTACGCCTACGGCCAGGCCGGGTTCCGGCTGCCGTGGACGCCCGACATCCTCGCCGAGGGGATGGCGATGGCCGTGGCCGGCGGTGTCGCGGGCGGCCTGTGCGGGGCGCTGCTGGCCGAGGGCCTGGCGGGGCGGGCGCCGCGCCCGGCGGCGGCGCGCGGGATCTTCGCGGGGGCGATCCTGGCGGTGGCCGCGGCGGTCGCCAACGGCCTGGTCGTCTCCGTCCCGCCGGGCCGGACGGCGACGGTGACCCTCACCGATGTGCGGGGCGACGCCGCGCACCGCACGGCCGGCGCCCGTATCGAGTTCTCCCCCGCGTCCGCGGTCGACGGGCCGGCGTGGGTGACGGTGACCGGCTGGCAGGGGCAGGGCCTGCACGTCGACCGCCTGGTGCGGGAGCGCGAGGGCGTCTACCGGACGAGCGAGCCGATGCCGCTGCACGGCGAGTGGAAGACGCTGATCCGGGTGCACGACGGGCGGACCCTGGCCGGCGTCCCGGTCTACCTGCCCGACGACCCGGCGATCGGGGCCAAGGAGCTGGCCGCCCCGGCGCACTTCACCCGGGGCGTGCAGGGCGAGCGGTCCATCCTGCAGCGGGAGCTGAAGACCGATGTGCCCGGCTGGCTGTGGGCGGCGTGCTCGGCGGTGGTGCTGCTGTGCACCCTGGCGCTGGTGCTGTCGCTCGGGTGGGGCGTGGCGCGGATCGCGCGGCGGCTGCCCGCCCCCGCCGGGTCCGCCGCGCGCGGCCCGCACGCGGAGGCGGGCACGTGAGGGTCGCGGACGGGGTTCTGGCGTCCCACCCGATCATCACGGCGGTGCCGTTCTTCGTGCCGACGTTCATCGTCGTCGCCGTGATCGTGTTCGTGGTGTGGCGGGACCGCCGCCGCGGCGACGACGACCCGCCGGGCGGCCCGTAGAATCGGTGATCATGAACGATCGGCTCCCGCCCGCCGCGTACCTGTCGGAGCTGTTCTCCCTGGAGGGCAGGGTCGCGGTGGTGACGGGCGGCACCTCGGGCATCGGCCGCGCGATCGCCGAGGCCCTCGCCCGCGCCGGCGCGTCGACGGTGGTCGTCGCGCGGCGGGAGGCGGAACTCGCGGCGACCGTCGCCGCCCTGGAGGGGCACGGCCGCCGGGCCGCGGCGGTGAGCGCCGACCTGGGGTCGCGGGACGCGGTCGCGCGGGCGGCCGAGGAGGCCGCGGCGGCGTTCGGCGAGCCCGACATCCTGGTCAGCGCGGCCGGGATCAACCTGCGCCCGCCCATGGACGACCTCGGCGCCGAGGTGTGGGACACCACGATGGCGGTGAACCTGGACGCGCCGTTCCTGCTCGGGCAGCGGTTCGGGCCGGGCATGGCCGCGCGCGGGTTCGGGCGGCTGATCCACATCGCGTCGCAGCAGGCGTTCCGGGCGTCGGTGACCAGCGGCGCCTACGGCGTGTCCAAGGCGGGCCTGGTGGCGCTGGCCCGGTCGCAGGCCGAGGCGTGGTCGCCGCGCGGCGTCACCGCCAACACGCTCGTGCCGGGGTTCGTGATGACGCCGCTGAACGCGCGCCTGTCGTCGGACCCGGCGAAGGTGAAGGCCCTGGCGGAGCGGACGATGACGGGCCGCAACGGCCTGGCGGAGGACTTCGCGGGCGCGGCGGTGTTCCTGGCGTCGCCGTCGGCCGCCTACGTCACCGGCCAGTCCCTCTTCGTGGACGGCGGATTCTCCGCCCACTGACCACCGAGCCTGCCGGTCCGGTGCACTCGCCCGGCCGGCGCACCGCCACCTGCACGGCCGCGACCAGGGTGCCTAGGCGGCGCCGTGCCGGGCGGCGATCTCGTCGATCCGCGCGGCGAGGTCGAAGTCCTTGCCGGTGAGACCGCCGGCGCTGTGGGTGGTCAGCGCGAACGTCAGGGTCCGCCAGCGGATGTCGATGTCGGGGTGGTGGCCGGCGTCCTCGGCGGCGCGGGCGACGTCGGTGACCACGTCGATCCCGGCCGGGAACGAGGGCGCCTTCACCGTGCGGCGGATCTCGTCGCCGTCCCGGGTCCAGGCGGGCAGGCCGCGCAGGCGGCCGGCGACGGCGGTGTCGTCGAGGGTGTCGGCCATCGGAGTCACTCCCGGTGTGTCGGTGTGTCGGTGTGGTGCGTGTCGGTGCTGGTGACCTTCTCCCTTCCCGCTCCGCGCGCCGGTCACCCCGCGGTCAGGTCGTACAGGACGGTGCCGCCCACGGTGGTGGCGGTGTAGTTCGCGGCGACCCATGCGCTGATCTTCTGGGCGGCGTCGCTGCCACTGGCGGCGCGCCCGGTCATGGCGCCGCCGCGTCCTCCCCCGGCGAAGTAGTGGATCTTCCCCTGCCGGACGAGGCTCTGGAACCCGGCGAGGGTCGGCGCGGGGTCGGTTCCGTTGAACCCGCCGACGGCCATGACGGGTTCGCCGGCGGCGAGCTGGAGGCCGGCGGCGGTGTTGGACCCGACGGCGGCGGCGACCCAGGTGTAGGAGGCGGCGCCGGCCTTGAGCGTGGACGTGACGGCGGCGCTGGGGGTGCCCGCGTCCAGGAGCCCGCC
>NZ_SMKY01000474.1 GCF_004349235.1 Actinomadura darangshiensis | reverse complement strand
GGGACGTCGTCCGCGGGCACGTCGTCGGAGGGGGCCTCGGGCAGGCCGGACGCCGGGTCGACCTGCGGGACGGTCGCCGGCAGGAACACCCACTTCTTGTACGACCAGAAGCGGAACAGCGTCGCCACGCCCGTGCCGATGACCAGCGCGATGTTGTAGAAGACGGCGCCGTCCAGCTTGAGGACGTAGTGCGAGAACCCGATGAACAGCTCGGTGATCACCAGGCCGACGCCGTTCAGCGCGAAGAACAGCACGTACTCGCGGCCGAGGCCGGTCCGGTCGCGGTGCCGGAACGTCCAGTACCGGTTCGCGAGGTAGGAGAACGTCGTCGCGATGACCGTGGCGACGCCGTTGGACGTGAGCGGGCCCACCTCCATGCCGGTGTGCAGGCCGTTGCCGATCGCGACCGTGATCACGAACGCGATGGCGCCCACGCTGCCGAACTTGGCCAGCTCCCGCACGAGGTGCGCGAACTGCCGATGGAGATTGGCGACCAGGCTCACGAAGGGGAACCGTCCTTCCGGACTTGCGGACTTGCGCTGTGCGCCGGCGACGCGGCGGCGATGGCGGAGGCACCACGAGGATAGACGCCCGTGGCCGCTGGGACGTCGGAACATGAACGTTTCACACTCTCCACGCGTTCCCTGCCCATTGCCGAGATCCCCACACACCTTCGACGCGGCGGCCGCGTGAATCGTTCGCTCCGTCCGGCCGATAGCCTTCTGACGTGACAGTTCCACCTGGGATGCCGGTCGTCGGAATGGCCGGTGGGGGGCAGCTGGCCCGGATGACCCAGCAGGCCGCGATCGGGCTCGGCGTGTCGCTGCGCGTGCTCGCCGGGGCGCCGGACGAGTCGGCCGCCAAGGCCGTCTCCGACGCGCGGATCGGGAACGACCGGTCCCTCGACGACCTCGCGGCGTTCGCCAAGGGCTGCGACGTGGTGACGTTCGACCACGAGCACGTCCCGGGGCCGAACATCCGGGAGCTGGAGGCCCAGGGCGTCCCGTGCCGGCCCGGATCCGCCGCGCTGGCGCACGCGCAGGACAAGCTCGTCATGCGCGACCGGCTCAGTGGCCTGGACGTCCCCTGCCCCGCCTACTCGCATGTGCCGCCGTCCGCGCCGCTCGCGTTCCTGGAGGCGTTCGCCCGGGAGCACGGCCGGCCGCTGGTGCTCAAGGCCACCCGCGGCGGCTACGACGGCAAGGGCGTCTGGATCGTCGAAGACCTCGACCGCGAGGCGCACGAGCTGGTGCAGCGGCTGCTGTCCGAGGGCGTCGACCTGATGGTGGAGCAGCACGTCCCGTTCACCCGGGAGCTTGCCGCGCTCGTCGCGCGCTCCCCGTACGGGCAGGGCGCCGCGTACCCGATCGTGGAGACCGTCCAGGAGGGCGGGATCTGCACCGAGGTGATCTCGCCCGCGCACGGCCTGTCCAAGGACCTGGCCGCCGAGGCGCAGAGCCTCGCCCTCCGCGTCGCGGACGAGCTGGGCGTCGTCGGCCTCCTCGCGGTCGAGCTGTTCCAGACCGCGGGCGGGCTGCTGGTGAACGAGCTGGCCATGCGCCCGCACAACTCCGGGCACTGGACGATCGAGGGCGCCCGGACCTCGCAGTTCGAGCAGCACCTGCGGGCCGTCCTCGACCTGCCGCTCGGCTCCACCGAACCCACCGCCCCGTACACGGTCATGGCGAACGTGCTCGGCGGCGACGACCCGGACGTCTACTCCCGCTACATCCACGTGATGGCCCACGACCCGGGCGTCAAGGTGCACATGTACGGCAAGGAGTCCCGTCCGGGACGCAAGATCGGCCACGTGACCGTGCTCGGCGACGACCTCGCCGGCCTCCGGGAGCGCGCCCGGCACGCCGCCGACTTCCTGCGGTGGGGTCCCCGGATGAAGGAGCACAGGTGAGCGAGCCGGTCGTCGGCGTGGTGATGGGCAGCGATTCGGACTGGCCCGTCATGGAGGGCGCCGCGCAGGCGCTCACCGAGTTCGGCGTCCCCTACGAGGCGGACGTGGTGTCGGCGCACCGCATGCCGCACGACATGATCGCCTACGGGGAGGAGGCGGCCGGCCGCGGCCTCCAGGTGATCATCGCGGGGGCGGGCGGCGCCGCGCACCTGCCGGGCATGCTCGCCTCGGTGACGCCGTTGCCGGTGATCGGCGTGCCCGTCCCGCTGAAGCACCTCGACGGGATGGACTCGCTGCTGTCGATCGTCCAGATGCCCGCCGGGGTCCCGGTCGCGACGGTCGCGGTCGGCGCGGCACGCAACGCGGGGCTGCTGGCCGTCCGGATCCTGGCCGCGGGCGACGAGGAGCTGCGGGCCAAGATGAAGGTCTTCCAGCAGGACCTGTACGGCCAGGCCAAGGCGAAGGGCACGCGGCTCCGCGAGCGGCTTGAGCGGCTCTGACGGCTGACCGTTCCGGCTAGCGCCGCAGCGCCCATTCGACGGCGGGGCAGCGGTCCATGACGACGTCGAGCCCGGCGTCCTTCGCGCGCCGGGCCGCCGCCTCGTCGATCACCTGGAGCGGCAGCCACACCGCCTTCGCGCCGGCGGCGATGGCCTCGTCCACCGCCTGCCCGGCGTGCTCGGCGCGCCGGTAGACGCCGACCACGTCCACCTGCGAGGCGTCCGGCAGGTCGGCGAGGGACGCGTACCCCCGCTCGCCGAGCACCTCCCGCGCCTCCGGGTGGACGGGGACGATCCGCTTCCCGCGCTCCTGCATCAGCCGGGCCTGGCTGTAGACCTCGCGGTCGGGATTGTCGCCGAGCCCGACGAACGCCCACGTCCTGGACTCGTTCAGCAGCCGGCGGATCACGTCCTGGTCGGCGAAGTCAGCGCTCATGCCCGGCACAACACAGCCTCCCGCCCTTTGCTTCCCCCTAGGGGCGTCCGAGGGCGCGGTAGTTCCAGCCGGCCGCGCGCCACCGCTCGGGGTCGAGCGCGTTGCGCCCGTCCACGATGTTGCGTTCGGCGACGTTCTCGGCGACCTCGTACGGGTCCATGCCGCGGAACTCCGCCCACTCGGTCAGCAGCAGGACGACATGGGCGTCCTGGAAGGCGGCCAGGGCCGAGTCGCCGTACTCGAGGCTCGGCTGGGCTCGGCGCGCGTTGCGCATGGCCTGCGGGTCGTACACCGTCACCTTGGCGCCCTGGGCCCTGATCGAGGCGGCGACGTCCAGGGCGGGGGAGTCGCGCACGTCGTCGGAGTTCGGCTTGAACGCGGCGCCGAGGACGCCGACCGTCCGCCCGACGAAGGAGCCGCCGAGCAGCTGCCGGGCGAGGTCCACCATCCGGATCCGCCGCCGGATGTTGATCTCGTCGACCTCGCGCAGGAACGTCAGCGCCTGGTCGGCGCCCAGCTCGCCGGCGCGGGCCATGAACGCCCGGATGTCCTTGGGCAGGCAGCCGCCGCCGAACCCGAGCCCGGGACCGAGGAACTTGCCGCCGATCCGGTCGTCGTAGGACAGCGCCTCCGAGAGCTTCGTCACATCGGCGTGCGCGGCCTCGCAGACCTCCGCCATCGCGTTGATGAAGGAGATCTTGGTGGCGAGGAAGGCGTTCGCCGACACCTTCACGAGCTCGGCCGTCGGGAAGTCCGCGGTGATGAACGGCGTGCCCTCGGCGAGCATCGCCCGGTAGACCTCCCGCAGCACCTTCTCGGCGTGCGCGGCGGCGCCCTGCTCGGCGGGCAGCCCGGCCACGATCCGGTCGGGGTGCAGGGTGTCCTGGACGGCGAAGCCCTCGCGCAGGAACTCGGGGTTCCACGCCAGGACGGCGTCACCGCCCGCGGGCGCCGCCTTCGCGAGCACGTCGGCGAGCCGCGCGGCCGTCCCGACCGGGACGGTCGACTTGCCGACGACCAGGCAGGGCCGCCGCAGCAGCGGCGCGAGCGAGGCGACGGCCTCGTCGACGTAGGTCAGGTCGGCCGCGTACTCCCCGGCCTTCTGCGGGGTGCCCACGCACAGGAAGTGGACGTCGCCGAACTCGGCGACCTCCTCGTAGGACGTGGTGAACCGCAGGCGCCCGGTCTCCAGCCCCCTGCGCAGCACCGGTTCCAGGCCCGGCTCGTACACGGGCAGGTCGCCGGCCGAGAGCCGCGCGATCTTCTCCGCGTCCACGTCGAGCCCGAGCACCTCGAAGCCCAGATCGGCCATGCACGCCGCATGGGTGGCGCCGAGGTAACCGGTCCCGATGACCGTCAGCCGGTGGGACAAGGCCTGCTCCTTTCGATTCGCCGTCGCCGACTCGCGGCCTTCTTTGTACACGTGCCCACTGCGGGCGGTCACGTGTGGCTCCCGCAGCTACCTACTGGCGGGTAGCATCTGCGGCATGAGTTCTGACTTTCCCGCGTACGCGCCGTCGGAGGAGCATGAGCTGCTGCGGCGTTCGGTGCGTGAGCTGGCCGATGCCAAGATCGCTCCTTTCGCGGCGGAGGTGGACGAGGAGTCGCGGTTCCCGCGGGAGG
>NZ_SMKY01000473.1 GCF_004349235.1 Actinomadura darangshiensis | reverse complement strand
GTGGGGAGGGTGATGTGCCAGTTTCCGGATGGTGTGATCCAGATGAGGAGGCCGGGCCAGGGCTGGATCAGTGTCCATCCCGGGGACTGTTTCGTCCGATGGTGTCGTCTGCAGAGCGGGGCGAGGTTGCATGGGCACGTGGTTCCTCGGCCCCAGGGGATCGTGTGGTCGAGGTCGCATCGGTTCGACCGGCGATTGCAGGTCGGGAAGACGCAGGTCTCGTGCCGGGCCTCAATCACCCGCCGCATTTCCGCCGGGGGCCGGTAGCCGTTGTGGCCGTGCTGGTCGGGCGTCCGGCCGGTGGCCTGGCACCAGCTTTCGCGAAGGCCGCGCAGTTGTTCGTGCATGTCCTGGACGGCACGCGTGATGATGAGCGGGAGCGCGTTCGTCCGCCCACCGGCCCGAGCGTGCGTGGCGACCTTCGTGAGGCGCTGGTCGACCATGCGGGCAAGTGTCTCGACGACCGACATGTCCGGATGGGGCGCCTCTGTGACGCGGGGAATCGCGACGGTGTGGGGTGACTCAATCGCCCCGGGAAGCGCATGCGCTGCTTCGGGGAATGGCACACCCCGCAATAGGACCTTTGCCAGGTCAGCGCGAATCGCGTGGAGGGGCCGTGCGTCGCCGTCCCCCTTCAATCCCCGTGCAACCGCGGTGATCTTGTTGAAGATGGCGTGTGCTTCGCTCGTCTCCAGGCCGGTGAGGGTCAGGTCGGACGTACCGTCGGGCGTATCCCAGACCTGGAGGTCCCGCCGCCGGACGGCCTCGCGCTTGCGCTCCTCGAGCCGCTCGGGCGCGAGTCGTTGCACGATGCGCCTGATGCGTCGGCGGAGTTGTCCGGTCGTCTGACCGGGCGCTTTGTCGAGGACGGCGGCTTCCACCCGTTCATCGAGGCCGTCCGGGAGCCCATCGGTGAGGTCGCAGATCACCCGAGTCTTCGCCAGGTCGATCTGGCCGGTAGCCAGGGCTTCGCGTGTGCCGTGCAGGTCGTCGGCGAGTCGGTCGGCGACGTGGACGAGTGTGGCAGCCGCGTTCCCGGTCACGTTGAGGGCGACCGCGACCTCTTCCACCACTGATTCATGAGCGGACAGGACCCGGTAATCGGGATCATCCTCGGTTTCGGCAGCCGTCCGGCGGCGGGACAGTTCGGCGATGGCGGCGAGTTCACGGGCCTGCGCCCAGGAAGTCTGACGACGCGCCGCAGCGGCCACTTCCATGAGTTCGGTGTCCGAGAGCCCGTCCAGCCCACCCGAAAGGCAAATCGCCAACTGCGGCCCCGGAGGAAACCATCCACGCCCCTCCCATTCACCGATCTCCGCACGAGCATCATCAACAACAGTAAGAGCCGCCACCGCAAGTCCACCCCCCGTCTCCAACACCCCTATAATACCACGGCCGACCACGCAAAGAACGCGATAGACCACTCTAAGTAAAGGAAAACTCTGACCCTTCTATTGATCGTTGAAGCCGAGGCGCTCTCTTTGCCGGATAAGCGTGGCTAAGCAGCAGAAAGCGTGCCTCCGCCGCGCTCGTAGCTGGCAATAGCGCGGCCGTCAGGCCGCGCCGCCAACCAGAAGAATCACAAACCCGCAGACAAAAACTCCACCACAACCACCAAGCCCAGCCAACGTGACAGCAACCAGCAGCACGCGAAACGGACGCACCGACCGCAAGTGAACGGGCCCAGCCGTCCACCCACCCCAGCGAAGCCGTCCGATAGAACAACCACCCGCAGAATCACCGGCCGCGACCTCGGGAGTGTCCTGAAGATCGTGTGGGTGGGGTGGTGATCCGGAAGGCTGGGGTCGATGCCCCGGCCGGGAAGGATCGCACGTGACCAACGACGACAAAGGCACGGCCGCTGGTGGGCTGGATGTGCAGCTGGCCGCCGAGTTGATCGAGAAGGCGAAGGCCGAGGGGGTGTCGCTGGTCGGGCCGGACGGGCTCTTGGCCGGGGTCACCAGGACCGTGCTGCAGGCCGCGCTCGAGGCCGAGATGACCGATCATCTGGGCTATGACAAGGGCGAACGCCCGGCTCGGCCGACCGGCAATCACCGCAACGGCACGTCGGCCAAGACGGTGTCGACCGAGGTCGGGCCGGTGCGGGTCGAGGTGCCGCGTGACCGGCGGGGCGGGTTCGAGCCGCAGATCGTGCCCAAGCACGCCCGCCGGATCGAGGGGTTCGATGAGTCGATCATCTCGCTGTATGCCAAGGGCCTGACCACCGGGGAGATCCGTGCGCACCTGGCCGAGATCTACCAGGTCGAGGTGTCGCGGGACCTGATCTCCCGGGTCACCGACAAGGTCGTGGAAGAGATGGAGGCCTGGCGGGCCCGGCCGCTGGACGGCGTCTACCCGGTCGTGCTGATCGACGCGATCTACGTCAAGATCCGGGAAGGCCAGGTGGCCAACCGCCCGATCTATGTCGCCCTGGGCATCAACTGCCACGGTGAACGCGACGTGCTGGGCCTGTGGGTCGGCACCGGCGGCGAGGGCGCCAAGCACTGGATGACCGTGCTGGCCGAACTCCGCAACCGCGGCGTCGCCGATGTGTGCATCGCCTGCTGCGACTGTGAAGATCATGGGGTGCTGTCCCAGGCCGCGGCCTGACCCGTGTTGCGATTGACCGTGGTGTCTTGAGCGCCGATCTGTCGGCCGTGGTCTGGGGCGGTGTTTGCTGCCGCCGGACCGGCCAGAGCGTGTCCCGATAGGGGCCTTCGCGACAGGCACCGTCACAGTCCTGACCGCCCGAACCGGCCCGGCGTCGGCCATCCAGCCCCAAGCCTGAGCCGATCGGATGCCGAATGACCCCCACCAGCCTGCCCGACTCCTCCCCGTCCTGCAGCACCGAGGTCATCCTCGGCGTGGACACTCACCGCGACACCCATAGCGCCGCCGTAGTCAGCGCGCTCGGTGCGCTGTTGGACTCGCAGACCTTCTCCGCCACCGCCGATGGCTATCGCTCGATGCTGGGGTGGGCGCGCCAGTACGGCGTGGTGCGGCGGGCCGGAGTGGAGTGCACGGGGTCGTATGGGGCGGCGCTGAGCAGGATGCTGCAAGGCGAAGATGTCGAGGTGTTCGACGTCAACCAGCCCGATAAGCGAGCTCGCCGCACCCGCGGCAAGACCGACACCATCGACGCCGAGGCCGCCGCCCGCGCCGTGCTGTCGGGCAGCGCGAGCGTCATCGCCAAGACCGCAGACGGCCCGGTGGAAGCGATGCGGCTGCTCAGGCTCGCCCGCGATTCGGCCGTCAACGCCCGCACCAAGGCGATCAACCAGCTCAAGGGCGTCATCGTCGGCGCTGACCCCCAGCTGCGGGAATCGCTGAGCGGCCTTGGCCCGGCCACCTTGATCCGCCGTTGCGCCGCCCTGGTCGAGCCCGACGACGCCACCGAGGTCCAGCAGACCCTCATCTACACGCTACGGCTGCTGGCCGAGCGGATCCTGCGTCTCAAGGCCGAGGCCTACGAGTTGCACAAGCGACTCAAGGCACTGATCAGCGGGCACAACCCCGGCCTACTGGAGTTGCCCGGTGTCGGACCCGACAGCGCCGCCGCCCTGCTGATCGCGGCTGGTGACAACCCGGAACGGCTTCGCCACGAAGCATCCTTTGCCGCGCTGTGTGGCGTCAGCCCGGTCGAGGCGTCCTCCGGCAACACTTAACGCCGCCGGCTCAACCGCGGCGGCGACCGTCAGGCCAACGCCGCCCTGTTCCGCATCGTCATATCCCGTCTGCGCTACGACCAGCGCACTAGCAGCTACCTGCAACGACGCATCGCCGAGGGGAAGACCAAACGGGAAATCGTCCGCTGCCTCAAGCGCTACATCGCCCGCGAGATCTTCAACCTGATCCGTCCCACGCGAGAACCACGAAACGTGGTGTTCGCGGCTTGACATCTATAGGGGCATCGGGCTCAAGGGCCTGCCGGAGGCGATCGAGGAGATCTGGCCGCAGGCCACCGTCCAGCAATGCGTCGTGCGCCTGGTGCGCTCGTCGCTGCGGTACGCCTCCAAGGCGCACTGGAGCCGGCTGACCAAGGAGTTGCGGCGGATCTACACCGCCCCGACCGAGGCCGCTGCCGAGCAGCGGTTCGCCGAGTTCGACACCGAATGGGGCCACAGATATCCGGCGATCATCCGGCTGTGGCGCGACGCCTGGCCCACGTTCGTGCCGTTCCTGGCGTTCCCGGCCGAGATCCGCAAAGTCATCTACACCACCAACGCGATCGAGAGCCTCAACGCCCGATTCCGCCAGGCCACCCGCCGACGCGGACACTTCCCCACCGAGCAGGCCGCGCTCAAGGTCCTCTACCTGGTCATCCGCCAACCACTGAACCCATTTCATCCTCGGGCGGCCTGAGCGACGCGGTGGTTTTGTAGGACGGCGATGGCCTTGACGATGTGGCCGGCCTTGCTCGGGCTGCAGCGCAGCTTCCGCAGGATCCGCCATGACTTGAGCTGTGCGTTCGCTCGTTCGCCTGGT
>NZ_SMKY01000472.1 GCF_004349235.1 Actinomadura darangshiensis | reverse complement strand
GTGGGGGGAACGGCGGCACGCCGCCGACCAGCGACCCGCCGCCCACCCCCGTGGTGCTCGGCTCCCCCGACCCGGGCAAGTACTGCGCGGCCCGCGACCGCAAACCCGATTTCCGGTCCGGCGACTGGTACTGCGTTCCCCGCAACGGCGACATCGGCGTGGAGACGCCGATCACCATGACGCAGGTGTGCACGTCGCAGTACCGGCCGGACGCCGAGGCGCGGCTCCGCGGCAACGCCGGCACCCCGGCCGACTGGGACTGCTACGTGCTGCGGTAGGTGCTCAGAGCGCGACGCCGAGGAGGGCGTCGGCGATGGCGCGGGCCTGGGCCGGGGCCGCCTCGTCCGTTCCGGCCGCCGCGGCCCAGGCGTCGAAGGCGGCGAGGGCGCCGGGGGCGTCGAGGTCGCCGGCGAGGCGGTCGCGGACCGCGGCGGCGAGCGGCGCCGCGGGCGGGCCGGACGGGCGGGCCGCGGCGGCGCGCCAGCGGCCGAGGCGGGCGTTCGCCTCGTCGAGGGCGGCCGGGGTCCATTCCCAGTCGGACCGGTAGTGGTGGGCGAGCAGCGCCATCCGGATGGCCATCGGGTCCACGCCGGCCTCGCGGAGCTTCGAGACGAACACGAGGTTCCCGCGCGACTTGGACATCTTCTCGCCGTCCAGGCCGACCATGCACGCGTGGACGTAGGCGTGGGCGTGGGGCCGCTCGCCCGTGGCGACCTGGGCGTGGGAGGCGCCCATCTCGTGGTGCGGGAACGCCAGGTCGGAGCCGCCGCCCTCGACGTCGAAGGCCATGCCGAGGTACTCGATGGAGATGGCGGAGCACTCCACGTGCCAGCCGGGGCGGCCCTCCCCGAACGGCGACTCCCAGCCGGGCTCGCCGGGGCGCTTCGCCATCCACAGCAGCGCGTCGAGCGGGTCGCGTTTGCCGGGCCGGTCCGGGTCGCCGCCGCGGTCGGCGAACAGCGGCGCCATCTCCTCCCGCGACAGCCGGCTGACCTGCCCGAACGCCGGGTCGGAGGCGATGGGGAAGTAGACGTCGCCGCCGACCTCGTAGGCGGCGTCGCGGCCGCGCAGCTTCTCGATCATCTCGATGATCAGCGGGATCGCCTCGACCGCGCCGATGTACTGGTCGGGCGGCAGGACCCGCAGCGCGGTCATGTCGTCGCGGAACAGCTGGATCTCCCGGTCGGCGAGGGCGCGCCAGTCCTCCCCGGTGTCGCGGGCACGTTCCAAGAGGGGGTCGTCGACGTCGGTGGCGTTCTGGACGTAGTGCACCCGGAGGCCGAGGTCCTGCCACACCCGGTTGACGAGATCGAACGACAGGTAGGTGTTGGCGTGGCCGAGGTGGGTCGCGTCGTAGGGGGTGATCCCGCACACGTACATGCGGGCGGTGCCGTCCGGGGACGTGGGGCGCGCCGTCCCCGTCCCGGTGTCGTGCAGGCTCAGCGGCCGGGTCGCGGCGGGGAGTCCCGCGTCGGACAGGCTGGGGACTTCGGAGGCGGGCCACGATCGCATACCCGAAAGCTTATCCATGCGCAGTTCGCGGCTTGAATTCGAGATCACGGCATCTGTCCGGGAGCGTCCCCGGGCCGGGCGTTCCGCGGCCGTCAGGCGAGGCGGACGCGCGGGTCCAGGACGCAGTAGCCGATGTCGACCAGCAGGTTCGCGGCGACCACGCAGAACGTCACCAGCAGCGTCACCCCGATGATCACCGGGGTGTCGCCGGCGGTGATGGACCGGTACACCAGTTGCCCCACGCCCTGCAGCCCGAACACCTTCTCGGTGACGACCGTGGAGCCGATCAGGGCGCCGAGGTCGACGCCGAACTGGGTGACGACCGGGGCCAGCGCCGGCCGCAGCCCGTGCCGCAGGACGACGCGGCGCTCGGGCAGGCCCTTGGCGCGGGCCGTGCGCACGTAGTCCTCGGCGAGCACGTCCAGCATCGCCGAGCGGGTGAGGCGGGTGTAGGAGGCGAGCATGAGGAACGCCAGCGCGATCCACGGCAGGACCATCCGGCGGAGGAAGTGCTCCTGCAGCGGCGGCCCGGCCTCGAAGAGGTGGACGCCGGCGCCGCCGAGCCGGGTCGCGAACACCTGCAGCAGCGCCAGCGCCACCACGAACGGCGGCGTGGACAGCCCGGCCAGCGCGAACACGGTCGCGGCGCGGTCCCGGACGCCGCGCGGACGGATGGCGCCGAGGACGCCGAGGCCGACGCCGCCGGCGAACCACAGGACTCCGGCGCCCGACACCAGCCACAGCGTCGTGGGGAGCCGGTCGCCGATCAGGGTGGTGACGGGCGTCCCGTTGATGTAGGAGTCGCCGAGGTCGCCGTGCAGCAGCCGCCCGAGGAACAGCCAGTACTGGACGGGCAGGGGCCGGTCCAGCCCGAGGTTGCGGCGGATCTGGGCGAGGGTGTCGGCGGTGGCGCGGGGCCCGCCGATAACGCGTTCCACCGGGACGGGCGAGACGTGCAGGAACACGAACACCAGGGTGGACACCAGCCACAGCACGACGAGCGCGTACAGCAGGCGGCGCGCGGCGAATCGCGTCACGGGCGGCCGCCTCCTCCGTCGGCGGGGCGGGCGGCGCGCGGGTCCAGGGCGTCGCGGACGCCGTCGCCGAGCAGGTTGAACGACAGCGTGGTCGCCAGCAGCAGGACGCCCGGGACGGCGAGCAGCCACCAGGCCGTCTGGACGGCGTCGCCGCCCTCGCCGAGCATCGACCCCCAGCTCGGCATCGGCGGCCGCACCCCGACGCCGAGGAACGACAGCGTCGCCTCGAACACGATCGACGCCGGGATGAGCAGCGAGGTCAGCACGGTGATCTGCGGGACCAGGTTCGGCAGCACGTCCGCGACCATGATCCGGGCGTCGGTGGCGCCGAGCGCGCGGGCCGCGTCGATGAACTCCGCGCGCCTGAGCGCCAGCACCCGGCCGCGGACGACCCGGCCGAACGCCGCGAACGAGAAGAACGCGATCACCGCGATCGTCAGGGCGAGGCTCGCGGCGGCGGAGGTGACCTGGAACGTGGTCGCCAGCATGATCGCCACCAGCAGGTACGGGAGGGCGAGCGTCACGTCCATCAGCCGGGCGATGAGGGTGTCGACGGCGCCGCCCGCGTACCCGGCCAGCGTCCCCGCCGCCGTTCCGGCGAGGGCGGCGAGCAGGGCGGCGAGGATCCCGACGGCCAGGGAGACGCGGGCGCCGTAGGCGGCGCGGACGAGGACGTCGCGGCCGAGCTGGTCGGCGCCGAGGGGGAACCGGCCGCCGGGCCCGCGCGGCTGCCCGCCGGCGTCCAGGCCCGTCGCCGGGAACGTCGCGCTGTAGGGGTGGCCGGTCAGGTGCGCCCACAGCGGCGCCAGCGCCGCGAACGCCGCGATCGCGGCGAGGACGGCGAGGGCGGCGACCGCGACCCGGTCGCGGCGGAACCTGCGCAACGCCAGCCGGAAGGGGCTGCGGGCCTCCACCGCCTCGGCGTCGCCCGTGGCCTTCCTCAGCTCCCGTGTCTCGACCTCGGCGTAGCTGCTCATCGCCCCCCCGATGGCATCGGGTAGCCAACCTAGCACCGAGAGTCAGGCTCCGCAGGGATTGCCGTCGGACGGCCGGTCAGCGGTCACGTGCGGGCACGCGGGGCCGCCTACGGCACGCGGGGTCCGCCTACAGCACGCGCGTCCAGGCGGCGCCGTCGCCGGGGGCGGCGCTGAAGTCGTAGCGGACGCCGCCGGGGGCGAGCGCGACGAGGCTGACGGACGTGGTGCCCCAGACGAGGCCGTCGCCGAGGTCGAGGAGCGGGAGCAGGGCCCGGTGGTCGGCGCGGGCCAGCCCGTCGCCGTTCACCAGCGGCAGCCACGCGCCCCACGCCCGCTCCAGGGAGTCGCCCGGGCGGGGCTCGGGGCGCGGTGCGGCGGTCAGCCGCGGCCGGAAGTGGGCGAGCCGCGCCTCCATGTAGGCGTCCTCGGTCTGCCCCTCGGGCTGGTCCCGGCCCTCCAGCCCGCTGTTGACGATCAGGTGCAGGCCGGGGCCGAGGTCGCGTTCGGTGAGCGCCGCGCCGTCCCAGCTCCACAGCCGGACCCGGTCGGGTTCGGCGCCGGCGAGGTGGAAGGGGTCGAACGCGGCGAGGTCGGGGCGGCCGAGCTTGCCGTCGGCGGCGACCCGCAGCGGCAGTTCCCCGCGCGACGAGCGGCCCGCCTCGGGCGCCATGGCGCCGCGCCCGTTCAGCACGACCGCGGCGCGCGGGGCGTCCGGGTCGACTGCCAGCCAGGTGCCGCCGGCGCGCAGGTCGCGGCCGCCGACGAGGCCGGGGCGGTCCGGCCAGTGCCGGGCCGGCGGCTCCCATTCGCGGGCGATGAACTCGTCCCGCACGCCGACGAGCAGAACCGGGACCGGGGAGGACGGGTCGACACTGATGATCGCCGTGCACATGCCCCAATTGGAGCATTCCGCGGAATCCGGTCACGCACCGGGGCCGCTGCGGCGGCGGTCGCGGCGGGGGCGGCTACAG
>NZ_SMKY01000471.1 GCF_004349235.1 Actinomadura darangshiensis | reverse complement strand
GCCGTAGCCCATGCCGAGGCCGCCGCCCATCATCGAGCCGAGCATGGTGCCGATCATCATGCCGCCGAGCAGGTCCATCCCGCCGTAGCCGTAGTAGTAGCCGCCGGCGTAGGGCGCGTAGGCGGGACCGGCGTTCCAGTACGGCTGCCGGCCGCCGCCGTACGGGACCATCCGGACGTCCGGGTCCGTCCCGTGCAGGACGGCCTCCGCGTCGGCCGCGCACGCCGGGACGGAGCGGGCGACACCGCCGGGCGGCGCCCACGTCACGTCCTGGACGGACGGCCCGTGCTGCGGGTTGAAGAAGCAGGGCGCGCGCCGCTCGGGCACGGGCTCCCCGTCCTGCCGGGCGCGCGTCGCGGTCATGTAGTAGCGGCCGTCCTCCAGCGCGGTCGTGACCTCCTGCATGTCCTGCGGCCTGGCGGCGCGCTCGGTCGCCGCCTTGGCCTTGTCGTAGGAGTTCATCGCGCGCTCGTAGTCGGCGCGGGTGTCGGGGTCGAGGCCCCTGTCCATGACGTTGAGGTCGAGGCGGGCGATGTCCTCGCCGAGGAGGGTCACGTCCTCCTGCACGCCCTGCTTGAGGTCGGCCATCTGCTCGGCCTCGCGCTCGCGCCGCCGCTTCCGGACGGTGAGCATGACGCCCAGGATCGCCGCCGCCGCGAGCACGATCACGCCGAGCACCACGTACCCGGCCGTCGCGCTGGACTTGGACTGGTCGTCGACCTTCTTCTCGGCGAGGTCCCCGAACTTGACCAGCCGGTCCTTCACCGACCCGCCCTCGGTCCGGGTCACGAGCTGGTTGATCTCCGCGCTGTCCAGCTTCTTGGAGATCCCGCCCATGCGGCTGCCGTCGGCGGTGATGGCGACGTACGTCTGGCCCTTGCCGACGCGCTGCGCGACGGCCGGAAGCAGCTGCCGGACCTCGCTGCTCGTCACGTCGTTGCGGACGACCACGGCGCGGACGTCGGCGTCGCTGTCACCGCCGAGCGACGTCTTGATCTCGTTCTGGTCCGCCTGGGACAGCGCGTTCCCGGCGCCGCTGGTCACGTAAAGACGCGCGTCGATGAGGCCCTTGGCGATCTGCCCCACCGTGTCGTCGGCCGGTGCCCGCGGCAGCGCTGCCGCCGGGACCGCGTGTGCCGTGGTGATCTGGGACGTGTTTGACGGGGACGTGTTTGACGGGGCCGTGTTCGTCGGGGCCGTGGCGGCGGTCGCGGGCGCCGCGAGGGCGAACGCCGGCACGGCGACGGCGGCGATGACCGCCGAGACGGCGCCCCGGCGTGCCGCCCGGATGGCCCGCTTCTCGGTGCTCATACCTCCAGTCTGCCCACGTGGACCGGCCGATGCGTCCTTCGCCCGACGGATTCGCGCCCGGTCAGGAGTCCTTGATCTCGCAGATGACGGCGCCCGCGGACACCGTCTGGCCGACCTCGGCGGACAGGCCGGTCAGCGTCCCGGCCTTGTGCGCGGTGAGCGGCTGCTCCATCTTCATGGCCTCCAGGACCACGATGGTGTCGCCCGCCGCCACGGTCGCGCCGTCCTCGACGACGATCTTGACGATGGTGCCCTGCATCGGGCTGACCAGGGAGTCACCGGACGCCTGCGCGCCGCCGCCCTTCTTCCCGCCGCGCCGCTTGGCGGGCGCGGCCGCGCCCGCGGCGGGGGCCGCGGAGGCGCCGAGCCCCGCGGGCAGGACGACCTCGATGCGCCGGCCGCCGACCTCGACGGTGACGCGCTCCCGCCCGCCCTCCTCCTCGTCGCCCGCGACGGGCGTCTCGTACGGCGGGATCCGGTTGTCGAACTCGGTCTCGATCCAGCGCGTGTGGATGGAGAACGGCGTCTCGTCGTCCGCCGGGACGAACGCCGGGTCGTCCAGCACCGCCCGGTGGAACGGCAGGACGGTCGGCATGCCGTCGATCACGAACTCGGCGAGCGCGCGGCGGGACCGCTCGACCGCCTGCCGCCGCGTCGCGCCCGTCACGATCAGCTTGGCGATCAGCGAGTCGAACGCCTGCGGGACGGTCTGCCCGGCGTCGTAGCCGGAGTCCAGCCGGACGCCCGGCCCGGTCGGCGGCTGCCAGGCGGTGAGTGTGCCGACGGCGGGCAGGAACCCGCGCCCGGCGTCCTCGGCGTTCAGCCGGAACTCGATCGAGTGCCCGCGCAACTCGGGGTCGCCGTAGCCGAGCTCCTCGCCGTCGGCGACGCGGAACATCTCGCGGACGAGGTCGACCCCGGCGACCTCCTCGGTGACCGGGTGCTCGACCTGGAGCCGCGTGTTGACCTCGAGGAAGGAGATCGTGCCGTCCTGGCCGACGAGGAACTCGCAGGTCCCGGCGCCGACGTACCCGGCCTCCTTCAGGATGGCCTTGGACGAGGTGTAGAGCAGGTCGAGCTGCTCGTCCGACAGGTAGGGCGCCGGGGCCTCCTCGACGAGCTTCTGGTGCCGCCGCTGGAGCGAGCAGTCGCGGGTGGACACGACGACCACGTTGCCGTGCTTGTCGGCGATGCACTGCGTCTCGACGTGCCGGGGCTTGTCGAGGTACCGCTCGACGAAGCACTCGCCGCGCCCGAACGCGCCCACGGCCTCGCGGACGGCGGACTCGTACAGCTCGGCGACCTCGTCCAGCGAGCGGGCGACCTTCAGGCCGCGGCCGCCGCCGCCGAACGCCGCCTTGATCGCGATCGGCAGCCCGTGCTCCTCGGCGAACGCGACGACCTCCTCCGCGCCGGACACCGGGTCCTTCGTGCCGGCGACCAGCGGCGCGCCGACCTTCTGCGCGATGTGCCTGGCCTGCACCTTGTCGCCGAGCGCGGTGATCGCGGCGGGCGGCGGCCCGATCCAGGTCAGCCCCGCGTTCTCGACGGCGGCGGCGAAGTCGGCGTTCTCGGCGAGGAACCCGTAGCCGGGGTGGACGGCGTCGGCGCCGGCGTCGGCGGCGACCTTCAGCAGCTTCTCGATGTCCAGGTAGCTCTCGGCGGCGGTCTGCCCGCCCAGGGCGAACGCCTCGTCGGCGACCCGAACGTGCAGCGCCTCCAGATCGGGCTCGGCGTACACCGCCACACTGGCCAGCCCCGCATCGCGGCAGGCACGGGCGATACGGACCGCGATCTCACCGCGGTTGGCGATCAGGACTTTGCGCACGTGGGTCTCCTCCTTCAACCTCGCAGGCAGTCTAGATAACCGCCGATCCAGCTTTTCGTAAGGGCCTCCTTATAAGGGGCTCCAGTCCCGCATAGCGGGAGGTTTGCCTGGAAAGCGTCCGGTCGGCGGGGATCCCGGCCAGACTCTCCTCCGTCTCATTCGGGAGCCCGTCAGCCGAGTGGCGCGGGTGCGAGAGGAGTGACCGTGGCCGAGAAGAAGTCGACCGCCGACAAGGACCGGACGGGCGCAGGCCGGTTCTCGGGGCTGGGCAGGCCCCGCAGGCGGACCGCGATCGTCGCCGCCGTGCTGCTGGTCGTCGTGGGCGTACCGGTGCTGAGCGCCCTGTTCGGCGGGTTCGAGCGGACCAGCGGCGGGGAGATCGCCGTGGTCCGCAACGGCGGGTTCTTCGACGACAACAAGATCCGGCAGGTCATCGACCCGGGCTCGGGCCGGGTCTGGATCGGCCTGTACTCGCAGGTCCACAAGTACCCCGCCCAGCAGCGCTTCTACACGATCACCTCGGAGGCGCGGAAGGCGGAGCGCTCCGGGGTGGACGTCGTCACCGTGCCCAGCTCGGACGGCGTCAGCATGGGCATCGAGGGGACGCTGTACTTCACCCTCAACCAGGACCACACCGCCCTCAAGAACTTCGACGACAAGTACGGCACCCGCAAGTTCCGCAGCGCCGACGGGAAGACGTTCAACGTCTACGACGGCGACGACGGCTGGTCGGCGTTCCTCGACCAGATCGTCCGGCCGGTGATCGACAACGACCTGCGCAGCCAGATCAACAGCTTCCGCTGCGCCGAGCTGGTGTCGTCCTGCGCGCTGGTGCAGAACTCCTCCGCGCCGAAGACCGCCCAGGCCGTGGGGCAGCAGCAGGCGCAGAGCAACAACGCCAACATCGCCAAGGTGCAGAACGCGATCAACACGAGCCTGGCCGCCGACCTGGAGCAGACGCTCGGCGGCAAGTTCGTCACCAACATTCACTTCAACCTGGTGCGGATCACCCTGCCGGACAAGGTGCAGGACGCGGTCGACCGCGCGCAGGCCGCGTTCGCGCAGGTCAGCGAGGCGCAGGCGAAGGTCGCCACGGCCAAGGCGGAGGCCGCCGCCAACCAGGCCCGCCAGAACGGCTACAACAAGTGCCCGACCTGCGCGAGGATCGAGGAGCTGAAGGCCCTCCCGCAGGGCATCACCGTGTACGCGCCGGGCAACCCGAACGGCTCGCTGCTGCGGGGCAAGTGACCTCGGCGCCCGAGATGGGGAGGCGATCGTGCGGTTCCTGATCGTGCTGGTGGCGCTGGCGGTGGCCGCCGTGGTGGTCGTCCTGCTGATGTACGCGTTCGCCGACCGGTCGTCGTC
>NZ_SMKY01000470.1 GCF_004349235.1 Actinomadura darangshiensis | reverse complement strand
GGCGAGGGCGGGGACGACGCGGGCGGTCGTCGCGGCGGACAGTGCGCTCACCACCTGCTCCGCGTGGACGACGCCGCGCCGCGTGTGGACGTCGAACGCCCCGTCCCGTCCGGTGACCCGGTCGGCCCGGCAGCCGACGCGGAGCCGCCCGCCCATGCCGCGGTAGTGCGCGAGGAAACGCCGCCAGAAGCCGCGCATCCCGCCGTCCGCGCGGGTGAGGCCGGCGCCGCGGATGGTGACGCCCAGGGCGGCGTTGATCAGCGGGGCGCGGTCGACGGTGCTGTGCACCGTGTCCTCCACGAGCATCGACAGCAACCCGACCAGCGGCTTGTCGTCGCGCAGGCCGTGCCGGGCGAGCACCTCGCCGAGGGTGGTGTTCGCGTGGCGGGCGAGCGGGAGGCCGCGGGGCCCGAGTGCGCGCAGGTTGTGCAGCGCGTCCGCCGGCCGGCGCATGGGCAGCCGCACGCCGGCGCGGCTCGCGTCCCAGAACACCTGCGCGACCCGGTCGAGCCGCGCCCAGAACTCCCGGTGCGCGGGGCCGTCGCCCAGCACGCGCAACCGCTCGCGGTGCCACGCCCGGGTGTCGCGGTGGAGGGTCACCTTCCGGTCGGGCAGCCAGCCGACATAGCCGGGCAGGGCCTCGCCGGGCACCGGGTCCATGCCGATCCCGGCGAGCAGTTCGGCCCCGACACCGCCGGGTTCGAAGTCGACCATCGTCGTCGCGCCCACGTCGAACGAGAAGCCGCGCCGCCGGTAGTACCCGGCGCAGCCGCCCACGTGCCCGTGCGCCTCGACGACGAGCGTGGACACGCCCGCCGCCTGCAGCCGGGCGGCCGTCGCCATCCCCGCGAGCCCGCCGCCGAGCACCGCGACCTCGCACGACACCGGAAACCGCGCCGCCGCCCGCCGCGGCCGTACTTCCTGAACGTCTGTTCTGAACATGCGTTCAGGTTCGAGCCCAGAATGCGTCCGGTCAATGTGCGCAGCGGAGAATGGCCGAAGACGGCCCCGCTCGTTAGTGAGCGGGGCCGTCCGGGAACCCGGTCGAATGCCGGAGGCCGTGCGGAGACGCGAGGCGGAGGCGAAGAGGCCGGGAGGATCCTGGGGGAGTCAGCGCCGCGCGTGGCGGATCTTCAAGCGTCCGAAGCCCATGGCCCCGGAGATCCGGATCTTCGGCCCGCCGGGGCGGGGACGCCGCGGAGCCTTGTAGTGGGAGTCCTTCCACCCGGCGGTCAGGTCGTCGACGTCGACGACCGCGTCGCGCGGCACCGTGATCTTCGCCCTGCCGGTGCCGAGCTGCAACTCGATGTCGACCGCCCGATGCTCGATGACCGCCCGGGACAGGTCCAGGTGCACCCTCCCGAACGCGGACTCGACCTTGAGGAACCGCGGTACGCGCCATGCGCCGCGCCGCCGGATCCGTCCGCCGGCGGCGGCGATCGTGGACGTGGCGGGCGCGTCCTCCTCCGGGAGTGACGCCAGGGCCGCCACGAGATCACCGTGCTTCTTGGCGGCGAGCACCTGGTCGAGGCGTTCGTCCATCTCCGCGTGCGAGACGTGCCCTTCGGCGTACGCGTCCTGCAGACGCTGCACGGCCGTGTCGCGGTCGGCATCGCCGATGAGCCGCGACGGGTCTTTCGGCAGGGAGGTCACCGCTCCACTCTAATGCGGTGCCGGAGGGACGGCCCGGCCGCCGGCCACCGGGCCGATGCGCATCCGCCTATGCTGCTGAAATGGGCATCGACTGGACCGATGAGCTCGCAGGCCAGCTCGAATGGCACTGGCGCAACCAGTTGAGGCCGCGGCTGGACGGGCTCACCGACGACGAGTACTTCTGGGAGCCCGCGCCCGGAGGGTGGAGCGTCCGGCCGCGCGCCGAGGCGGCGAGCCCGATGGCCGCCGGGGCGGGCGAGTACGTGATCGACTTCGCCTATCCGGCGCCCGACCCGGCCCCGGTGACGTCCATCGCCTGGCGGCTGGGGCACATCATCGTGGGGGTCTTCGGCATGCGGGTGGCCGGGCACTTCGGCGGTCCGGCGGTCGACTACGGGTCGTTCCGGTACGCGGGCTCGGCGGGCGAGGCGCTCGCCCAGCTAGACGCGGGCTACGCGGCCTGGCTGGACGGTGTCCGCGGCCTCGGGCCGGACGATCTGGCGCGACCCAGCGGGCCCGCCGAGGCGCCTTACCAGGACTACCCGCTCGCAACGCTGGTCCTGCACATCAACCGCGAGGTCATCCACCACGGAGCCGAGATAGCCCTGCTCCGCGACCTCTACCTCCAGGCCCGCACGAGGGCCTAGCGCGCTGCCGCTCTCACCCCGCCTCACCCCTTGACCTGGGGCGGGACGGACGCGTGTCCGGCGCGAGGGCCTGGTCGAGGGTGGCGGCCCATTGGGTCAGCAAGCGGGTGCGGCGGGCCGAGTCGTCGGTGAGGAGGTCGGCCAGGCCGAGGCCGCGGACGAGGTCGAGGGTCGCCTGGACCGTCTCGCGGACGCCGGGGACCGACTCGTCCGCGCCCAGGGCCTCGACGGTGAGGCGGTGCGCCTCGCGTCCGACCCGGGTCTCCAGGGGGAGGACCTGCGCGCGGAGCTGGTCGTCGGAGCTGGCGGCCACCCAGAGCTGGAGGGCGGCGCGGAAGAGGGCGCTCGTGTACATCTCGCCGAGCAGGGTGACGACGTCCAGCGTGGACGGACGGTGGTCGGCGAGCGCGTCCAGCCGCTCGCGCATCCGGGCCATCCGCACGTCCGAGCCATACTCGACCGCCGCGGTCACCAGCTCCTCGCGCGTCCGGAAGTGGTGCTGGGCGGCGCCCCGGGACACGCCCGCGCGTTCGGCGACCACCGCCACCGTCGTGCCCGCCCAGCCCACCGAGGCGAGGCAGCCGATGGCGGCCTCCAGGAGGCGCCGCCGGGTCGCGCGGCTGCGGTCCTGCTGCGGTTCGCGGGGGAGTGCCTGGGCGGTCATGGGGTCCTCGGGTCGGTGGCTCTCCAGTCAACCAAATGACCACGGCAGGAAACAATCATGCGCGATTGATTTTTATCGTGGGGGCTGGAAGAGTTCGGGCCATGAGCCAACCGCTGCGGGTCGGCAACGCCTCGGGCTTCTACGGCGACCGCTTCTCGGCGGTGCGGGAGATGCTGGAGGGCGGGCCGCTGGACGTCCTCACCGGCGACTACCTCGCCGAGCTGACGATGCTGATCCTGGGCCGCGGCAGGATGAAGGACCCGGACGCCGGGTACGCCGCGACGTTCCTGCGGCAGATGGAGGAGTCGCTCGGGCTCGCGGCGGACCGCGGCACCAAGATCGTCACGAACGCCGGCGGGCTGAACCCGCGCGGCCTGGCCGACCGGTTGCGCGAACTCGCCGGCCGCCTCGGGATCGACGTGCGGATCGCCCATGTCGAAGGCGACGACCTGCTCGCGCGGGCGAAAGAGCTCGGCCTGGCGGACGCGCGCTACGGGCAGCCCCTCACCGCCAACGCCTACCTGGGCGCCTGGGGCATCGTCGAGTGCCTGCGGGCCGGCGCGGACGTCGTGGTGACCGGCCGTGTCACCGACGCGTCCCTGGTCGTGGGCCCGGCCGCCGCGCACTTCGGCTGGGCGCGCGACGACTGGGACGCGCTGGCCGGCGCGACGGCCGCCGGGCACGTCCTGGAGTGCGGGGCGCAGGCCACGGGCGGCAACTACGCCTTCTTCAAAGAAATCTACAATGTAAAGGCGCCGGGCCTGCCGACCCCGGGCTTTCCGGTCGCCGAGATCCATCCCGACGGCTCCAGCGTGATCACCAAGCACGAGGGGACCGGCGGCGCCGTGACCGTCGAGACCGTCACGGCCCAGCTCCTGTACGAGATCGGCGGGCCGTCGTACGCGGGCCCGGACGTGACGACGCGTTTCGACACGATCGAGCTGGCGCAGGACGGCCCGGACCGGGTGCGGATCGGCGGCGTCCAGGGCGTCCCGCCGCCGCCGTCCACCAAGGTGTGCTTGAACCACCTCGGTGGCCACCGCAACGAGATGACGTTCGTCCTCACCGGCCTGGACATCGAGGCCAAGGCCGACTCCGCCAAGGCCCAGATGGAGTCGTCGTTCGGCGACGCCCGCCCGGCCGGCGTCGAGTGGACGCTCATCGGTACCGCCAAGCCGGACCCGTCCACCCAGGGAGAGGCCACCGCGCTGCTCCGCTGCGCCGTCCTCGACCCGGACCCGGACAAGGTCGGCCGCACCTTCAGCGGCGCCGCCGTGGAACTGGCCCTCGCCGGCTACCCGGGCTTCACGATGACCTCCCCACCTGGCAAGGCGAGCCCCTACGGCGTCTACAAACCGGCCTTCGTCTCCAACGACGAGGTCGAACATGTGGCAGTGACACCCGAGGGCATTCGCGTCCCCATCGCGCCGGCCCCTGCGGCGGGCGATGAAGTTGTTGCCGCCCAGTCCCCACCCGCCCGGGGGGGCCAGCCCACTCCCAGTGTCGAATACCCAGGCCATGCCCCGGAGGCTGTTTCGCGCTCTGTGGATGCTGTCTCTTATAC
>NZ_SMKY01000046.1 GCF_004349235.1 Actinomadura darangshiensis | reverse complement strand
CCGTTGTCCCACCCCCCGAGGTGACATCATGCGAAACCTTCCCAGACCCCGCCTGACCGCGCTCGCCGCCGGCGTCCTCGCCGTGGGCCTCGCCGCCGCCGGCTGCGCCGCCCCCGGCGAGGACGACGACTCCGGCTCCGGCGGCACCGGCCCCATCAAGATCGCCCTGGTCGACGCGCAGAGCGGGCAGCTCAGCTCGCTCGGCAAGTGGGAGTACAAGGGCGCCAAGCTCGCCGTCGACGAGTGGAACAAGGCCGGCGGGATCGGCGGCCGCACCGTCAAGCTGGACGTGTTCGACGACCAGGGCGACCCGACCGTCGGCACCAACATCGCCCGCAAGATCGACAGCCAGGACTACGTCGCGATGCTCGGCACCGCGGAGAGCGCGGTCACGATCGCGATGGCGCCGACGCTGCGCACCGCCGAGATCCCGAACATCGCGTCCGGGCAGTCGCCGGGGATGATCGCGCTGAAGAGCCCCTTCCTGTTCCTGAACGGGCCGACGAGCACGACCTACGACGAGACGCTCGCCAAGTACGTCGTCGACCACAAGAAGTACACGAAGATCGCGATGATCACCAACAACGGCGCCTACGGCAAAGGGGAGCACGACGCGTTCCTCAAGGCGCTGAAGGACCGCGGCGTCACGCCGGCCGCCGACCAGGTCGTCACCACCGACCAGAAGGACTTCAGCGCGCAGCTGACCAAGATCCGGCAGAAGTCGCCGCAGGTCGTCTTCCTCGGCGCCGAGGAGGTCGAGTCCGGGCTGATCGTCAAGCAGGCCCGCGACCTCGGCATCGAGGCGCCGTTCGCCGGCGCCGCGCCGCAGGGCACCCCCGTCTACCTCGACACCGCGGGCGCGGAGAACGCCGAGGGCACCATCGTCAGCTCGCCCTACCTCGGCAACGACATCAGCGAGGCGTCCAAGAAGTTCGCCGCCGCCTACAAGGCCGCCTACGGCGAGGACGCCGAGATGCACGGCGCCAAGGCCTACGACGGCGCGCAGATCCTGCTCACCGCGCTGAAGAGCTCCGGTGCAGCGAAGGGCAAGAAGCTTGCCGACGCGATCCGGGCGGTGAAGCACGAGGGGCTGCTCGGCAGCTTCGCATACGACGAGACCGGGGTCGGCATCAAGGCCACCTCGATCGGCATCATCAAGAACGGGAAGCTCGTCAAGGCCGGCGGCTGACCGGGGAAGCGGAACGATGCAGGTCTTCCTTCAGACGCTGATAGGCGGGCTGAGCCTCGGCGCGATCTACGCCCTGGTCGCGATGGGGTTCTCCCTCGTCTACCGCACCATGGGGCTGGTCAACTTCGCGCACGCCGACGTGCTCATGATCGGCGCCTATGCCGCGTCCACCTTCTACATGTCCACCAAGCTGCCGTTCGCGGTGGCGATGGCGCTCGCCATCGCGGTGACCGGGCTGATCGGCCTGGTCATCGAGCGGGTGCTGCGCCCGCTGGAGAACAAGGACTTCACGCTGATGCTGATCGGCACGATCGGCTTCGGCATGGTCCTGCAGGCGGTCGCCGTGCTGATCTGGGGCGCGACCGGGCGCGCCGTGTCGTCCCCGGTCGGCGGCGCCCCGCTGGAGTTCGCCGGGCTCCGCGTCCGCACCTACGACCTGGTCGTCCTCGCCATCGCGGCGGTCGCCGTCGTGCTGCTGGCCGGGTTCCTGCAGCGCACCAAGCTGGGCGCCGCCATGCAGGCGGTCGCGATGGACCACGAGGCGGCCACCGCCGTCGGCATCCACGTCGGCCGCAGCAACGCGATCGCGTTCGCGATCGGCGCCGGGCTCGCGGCCCTCGCGGGCGGGCTCGTCGGCCCGCTGCTGTACGTGAACGCGACGATGGGCGGGGCGATCGGCATCAAGGGGTTCGCGGCCGCCATGCTCGGCGGCTGCGGCAACATCCCGGGCGCGATCGTCGGCGGCTTCGCCATCGGGATCCTGGACTCCTTCGCGGCCGGGCACTTCCAGGGCTACTCCGAGCTGGTCGTGTTCCTGGTGTTCACGGTGGCCATCATGATCCGGCCGACCGGGATCTTCGGCGAGATGACGGTGAGCCGCGCATGACCGGGCTGCTCCGACATCCCCGCACACCGCGGCTCGGCGGGATCGCGGTGCTGGTCGTCCTCGCCCTGATCCTGCCGTACCAGGTGGGGAGCTACACGATCCACGTCGTCAACATCGCGCTGGTGTTCGCGCTGCTGGCGATCGGGATGGGCCTCGCCATGGGCATCGCGGGCCAGATCAACCTCGCGCAGGTCGCCTTCTTCGGGGTGAGCGCCTACGCGACCGCGATCCTCACCACCCACAACGGGCTGGGGTTCTGGCCGGCGGCCGCGCTGGCGCTGCTGGCGTCCGCGGTGATCGGGCTGCTCGTCGGCGTCCCGGCGCTGCGGATGCAGTCGCACTACCTCGGCATCGTCACGCTCGGGCTCGCGCTCGGGTTCATCAACTGGACGACGAACGCGGAGATCGCGGGCGGGGCCGAGGGCATCTCGGCCATCCCCGTCCCGCCGATGTTCGGCATCGACCTGTCCAGCGAGTACCTGTACTACTACCTCGAAGCGGTGGTGTTCGCGCTCGCGCTGCTGTTCGGGCAGTTCGTGGTGCGGACGGGCCTCGGCCGCCGGATGATGGCGATGCGGGACGACCCGCTCGCCGCGGGCGCGGTCGGCGCGGAGATCCCGCTGCTGCGGATGACGGCGTTCATGCTGTCCAGCGTGTTCGGCGGCCTCGCCGGGGTGCTGTACGTGGGGCTGATCCGCTACATCGCGCCGGACACCTTCAGCATCGCCAACATGTTCCTGCTGCTGGCGATGGTCGTGATCGGCGGCCGGCAGAGCCTGGCCGGCTGCGTCGTCGGCGCGGTCGGGCTCACGCTGATCCGCGAGCAGCTGGTGGACTACCCCACCTACGCGCAGCTCGGCTTCGGCGTGGTCGTCGTGCTCATGGTCGTGTTCGCCCCGACCGGGCTGGCGGGCGTCCCCGCGAGGGTGCGGGCCGTCGTCGACCGGCGCCGGGGCACGTCCGCCGACCGCGCGGCGCTGCGCCCCTTCCGGCCGTACGAGCCGGGGGAGGAGGCGGCCGCGCAGGAGGGCGCGCCTCCGATGCTGGAGGTCCGGGACGTCTCCAAGCAGTTCCGCGGCCTGAAGGCCCTCAGCGAGGTGTCGCTCACCGTGGAGCGCGGCGAGATCCGGGGCATCGTCGGGCCGAACGGCTCGGGGAAGACGACGCTGTTCAACGTCGTCAGCGGCTTCTACAAGGCGTCCGGCGGGCGGGTGCTCATGGACGGCCGGGTCATCTCGGGCGGCCGCCCGTACCGGCTGTCGATGCTCGGCCTGGCCCGGACCTTCCAGAACCTCCGGCTGTTCGGGGAGCTGACGGTCCGCGACAACCTGCTCGTCGCCCTGGACCGGACCCGCACCCGCGCCATCTGGCGGTACCTGCTGTGGCCGGTCGGGATCTGGCGGCAGGAGCGGCGGCTGCACCGGCGGGCGGACGCGCTGCTGGAGCGCTTCGGGCTCACCGAGTTCGCCGCCGCGCCGCCGGGCTCGCTGCCCTACGGCATCCAGCGCCGCATCGAGATCGCCCGCGCGATGGCGGGCTCGCCGCGGCTCCTGCTGCTGGACGAGCCGGCCGCCGGGCTGAACGGCGAGGAGGTGCGCCAGCTCGCCGAGATCGTCCGGTCCATCCGGGACAGCGGCGTCACCGTCGTCCTCATCGAGCACAACATGGGCCTGGTCATGTCGCTGTGCGAGCGGGTGACCGTGCTGTCGAACGGCGGTGTGATCGCGGAGGGGACGCCCGCCGAGGTGGCCGGCGACCACACCGTGATCGAGGCGTATCTCGGTGACTCGGCGATGGCGGACATGCCGCTGCCGGACCCGACGGAGGTGAGCTGATGCCCGGCGAGGACGAGAAGGCGGAGACCCTCACGGTGGAGGACCTGTCGGTCCACTACGGGGGCGTCTGCGCGGTGCGGTCGATCGGGTTCTCGGTGGCGCCGGGACAGTCGGTGGGCATCATCGGCGCGAACGGCGCGGGCAAGACGTCCACGCTCAAGGCGCTGATGGGCCTCGTGCCGCGCAGCGGCGGCCGGATCCGGTTCGGCGGCACCGACCTGACCAAGGTCAAGGCGCGCGACGTGGTCCGGCACGGGATCGGCTACGTCCCCGAGGGGCGGCACGTCTTCCCCGGCCTGAGCGTCGAGAAGAACCTGATGCTCGGCGCCTACGCCCGCTCGTGGCGCGACGGCGGCACCGGGGAGGCGCTCGCCGAGGTGTACGACCTGTTCCCCGTGCTGAAGGAGATGCGGTCCCGGCTCGCCGGGGCGCTGTCGGGCGGGCAGCAGCAGATGCTGGCCGTCGGCCGCGCGCTGATGTCGCGGCCCCGCCTGATCCTGCTGGACGAGCCGTCTATGGGGCTGTCGCCCAAGCTGGTCGAGGACATCCTCGCCGTCCTCGTGCGGCTGCGCGAGGAGGGGCTCAGCCTGCTGCTCGTGGAGCAGAACGCCAAGCTGACGTTCGAGGCCACGAGCGACTGCGTGGTCATGGAGAACGGCGAGGTCGCGATGACCGGGACGTCCCGGGAACTGCGCGAGGACGTCCAGGTGCGGCGCATCTACCTGGGCCTGTAGCGGCCGGCGGCCGGGTGCGGACCCGGCCGCCGGAACGCGACGCACAGCACTGTCACCGGCACATCAGTGTCACCGGCAGAAGGGCTCTTTGCCCATGGCCGACTCGATGCCGCCCAGCAGCATCTTCCGGAACTGCACGGCGCCGGCGAAACCCGTGCCGTCGTCGGTGAAGGCCTTGGCGTCATGACCGAGCGTGGTGAGCCAGGCCCGCCCGCCGTCGTAGTACTGGCACCAGGCGACGGGGTGGAACGACCCGTGCCCGGGATGGCCCGACCCGCCCTGCACGCCCTCCGGCAGCGACTTCTCGTCGACGGCCGCGAGGAACCGCACCCTGGACGGGAACGGGACGAGGTTGTACCACTCGTCGCTGAACGTCCAGCGTCCCGGCAGGCCGGCGGTGGAGACGTCCCTGCGGTCCACGGTGCGGACGGTCCCGGTCTGGGCGTGCCCGTGGTCGTAGTAGTTCGCGCCGCCGAGGAGCCCCTCGTACCAGGGCCAGTTGTACTCGGTGCCGAACGCGTTGTGGACGCCCACGAACCCGCCGCCGCCCCGGATGTACTGCCGCAGCGAGGTCTGGGCTGCGTCGTCCAGGGTGTCCCGCGTGGTGCTCATGAACACGACGGCGTTGTACTTGAACAGCTTCCCGGGGGACGAGAGCTGGGTGACGTCCTCGGTCCAGTCGACCGCGAACCCGTTCTCCCGGCCCATCTCGACCAGGGCCTTCTGCGCGACGTTCGCGTCGCTGAGCGGCGGGTTCAGCCCGGCGGCGAGCGCGGGGCCGAGGTTGGCGTGCCGAGGCCCCGCGGTCCGGCTGTACACGAGGACCTTGTAGCCCTCGGCGGGGTCGAAGTTGCCCCAGTCGTGGTAGCAGCGCGGGTCGGTGCCCCGGCAGACGCCGTAGTCGGGGTCGCCGAGCTGCTGTGCCCCGCGTTGCTGCGGCTTGGCGTGGGTTCCGCCGGCCGCGGCGGGAAGTCCGGTGAGCAGCGTCGCGGCGACCAGCGCGGCGGCGGTGCCCGTCGCCGCCGTCACCGCGGTCACCAGGTGGGACGAGGGTCTCCTCATGGCGCAGGTTCCTTCCTGACAGGCTCGCTCTGTGGTCCATCTAGCGGTCCAGATGTACCGTTCAGAGGCGTTAGGACGATCTCATGACGACGGCGGGGCGGCAATACCCTTGTCAATTTCGCGGCGGCGGCCTACCGTGTCGTCCGTTGATCGGATCGGTTGGTCCGTCTAACGGACCACGAGTTCGGGAGTGCAGCATGGAACGACGGAACTTCCTGACCGGTGCCGCCGTCATCAGCGGAACCGCCGCCTTTACCGGGCTCCGCGCACCGGAGGCGGGCGCCGCGACCCGCCCGCGGCTCGCACTCCCCGTCCCCGAGCAGTCCCGGCGGCTCGGCCGCGCGGCCAGGAACTTCCCCAAGGTCGGCGGCGACTACGGGAACCAGAACCACTCCGCGCTGCACCGGATCACGCGCGGCAACGTCCGGCACCTCGGCGGCGCCTGGCACGTCAACCTGGAGGGCGGCAGCACGGAGGGCCGATCGCAGCAGAGCACGATCGTCGCCCAGGACGGCGTCCTGTACGTCCAGACCGCCCAGCAGAACATCTTCGCCGTCGACGGCCGGACCGGCGAGATCAAGTGGAAGACCAGCGTCGGCTCCGAGCAGACCAACATGCGCGGCGTCGGGCTCGGCGAGGGGCTCGTCTTCACCACGTCCGGCGCCAACATCGTCTACGCGCTCGACCAGCGGACCGGCGCCGTCGTCTGGCAGCGGGAGCTGCTCATCGCGGGCGAGGGCGACCCGGACTGCGACCCCGACAGCGGGCAGTGCGGCGGCAACCGCGGCGGGCTCGCCGGCGCCATCGTCTACTGGGACGGCCTGATCTACGTCGGCACCGAGGGCAGCACCGCGGGCGCGCGCGGCCGCGGGTACGCGCTGCACGCCCGGACCGGCGAGACCGCCTGGATCTTCTGGGGCCCGCCCGGACCCGGCGAGTACGGCAACGACACCTGGGAGGGCGAGACCTGGAAGACCGGCGGCGTCGTCTGCTGGATCCACCCGGCGATCGACCCCGAGCTCGGCCTCGTCTACTGGACGTTCGGCAACCCCTATCCGCGGACCAACGGCTCCACCCGGGCCGGCGCGAACCTGTTCGCCAACTGCCTGGTCGCCATCGACGCCAAGACCGGCAAGCGGCGCTGGCACTTCCAGTCGGTGCACCACGACATCTGGGACTTCGACAACGTGATGGCGCCCGTGCTGTGCGACCTGAAGATCGGGCACCGCAGACGCAAGGTCGTCGTGTACGGAAGCAAGACCGGGATGTACTACATCCTCGACCGGGAGAACGGGAAGCCGGTCCACGGCATGACCGAGCGGCCCGTCCCGCAGGAGCCGCGGCAGAAGACGTGGCCCACCCAGCCGTTCCCCGGCGGCGAGCCGTTCGTCCACCAGTCGCCGAGCTTCCACGACACCACGAGGCCCGTCCCGTACTACCCGACCGGGGAGATCTACACGCCGTTCTGGGACGACGCGACCATCCTGTTCCCCGGCGCGGGCGGCGGCGCCGACTGGTCGTACCTGTCGTTCAGCCCGCACACCGGGTTCGTCTACGTTGGGTACGGGCTCGTCAACTCCGCCTACTCCAACACCAACGGCGGGCGCGTCAACACCGCCCGGCCGCTCGGCGAGTACTTCTCCGGCGGCATCGTCGCCGTGGACCCGCGCACCAACCGGCCCGCCTGGCGCCGCGAGGGGGAGTGGTCGCTGGCCCACGGCAACGGGATCCTCACCACGGCCGGCCGGGTCATGTTCCAGGGCCGCCCGGACGGCGTGCTCGTCGCGATGGACGACACCGACGGCCGCGAGCTGTGGACGTGGCAGTGCGGCGCCGGCGTGCACACCAGCCCGATCACCTACGAGATCGACGGCGAGCAGTACGTCGCGGTGTTCGCCGGCGGCAGCTGGCTGCCCTACCGCGACATCCCGAAGGGCGACCACCTGTGGGCGTTCAAGCTGCACGGGAAGGTCGGCCCGGCGCCCACACCGACGCCGCCGTCCAAGCGGAACCAGATCCGCGCGGCGGCCGTCGAGGGCGCGGTCACCGGCAACACGGTCACCCTCGGCCGGATCTGGAATGAGGACGAGAACATCCCCGGCGACGAGGAGAACTTCGTCGCGCAGGATGCGATGTCACCGCAGCACCTGACCATTCCGGTCGGCACCGAGGTGACGTTCCTCAACCCGTCCGGAAACGAGCATTCGCACGGCGCCGCGTCGTTCTTCGAGCACGAGTTCAACACCGGGAAGCTCAAGCCCGGCGAGTCGTACCGCCACACCTTCCGCAAGCCGGGCGAGTACTTCTACAACGACCCGGTCTTTCCGCAGAACACCGGAAAGATCGTGGTGAAGTGATGGATCGAGTGAAAAGAGAAGCCATGACCGGCTCGACGTCCTGGGTGAAGCCCGACTACGAGATCATCGAGACCTCGATGGAGGTCACCGCGTATTTCACCGCGGAAAGCTGAAAAGGGCGGCACGGATGCGGGTGCGCATTCTCGGCACCGCGGCGGGCGGCGGCGTTCCCCAGTGGAACTGCGGATGCGGCGGGTGCGCCGCCGCCCGCGCCCGCCCGGGGCTGCGCCGCCGGCACGCCTCCATCGCGGTCGACGCCGGCGGTGGAGGGTGGCTCGTGGTGAACGCGACACCGGACATCACCGAGCAGATCGAGGCGCACCCCGACCTGCGCCCGGAGACGGGCACGCGGCGCAGCCCGGTCGCCGGTGTGGTCCTCACCGACGCCGAACTCGACCACGTCCTCGGGCTTCCGCGGCTGCGGGAGGCGCCGAGCCTCCACGTCCTCGCGACCGCTACGGTCCGGCAGGCGCTGGCGGACGGCCTCCGCCTGGACGCTGTCCTCGCCCCGTACGCGGGCGTGACCTGGTCAGAGTTGCCGGAGAAGGAGCCCGCCTCCTTCGGAACGCTGGAGGTGGAGACAATCCGGGTGTCAGGAAAGCGCCCCCGCTACGCCGCGGGCCTCGACGGTCACGGTGACGCGTGGTCCGTTGCCTTGCGCATCACCGACCGGCGGGACGGCACGACCACCGTCTACGCCCCTTGCCTGGCCGACTGGCCTCCCGAACTGGACGACGTCCTCGGCGATGCCGACTGCGTGTTCCTCGACGGCACCTTCTGGGACGACGAGGAGCCCCGCCGCTCCGGCTTCACCGAGCGGACCGCGACGCAGATGGGCCACCTCCCCATCACCGGCGCGAACGGCACGTCCGAGCGGTTCGCCGCACTGCCCGCCACACGTCGCCTCTACACCCACCTGAACAACACGAACCCACTGGTCGACCCCGACGCCGAAGGGCACCGCACCCTGGCCGCCCTGGGAATCGAGGTCGCCACGGAGAACGCGGTGATCCAGCTGTGAACCTCGAAGGCCGGCTCCGCGGGCTCGCGGCCGAGCGCTACCACCACCGGCACCCGTTCAACCTCCGCATGCACGAGGGGCTGCTGTCCCAGGAGGAGCTGCGCCGCTGGGTGCTCAACCGATTCCACTACCAGCGGCACATCCCGGTCAAGGACGCCTTCATCCTCGCCAAGCTCGGCGACCGCGAGCTGCGGCAGAACTGGATCCGCCGCATCCACGACCACGACGGCCGGCCCGGCGAGGACGGCGGCATCGAGCGGTGGCTCCGCCTGGGCGAGGCCGTCGGCCTGGACAGGACGCTGCTCCTGTCGGGCGAGGGCGTCCTGCCCGCCGTGCGGTTCGCGGTGGACGGCTACGTGAACTTCTGCCGGGACCGCCCGCGCCTGGAGGCCGTCGCGTCCTCGCTGACCGAGCTGTTCGCGCCCGACCTGATGGCGACCAGGATCGACGCCTGGGAACTCCACTATCCGTGGGTCGAGCCCGAGGGGCTGCGCTACTTTCAGGTGCGGGTTTCGCAGGGACGCCAGGACGCGGCCGAGGCGCTCGCCCTCGTCCAGGAATGGGCCCGGACGCCCGAGGACGAGGAACGCGTGCTCGCCGCGTTCACCTTCAAGTGCGACGTGCTCTGGTCGCTGCTGGACGCGGTCGAGCACGCGGCCCGGGTCGGGGAGGCCGTCGATGCCCGCTGACCGGACGGACGGAGACTGGCGGCCCGCCCTCGCGCGCTCCATCGTGTTGCGGCACGACACGGTGCGCGGCGCCGATCTGCTGCTCATGCCCGAGCGGGCCGTGCGGCTCAGCGAGACCGGCGGCCGCGTCCTGCGGCTCTGCGACGGCAGCCGGACCGTCGGCGACATCGTCGCCGAGCTGGGCGAGGCGTTCCCCGGCGCGCCGCTGGACGACGACGTGCCCGAGTTCCTCGACCGGGTCCGCGCGGAGGGATGGCTGCGATGACGGACGCACCCTGGGCGCTGCTCGCCGAACTCACCCACGCCTGCCCGCTGCACTGCCCCTACTGCTCCAACCCGCTCGAACTCGTCCGGCGGGACGCCGAGCTGGACACCGCCGAATGGGCCCGCGTGTTCGCGGAGGCGGCCGGGATGGGGATCGTCCAGGCGCACATCTCGGGCGGCGAGCCGCTGCTGCGCCGCGACATCGTCCAGATCGTCGAGGCCGCGCACGACGCCGGCGTCTACACCCAGCTCGTCACGAGCGGGCTCGGCCTGACCTCGCGCCGCCTGGACGACCTCGTCCGAGCGGGCCTGAACAGCGTGCAGCTCTCGGTGCAGGACGCCCGTGCGGAGTCGTCCGACCTCATCGCCGGACGCACGTCCTTCCGGGCGAAGGAGCGAGCGGCCGGCGTCATCGCCGCCGCCGGGCTCCCGTTCGGCCTGAACGTCGTCCTGCACAGGCACAACCTCGACCGCCTCCAGGAGATCCTCGACCTCGGCGCCCGCTGGGGCGCCGACCGGATCGAGCTGGCGAACGCCCAGTTCTACGGATGGGCGCTCCGCAACCGCACGGCGCTGCTGCCCGCGCGCGAGCAGCTCGACCGCGCGAAGGAGATCGTCGCCGCGCACGACGGCTCAGGACCCGAGATCGTCTGGGTGCTGCCCGACTACTACGAGGGCGTGCCGAAGCCCTGCATGGGCGGCTGGGGCGCGCGGTCCATCACGGTCGGCCCGGACGGCACCGCGCTGCCCTGCCCGGCCGCCTACGCCATGCCGGACCTGGCGCCGCCGAACGTGCGCGACCACTCGCTCGCCTGGATCTGGGCGGAGTCGCCCGCCTTCAACGCCTACCGGGGGACCGGCTGGATGACCGGCCCCTGCCGGGAGTGCCCCCGCCGGGAGACCGACTTCGGCGGCTGCCGCTGCCAGGCGTTCGCCCTCACCGGCGACGCCGCGCGCACCGACCCGGCCTGCGGCCTCTCGCCCGACCACCACCTGGTGCGCGACGCGGCCGAGGCCGCCGGGAGCGTCGCCGGGAGCGGCTTCGCCTACCGGCGGCCGCCGCCGGTCAGGTAGGCGACGACCATCTCGCCGATCATCTCGCGGTGCTTCGCCCGGTGCTCGGGCGCCGTCATGTCCCGGCCGAACAGCGCGCCGAACGTGTGCTGGTTGGCGATGCGGAAGCAGCAGAACGAGCTGATCATCATGTGCATGTCGATCGCGTCCACGTCGGCGACGAAGTCGCCGGTGCCGCGGCCGGCGTCGAGGATCTGCGAGATGAGGTGCGACACCGGCCCGCCGAGGTTCACCAGCAGCTCGGACTTGCGCAGATGCTCGGCCCGGTGGACGTTCTCGATGCTGACGAGCTTGATGAAGTCCTGGTGCGCGTCATGGTGGTCGAAGGTCAGCTCCGCCAGCGTGCGGATCGCCTCGACCGGGGCGAGATGCTGCACGTCGATGGTCGACTCCAGCGCCCTGACCTCACCGTAGGCCTTTTCCAGAACGGCGATGTACAGCTTTTCCTTGCCGCCGAAGTAGTAATAGATCATTCGTTTGGTGGTGCGCATGAGCGCCGCCATCTCGTCCACCCGGGCGCCGGCGTATCCGTGCCGGGCGAACTCCCGCTGCGCGACGTCCAGGATCTCCGCACGGGTGCGGTCGGCGTCGCGCAGGCGTTCTCCGGCGGCGGGGGTGGCGGGCTGCGACGACATGTGGCTCCACGGAGGCGATTGCTGGAGGAGAATGGGGCTCATCTTATGGCGGCGGGACGCGCTGGGCACGCGTGTGCTGGGCTGCGAGCCTGACCGGCGCGTTGATCGCGCCGTATCCGCGGTAATCGCCGATGCGCTGCACGATTTCGAAGAACACCCGCCCGGTGGTGGCGGTGTAGAAGTGCAGGAATTCGCCGTACTCGTCCCGGTCGTAGAGAAGTCCCAGCTCGCGGAGCAGTTCATGGCGTTCCGTGCCGAGATCGTGCCGGGCTTCGAGATCGTCGTAATAGTTTTCGGGAATGGCCAGCGGGGAGAGCCCGGCGGCGCGCAGCCGGCGGGCGCCGGCGACGATGTCCCGGCTCGCGAGCGCGACATGCTGCCAGGCCGCATCGGGCCTCCCGCCATGTGCCCCGACGTAGGCGACGTTGAGCGCCACCCGGACACCGCCGTCCTCACTGGACACCGCGCGGCTGCGCAGCAGGCCGTAGGGGTCGGGCAGTTCCAGGCTGTCGTGCGGACGAAGACCGAGGACGCTGCGGTAGAACAGCGACGCCTCGTCGAAGTGGTGCCACGGCTGGGTGAGCGCCACATGGTCGATGTGGGTGATCTCGCCGCCGGCGTCCTCCGAGGCCCGGCGTCCGGTGGTGAAGTCGTCGGTCCAGCTCGTGTGGTCGGGATGCCTCGTCCGGCAGAAGAACAGCTCGGTCCCGTCCGGGGCGGCGACGGCGTCCAGCGGTGCGTCGTGGGGGCCCCGCAGGCGCGGCAGGACGGGGGACAGCAGCGCCTCGGCCCGCTTCACCGACGCGGCCGGGTCCGGCGACTCCAGCCCGATCGCGCCGAGGGCGGGGCCGTCCTGGCTCTCCGCGCTGCCCCGGTTCAGCAGGATGCGCGCCCGGCCCTGCTCCCAGAGGTCCACCGGCTTGCCGGCGTGCGTTCCGGTGCGGGTGAAGCCGAGGCCGTCCAGTAGCCGGGGCAGCGGGCCGGCGTCCGGTACGGCGAGTTCCGCGAACGCGAACCCGCTCGGCACCACCGGGCGCGGCGGCGGGGCGAGCGCGGCCGGGCGGGACGCGCCGCCGAGCCGCTCGCCGACCTGCTCCTCCAGCGCGATGAGGGAGCGCAGGGCGTCCTGGGCGGTGCGCATGGCGGCGGCCTGCCGGAAGATGTCGTTGAACACCTCCAGCGAGAGCGGCCCCGCGTAGCCGGTCCGCAGCACGCTCGCGACGAGGCCCGCCACGTCGAGGTCGCCCTGCCCGGGGAAGCAGCGGTAGTGGCGGCTCCAGTACAGGACGTCCATCGGCAGGGCGGGGGCGTCGGCGAGCTGCAGGAAGAAGATCTTCTCGCCCGGGATCGTCTCGATGGCGTACGGGCCGGTGTCCCGGGCGAGGATGTGGAAGCTGTCCAGGCACACCCCGAGGTTCGGATGGTCCGCCTCGCGGACGATGCGCCACGCGTGCAGGTAGTCGCTGACGTGCCTGCCCCAGGCGAGCGCCTCGTAGGCGATCCGGATGCCGTGCTCGGCGGCGCGTTCCGCGAGGAGTTTCAGCTGCTCGGCGGCCAGCCCGTCGTCGTCGACGGCGGCGGGGGAGACGTTCGAGCAGACGAGCATCATGGTCGCGCCGAGCCGCTCCATCAGGGCGAACTTGTGCTCGGCGCGGCGCAGCCCGCCGGCGAGGACGCCGGGCGGCACCGCCTCGAAGTCGCGGAACGGCTGGTAGAGGTCGATGCCGAGGCCCAGGTCCGCGGCGCGGCGGCGCACGTCCTCGGGGGTCAGGTCGCCGGCGACCAGGTCGTTCTCGAAGATCTCGACACCGTCGAACCCGGCGGCGCCGGCGGCGGTCAGCTTGTCGGCCAGCGAGCCGCTCAGCGAGACCGTGGCGATCGACCTGCGCATGTCGCGAGCCGCCTCTCCTCGGTATGGACGAACTAGTACGTTAGCGTACTGGCTCGGGCGGTGGCCCGTCCATGACCGGAAGATCGCCGGCGCTAGCGGGACTCGACCTCGACGAGGTGGGCGACGACCGAGTCGGCCAGCGCGGCGAAGACCCCGACCTGTTCGGGGGTGAGCAGGTCGATGAAGTGGCGCCGCACGGACTCCACGTGCGCGGGCGCGGCCTCCTCGATCGTCCGGAGCCCCTCGCCGGTGAGCGCGATGACCGCCGCGCGCCCGTCGGCCGGGCTGTTGTGCCGGGTGACCAGCCCGCGCTGCTGCATCCGGGTCACATGGTGCGACAGCCGGCTCGGCGACCAGCGCATGTGCGCCGCCAGCTCGGTCAGCCGCATCCGGGCGCCGGGCGTCTCTGACAGGTTCGACAGCACATCGTAGTCGGGCTCCGACAGCCCCGAGTCGGCCGCGAGATCCCGGGCGACCTGCCGGTCGAGTAGCAGCGACAGCCGCCGGTAGCCGCGCCACGCGCGGTCCTCGGCCGGTTCGAGCCAGCGCGGTTCGTCCATGCCCGGCAGCTTACTTGACATGTCACATACCCGCTGCCTACGTTGTTTGACATGTCAAATACTTCGGCCATGCGCTACGGCCTGAACATCTCGACCTCGGCGGCGGACGGCGCCGACCCGGTGGCCGACGCCCGCCGGGCCGAGGATCTCGGGTTCGACTTCGTGTCCGCCTCCGACCACCCGTCCACCGCGCACCCGAGCATGGAGACCTGGACGATGCTGGCGTGGATCGCCGCCGCGACGTCCAGGATCGGCGTGGCCACACGGGTCCTCGGCGTGCCCTACCGCAACCCCGCGATGGTCGCCAAGATGGCCGAGACCTTCGACCGGCTCTCCGGCGGGCGGCTCGTCCTGGGGCTCGGCGGCGGGTACTCCGACGAGGAGTTCCGGGCGTTCGGGATGCACGTCCCCACCGCCCGGGACAAGGTCGACGGGCTTGAGGAGGCCGTCCGCATCGCCCGCGGCCTGTGGTCGCAGGAGGCGTTCACCTTCCACGGCCGCCTGCACCGCACCAGCGAGGCGCACCTGGAGCCGAAGCCCCGGCGCCGCATCCCGATCTGGCTCGGCACCTTCGGCCCGCGCGCCCTGGACCTCACCGGGCGGCTCGCCGACGGCTGGATCCCCTCCCTCGGCTTCGCCCCGCCCGGCAAGGCCAGGGTCATGCGCGATCGCGTGCTCGCCGCCGCGGAGGACGCCGGCCGCGACCCTGCGCGGATCACCTGCGCCTACAACGTCGGTGTCCGCATCCAGGACCGCGTCGACGACGACCTGGGCATGGTGACCGGCCCGGCCGGCGCCGTCATCGAGCGGCTGCTCGGCTTCATGGAGATCGGCTTCACGTCGTTCAACTTCATGCCGTCCGGACCCGGCGAGGAGGGGCAGGTCGAGTCGCTGGCGCGGGACGTCCTCCCCGTCCTCCGCAAGGAGACATCCGCCGCGTGAGAGGAAGTGGAGAAAATTACTCCGCTTGTTCTTGCGGACGGCGAGCCGCCGTGGCACAGTCAAGTGGAGAGGTTTCCACCACTTAACGACTCGCAGGAAGGGGCGACGCCATGAGCGCCGAGCTGCCGCCGCGCCTGACGCGGATGAGCCGCGGACCGTCCAGGATGCTCGGCTGGGGGGTCCCGATGGGGCCGCTGCGCCTGCTGCGCACGCGAGGGCGGCGCAGCGGGCTGCCCCGCACGACGCCGGTCGCGGTGCTGAAGCTCGACGGCCGGCAGTGGCTCGTCTCACCGTTCGGCGAGACCCACTGGGCGCACAACGTCCGCGCCGACGGCCGGGCCGAGATCGGCCGCGGGCGGCGGATGCGCCGGGTGCGGCTCACCGAGATCGACGACGACCGCAAGCAGCGGATCATCACCGCCTACCGCCGCAAGTTCGGCATCGTGCCGTTCGTCCGGACGGCCTTCACCACCGCCTCGGGGGAGCCGGCGGCACCCGGCGCCGACGACCGGCCGGTCTTCCTGATCGAGACGGACGCCTGACACGCGGCCGTACCTCGGCGGGCGTAGCGGACGAGCCGCCCGTGGGAGGACGCGGCCCCGCGAACACAGGAGCGATCGTGCTTCTCCACGACAAGGAGAAGACCATGACGAAACTCCGCTGGACCTCACGATCGCTGCTGCTGCTCGCGCCCGCCGTCGGTGCCGGTGCCGTGCTGGCAGGTGCGCCCGCCGCCAACGCTCAGCCACGGACGGAACCGGTGACGGTCTGGGCCGGACAGAACGCGGAGCCATTGCGCACGGTCGACCCCTCGGCGCCGCTCGACGACCAGGCGCCGGTGAGGCGGTCGATCGGGAACGCGACCGTCGTCGGGCTCGGCGAGTCGGTGCACGGCGCGGCCGAGGAGACCCTGCTCAAGCACCGGACGCTCCGCCTGCTCGTCGAGCGGATGGGCTTCCGCTCCGTCGCCTGGGAGGAGAACTGGACCACGGGCCTGCGCATCGACCGCTACATCCGCACCGGCCAGGGAGACCTGGACGCGATCATGCGCGACATGCTCCCGCAGTACCAGACGCGCGAGGTGGCCGACGTGCTGCGCTGGCTCCGCGGCTTCAACACCGGCCGGAGCGACAAGGTGCGCTTCGTCGGGGTGGAGTACTTCCTGACGGGTCCCGCGGAGTACGAGGCCGTCAAGTCCTACGTCGCCGCGACCGCCCCGGAGCGGCTGCCCGAACTCCAGCGGCACCTGGACGTCGTCGAGCCCCGCATCGCGGACATGTGGGAATGGGCCGCCTTCTACGGGGCGGCGGACGACAAGGACCGGTACATCCGCCACGCCCACCGGTTGTACGAGCTCGTCGAGGGGCTACCGCACCGCAAGGGAGACCGCGCGCACGCGCTGGCACTCCACAACGCCCGGCAGATCGTGTCGTTCTACGAGCACTACAGCCTCCCGGAGACCGACCAGCACTCCTACCGGGACGCCCACGCCGCCGGGAACCTGAAGTGGTGGCGCCGGTACAGCGGCGACAAGATCGCCTATTGGGCGGCGAGCCCGCACACCGCCGTGGCCCCGAGGCTGCGCATCGTCGGCCCCGACCCGGAGATGCGCTTCGCCAGCGCCGGGACGTACCTGCGCCGCTGGTACGGGACGGGATACCGGTCGATCGGCTTCACCTTCGACCACGGGAAGGTGTCCGTCGGCGAGGGGAACCCGGCCGTCGACATGCCGCGGCCGGCGCCGGACTGGTTCGAGCGCCCCTTCGGCGGCGTCCGCACCGCGCAGTTCGTCCTCGACCTGCGGAGCCCCGCCCCGCCGCCGGTCCGCCGCTGGCTGGACGCCCCGATCAGGACCCGCGGCCTGGCGCACACGGGCCCGGGCTCGTACATGTCGGGCGGGACCCTGCGCCAGTGGTACGACGTGGTCGTCCACCGGCAGGAGGTGAGCCCGGCCCGGCCCGCCTGACGATCCCCGAGGTCAGAGATAGAGGCCGGTGCCGTGCTCGGGACGCTCGCTGGCGATGGCGTGCAGGTCGCGTTCCCGCATGACGAGGTAGTTCTCGCCCTGGATCTCGACCTCGTACTGGTCGCCGGGGTGGAACAGGACGCGGTCGCCCGCCTTGACGATCCGCACGTGGTGGCCGACCCCGCAGACCTCGCCCCACACGAGGCGGTTCGCCTCCTCGACCGTCGCGGGGATCACGATCCCGCCGGTGCTGCGGCGCTCCCCGCTGTCCTTCTCGACCTTGATCATGACCCGGTCGTGCAGCATCTGGACTTCGAACTTCGGCTCGGACACGCGGGCGAGTTTAGCCGTCCGCGCAAGTCAGGGCGTTCCACGAGGCGGCGATGATCTCCGGCAGCGCGGACTTGCCCGGCCGCCAGCCGAGCCCGGCCCGGATCGCGGCGGCGTCGCAGACCAGCACCGGAGCCTCCGGGCGGGCCGGGCGGCGGCGGGCCGGCACCGGCCGGCCGGTGACCTTCTCGACGGCGGCGACGACCTCGTGCACCGCCGTCCCGACGCCGGTGCCGACGTTGTAGACGCGGTCCTCGCCGGGGCGGACCGCCTCCAGCGCACGGACGTAGGCGGCGGCCAGGTCGTCCACGTGCAGGTACTCCCGGACCGCCAGGCCGTCGCCGTTGACCTCCAGGTGCGGGGCGCGCCCGGCGGCGACGGCGAGGGCCTTCGGGATCAGCCGGGTCTCGTCCGGGTCGGGCCGTCCGTCCACCGACCCGGCGACGTTGAAGGTGCGCAGGACGACGGCGCCGGCCGCGCCCGTCCGGGCATGGAACCGGACGGCCTGCTCGGCGGCCAGCTTCGACGCCCCGTAGGGGCTCGCGGGCGCCGTGCCCTCGGTCTCCGGGATCGGCTGCCGCTCCGGCGTCCCGTACACGGCGGCCGTCGACCCGAGCACGACCCGGTCCGCGCCGACCGCCTCCAGCAGGTTCACCGTGCCCTGGACGTTGGCGGTGAAGTAGCGCAGCGGCGCGTCGAACGACTCGCGGACGCGGGTGAGCGCCGCGAGATGGCACACGCCGTCGTAGGGGCCGCGCGGCAGCCCGTCCGGGACGAGCAGGTCGCCGTGGACGGGACGCACCCCGTCCGGCACGTCCGCGGCCCGCCGGACGAGGCCGTCCACCTCGTGCCCGGCCGCGACCAGCCGCCGCCCGACCGCGTATCCGATGTATCCCGCCGCCCCCGTCACCAGCACCCGCATACGACCAGCATCCAGGCGGGCGGGGGCGGCGGCAATGGCGCGTCAGGGCAGGGAGTCGAGCTTCGCGTAGACACCGGGGTAGCCGGGTTTGCCGCAGCCGTAGCCCCAGGAGACGAGTGCGGCGACGCGTCCGCGCGCGATGAGCGGGCCGCCGCTGTCGAACTGGCAGGAGTCCGCCTTGTCCGACCCCGCGCACAGCATGTCGGACGGGTCGAACGAGTCACCGTAGGCGCGCTTGCACGCCGCGTCCCCGGGCAGCGGCACGTCCGCCGCCCGCAAACGCGTGTTGAACAGGTCGTTCTCGGACGTGAACCCCCAGCCGGCGATCTGTCCCGTGCGCGCGGAACCGGGCGAGCCGAGGGCCGCCGTGGGGCGGTGCACGGGCCGCGCGAGCGTCAGGACGGCGAGGTCGTGGTGGCCCACGGTCTCGTCCTTGAACGACGTCTCCCTGTACTCCGGATGGATGCGCACGGACTTCACCGCGACCGTCTCGCCCGCGCCGCCGGTCAGCTCGTCCCGGCCGAAGGTGGCCGTGAGGATGCCCGGCACCGCGCGGAACATCGAGACGCAGTGGCCCGCGGTGAGGATCTCGTCCGCCTTGATGAGCACGCCGCCGCAGAACTGGCCGGACGGCCGGACGAAGAAGACCGGCGATCCGACGGCGGCCAGCCACGGATACTTCGCGGTCTGCGCAGGGGCCCCGCCGACGATGGCGTTGGCGGGCGCGGCGAACAGGGCGAGCAGCAGCGAGGCGGCGAACAGTGCCGTGCCGAGGGCCCGGCGGCGGGTGGAGGCCATTGCGGCAATGTAAGCGATCAAGGGACGGTCCGCACGCCCTTCCCGGCGGCCGGTTCCGGCTCCGGCGCGGCCGGCTCCTCGTAGCGGGGGAACAGCACCAGCGCGGCCAGCGCCAGCATGAAGCCGCCGGTGCGCAGGGCGAACGCCCCGTCGTCGCGCGGCCACTGCTCGTCGAACAGCACGCTGCTGCTGACGATCAGGTACGAGCGGCCGATGACGGTCAGCACGACCGCGACGATCGCGACCCGGCAGCGCTGCAGCGCGATCTGCAGCTGGCCGAGCGCGATGGCGGCGAGGCCGAGGGTCAGGTACGGGTAGGGGGACTCCAGCACCGCCCGGACGCTCCCGGTGTCCTCGTAGCGGATCGAGATGCCGCGGATGCCGGCCTCGGCGAGCCCGGCGCACGCTCCCGCGCCGATGCCGTAGGCGACCCCGGCGAGCTTGCGGGCGTGCCGGCCGCCGGTGCGGCGGTCGCCGACCAGCCACACCAGCGCCGCGACGACGACCGCGGGCGCGCACACGGCGATCATCATCCACGGGTCGGTCAGCGTCCCGGTGAGGGTGGCGTCGGCATGCAGGTCGCCCTCGGACGTGGCGGACAGCCCGATCAGCATCGTGGCGAGGACGAACAGGGCGACGCTCGCCCACTCCCGGACGCTCAGCCGCTCGCCGAGGAAGCGCACCGCGAACGCGACGAGGAACACCAGGCTGACGGCGAAGATCGGCTGGGCGACGGCGAGCGACACCGCGGAGAACGCCACGACCTCGTAGCCGAGGCCGAGGAACAGCAGGAGCCCGCCGCCGAGCCACACCGGGCTCGTCAGCATGAGCCGGGCCACCCGGAACGGGCGGCTGCCGCGCAGCGGCTCCATTCGGCGCGCGGAGATCCGGAAGACGAGGAAGGCGATGTAGTAGACGGTGGTCGCGATCAGCGCGAGGGCGGCATAGCCCAGGTCGTGACCCATCGGGTGGGACCCTTCGGCGGACGGGGGTGGGAAGAGCCGTTCGGCGCGCCGGCGAAGCGGCTCGAACGCCAACCCTGCCCTGTCGTACCGCGCGTGACAAGACCGTGACCCTTGACAGGTTGATCAATCGTATTTACGGCCCGTAGTCGACGACACGCGGGCGACCAGCGCGCGGGGGAGGAGGCGGCTGACGCCGACGAGGGCCTTGTACTGCGGGCTCGGGATGCTGACCTGCACGCCGCGCCGCAGGTCGCGGAGGGCGGCGTCCACGACGTCGTCCTTGTCCAGCCACATGAAGCCCGGGACGTCCGACATGTCCATCTGGGCGCGCTCGTGGAACTCGGTGTGCACGTAGCCGGGGCAGAGCGCCATCACCCGGACCCGGCCTCGCGACCGCTTCTTGATGTCGGCCGCGACGCCCTGGCTGAAGTTCACCACCCACGCCTTGGACGCCCCGTACGTGCCGCGCGTCGCGAACGCCGCGGCGGACGAGACGTTGACGACGGCGCCCCGGCCGCGCTCCAGCATTCCGGGCAGCGCGGCGTGCGTGAGCCGCAGCACGGCCTCGCAGTGCACCTTCAGCATGGTCAGCTCGTCGGCAACAGGGACGTCCAGGAACACGCCCCTGTTGCCGAACCCCGCGTTGTTGACCAGCAGGTCGACGTCCTTGCGGACGCGCTCCTCGGCCGCCGCCAGCCCCTCCTCGGCGGACAGGTCGGCGGGCAGCACCTCGGCGTGCACCGCGTACGTGTCGCGCAGTCCGGCGGCGGTGCGCTCCAGCCGCTCGGCGTCGCGCGCGAGCAGGACCAGGTCGAACCCGTCGGAGGCGAGCCGGCGGGCGAAGGCGGCACCGATCCCCGCGGTCGCACCGGTGATGAAGGCGGTCGGCATGGCACCGAGCCTAGGCCGCCCCGGCTACCGGGCGGTAGCACGCCGCGCGCGGAAATCCCGCGGGTCGGGGCGCCGGGTCGCGTTCCGGTAGGCGAAGGTGTACCCGGGCCAGTTGTTGACGACCTTGCCGTCAGCCGTCATGTACCAGCTCTGGCAGCCCGCCTCCCACACGGTGGTCCGCATCCGCTCCCGCATGTCGAGGGTGAACGCGTCCTGCACCTCCGCCCGCACGTCGATCCAGTCGAGCCCGGCGTCGCGCAGCGCCCGGACGCAGCCGAGCACGTACCGGATCTGCGACTCCAGCATGTAGATGATCGAGTTGTGCCCCAGGTTGGTGTACGGCCCGTACAGCAGGAACAGGTTCGGGAAGCCGCTGACGGTGATGCCGAGGTGCGCCTGCGCGCCGTCCCGCCACGCCTCGTTCAGCTCCCGCCCGTCCCGTCCGGCGATCTTCATGGGGGAGAGGAACTCGGTGGAGCGGAACCCGGTCGCGTACACGATGACGTCCGCCTCGTGCGTGCGGCCCGCCGCCCTGATCCCGGCCGGCGTCACGCGCTCGATCGGGTCGGTGACCAGCTCGACGTTCGGCCTGGTGAGCGCCGGATAGTAGTCGCCGGACAGCAGGATCCGCTTGCACCCCATCCGGTACCCGGGGACGAGCTCGGCGCGCAGCCCGGGGTCGGCGACCTGCTCCTCCAGGTGCCGGCGGAAGCCGCGCTCCATGAGCCCCATCAGCTTCGGGTACTTGATGAACCCGAGGGCGCGCGTCTCGAACAGCGCGTAGACGCGGGCCCGGCTGAGCGCGTACAGGCCCGGGACGGTCTTCAGCGCGGCCCGCTCCCACGCCCGGTACGGCTTGTCCGGCTTGTCGATCACGTACGGCGCGGACCGCTGGAACAGTCGCAGCTCCGCCGCCTCCTTCGCGATCTCCGGGACGATCTGGATCGCGCTCGCCCCCGTCCCGACCACCGCGACCCGCCTGCCCCGCAGGCCGGTGCCGTGGTCCCAGCGGGACGAGTGGAACGAGGGCCCCGCGAACGACTCGCGCCCCTCGATCGGCGGCAGCTCGGGCCGGTTGAGCTGCCCGCACGCCGAGACCAGCACCCGCGCGTCCAGCTCGCCGGCCGTCGTGGAGATCCGCCAGAGCGCGGCGGCCTCGTCGAACCGCGCCTCGGTGACCTCGGTCCCGAACCGGATCTTGTCCAGCACCCGGTACTTGCGGGCGCAGTGCCACAGGTATTCGAGGATCTCCGGCTGCGGCGGGAACCGGCGCGACCAGTCCGTCTTGCGCTCGAACGAGAACGAGTACAGGTGGGACGGGACGTCGCAGGCCGCGCCCGGGTAGGTGTTGTCCCGCCAGGTGCCGCCGAGCCCGTCCGCCTTCTCCAGGACCACCACGTCGTGGACGCCGGCCTGCCGCAGCCGGACCGCCATCCCGATTCCGCCGAACCCGCTTCCGATGATCACCACGCTGTGCGCCATTGGCCGTCCCGAATCCGATTCTGTTGCGGATACCTCCCGAGAGTAGGTGACCCTGGAGTGTCAGTCACCCCTGTCACGATCCCGCCATGCGCTACGACACCCTGGCCGCCGGCTACCGCAAGAACGACGGCCTGGACGGCATCCGCCTCGCCGCCCTGGACAGGTCCCGCGGGCTCCTCGCCCTGCTGGAGAAGTCCGCGAGTGCGAGCGAGATCCGCCTCCACCTCGACGGACGCGGGAGCGCGGACGCCAGGGCCGCCGCCCTGGCGATCATGCTCCGCACCGGCTTCGACGAGTACTCCACCTGGGAGTACCGCACGCCGGCCCACGGCCTGGCGTCGCGGGCGGACGGCTGGACGCCCGGCGAGGTCGCGGTGATGCTGGTGCGCGCCTGCGAGTCCAAGGACGGCGGCTTCCGGTTCGCCGAGGCCCTCGACGTCGCGCTGGCCGCCGCCAAGCGGCTCGACGCCGACGGCCTCCGCGAACTCGCGCCGAGGCTGAAGCGCGTCGACCGTACGTTCGCGAAGGCCGATGTCCCGGTCGGATTCCGCGGACCGGTCGCCCGGCACTTGCTGGCCCTGCTGGAAAGCGTCGATGAGGCGTACGTCCCCGACGGGCTGCTTCCCGTGCACGGCATGTGGGCCGCTCCGCTGCGCGACCGCACGAAGCCGGCATCGACGCTGGAAATGGCCCGGTTCGTCCGGCACCTGGCGAACCTGTCGGGGCCGCGCCCTTCGCAGAAGTGGCGCCGGGCGTGCGTGTCGCTCGCCGAAGCGGCCTCGGCGCGCGAACCCGTCGCCGCATGCCTGCGTGCGCTCGCGGAAGACGAGCCCCTGTGCACGAAGGAGCACGGCCCGCACGCCGACTGGGTCAGCGACGTGTACCACTACCACTACCTCGTCCACCAGAACCACGGGGACGTGGCGCGAGGCATCGTCTGGGCGGCGGCGTTGACGGGCGGCGGGGCGGCGGTGCCGCACCTGCGTGCGCTCGCCCTGCGCACCGGCGTGCCCGGCGAGGATCTCTACGAGGACCTCAAGCTCGCGGGCGCGGCGATCAACGCGCTCGGGGCGGTCGAGGATCCGGGTGCGCTGGAGGCGCTGTGGCGGCTCCAGGCGAAGATCAGGAACCGGGCGCTGCGGAAGCAGCTCGACACCGCGCTCCAGGCGGCGGCCGAGCGGCAGGGCATCACGCGGGCGCAGCTCATCGAGCGCACCGTCCCCGCGCACGGCCTGCGGCCGGACGGCTCGGTGGAGCGGACGCTCGGCGACCACACCGCGCGAGTCGCCGTCGAGGACGCGGCGACCGTGCGGCTCACCTTCACCGGCGCGAACGGCAAGCCCGCCCGGACGGCTCCGGCCGCGGTCAAGGACGGCTTCCCCGGCGAGCTGAAAGAACTGAAGGCCCTGGCCAAGGAAGTGCGGGCAACGCTCTCGAACGAGCGGGCGCGCATCGAGGGCCTCATGTCCGACGACCGGGTCTGGCCCTACGGCGAATGGCGCGAGCACTACCGCGACCACCCGGTCACCGGCGTCATCGTCCGCGGCCTCATCTGGGAGTTCGAGGACGAGAACGGCGCCTGGCACGCCGAGATGGCCCCCGGCGGGAAGCCCGTGCGGGTGCGGCTCTGGCATCCCATCCGGGCCACGGTGGACGAGATACAGGAGTGGCGGGCACGCGTCGCCGACCAGCGGATCCGGCAGCCGTTCAAGCAGGCGTTCCGCGAGATCTACCTCCTCACCCCGGCCGAGGAGGAGACCGGGACCTACTCCAACCGGTTCGCCGCGCACATCGTCCACTACCGGCGGCTCTACGCGCTGTTCAAGGAGCGCGGCTGGCAGGCCAACTTCCTCGGCCGCTACGAGAGCGGCTACAACGGCGAGGCGCGCGGCGAGTACGGCGGCGGCGAATGGCGGGCCTGCTTCTACCACGACCCGGCGGACGACGCCGACTGGGCGCCCGAGCACGCCACGACCGACCAGGTCCGCTTCGAGCGCGGGCAGGGCCGCCACTGGCGGGAGGCGCCCGTCGCGGACGTCCCGCCGGTCGTGTTCAGCGAGGCGATGCGCGACGTCGACCTGTTCGTCGGCGTCACCTCGATCGCCGCCGACGCGGACTGGGCCGACCGGGGCGAGGACAGGTACACCGCCTACTGGCGGCGGACGACGTTCGGCGAGCTGACCGCGAACGCCGAGGTCCGCCGCGCGGCGCTGGAGCGCATCCTGCCCCGCACGAAGATCGCCGACCGCTGCTCGCTCGACGGCCGCTACCTGGTGGTCCGCGGCGAGCTGCGCACCTACAGGATCCACCTCGGCTCGGCCAATATCCTGATGGAACCGGACGACTCGTATCTCTGCATCGTCCAGGCGCGCGGCCGGAACCAGAGCGCGCTGTACCTGCCGTTCGAGGATGAGCGGCTCTCCCTCATCCTCAGCAAGGCGTTCCTGCTCGCCGCCGACCACAAGATCACCGACCCCGCGATCCGGCACCAGATCACGCCTGTGATCACCTGAAACGCCCGGACCCGGCGCCGCCTTCTGGAAAGATCACCTCATGTCCGACGACCTCAGGGCGCACCTGGACGCGCTCAACGCACCACGGCCGACGCGCACGTGGCGCCGCCGCACGCTGGAACTCCTGGACGACCCCGTCGCGCGCGGCGAGGTCCTGGACCGGGTGCGCTGGTACGCGACGAAGGACGCGCGGCTCGCCGCCGGGCGGCCGTTCTCGGACCCGTCCCTGCGCGACGAGCCGGGGGCCCGCGGCCGGGTCTGGGCCGCCGCGCTCGTCGGCGACCCCGGCGTGATCCCGCTGCTGGACGTCATCGCGCGCCGCGCCGCCGGGGTGACCCGCGAGTTCGCGCCCGCGGTGAAGCTGGCGGGCGGGGCGGTCAACGCGCTCGGCGAGTTCGCCGACCCGCGCGCCCTGGACGTGCTGCGCGGGCTGAGCCGGGACGTCCGCGACCCGGTCCTCGGCCGGCAGATCCGGACGGCGATCGAGGCGGCGGCCGGGCGGCGCGGCATCACCCCGGCGCAGCTCGTCGAGCGCGGCGTGCCCGCGCACGGCCTCGGCCGGGACGGCTCGCTCGCCCGCGACATCGGCGGCTACCAGGCGGTCCTCGCCGTCACCGACCCGCTGACCGTCCGGCTCACGTTCATCGGCGCGGACGGCCGCCCGCTGCCGACCGTGCCGGGCGCGCTGCGGGGGCCGTTCGCCGCGCCGGTCAAGGAGCTGAAGACGCTGGTGAAGCGGGTCCGGGCGACGCTCGCCGCGGAGCGCACCCGGGTCGAGGCGCTGATGGCGGTGGAGCGCACCTGGCCGTTCGGGGAGTGGTGCCACCACTACCGCGACCATCCGGTCACCGGCATGGTCGCGCGCGGCCTGATCTGGGAGTTCGAGACGCCGGACGGGCGCTGGCACGGCGCCACCCCCGGCGAGGGCGTGCTGGTGACCGTGGACGGCCGGGCGCTGCCCGTCCCGTCCGCCGGGGCGCGCGTTCGGCTGTGGCATCCGGCGCGGGCGCTCCCCGGCGCGGTCCGGGCCTGGCGCGGGTTCGTGACCGGCAACCGGATGACGCAGTCGTTCAAGCAGGCGTTCCGGGAGACGTTCCGGCTCGGGCCTCCCGAGGCCGGGCCGGAGCTGCGCTGCGGCTGCTTCGACGGCGAGGTCCGGCGCGTCTTCGCCGAGGGCGCCTGGCGGGTCAGCTGCCACCACGGGCCCGAGCTGGTCCGGTTCGAGCGGCGGATCGCCGGGCGCTGGCGCGAGACGCCGCCCGCGGACGTGCCGCCGCTGGTGTTCAGCGAGGGGACGCGGGAGGTCGCCCTGTTCGTCCGCGTCACCTCGATCGCGGCGCAGGAGCCGTTCGGCGAGCTCTCCGCGACCGCCGGGATCCGCGGCGACACGCTGCGCCGCATCCTGCCCGGCACGCGGATCGCCGACCGCTTCTCGGTCGACGGCCGGTTCCTCGTCGTCCGCGGCGGGCTGCGCACCTACAAGATCCATCTGGACTCCGGCGGCGTCCTCATGGAGCCCGGCGACGACAGGCTGCACGTCGAGCCGTCCCGGCGGCTGGGGCGCAAGGGCCTGTTCCTGCCGTTCGAGGACGAGCGGCTCACGCAGATCCTCGGCACCGCGTTCCTGCTGGCCGCCGACCACAAGATCACCGACGAGGCCGTGCTGGGGCAGATCACGAGGGGCGCCTGATGGACCTGGCCGCCCGCCTCCTGCGCGCCATGACCGACCCGGCCCCGGAGGACGAGCACCTCCGCGCCCGGTACGCCGACCTGCCGCAGCTCTCCGACCGGGATCTCGGCACCCTCATGCCCGTCGCCTACGGCCTGGGCCGAGCAGAGGGGTATGTCTCGACCTCCGCACGTTTCATGGTGGAAGGCGAGGCCAAAGAGCGGCAGCCCCGCTACACCCCGGAGGCGTGCGAGCGGATGTTCGAGGCGCTCGTCGACGGCCTGCCCCAGCGCCAATGGGCGGACCTGACCCTCGGCGCGGGCTCGCTGCTCCGCTGCACGGGCCCGTGGCCGGATGTCGCCGCCCAGGCCCGCACCCTGGTCGACTTCCTGCTCGGTGACGACCGCCTCGGTCAGCCGTTCGCGCTGCTGGCGATCGCTGGGCTGGCGGGCGAGGACGTCCTGCACCTGGTGGCCGAACGGCTGCGCGAGAACAAGGCCGGCTCGTTCGCGCTCGACGAACTCGACGTCATCCTCGGCCTCGCCCCAGCGGAGCGGGTGCTGCTGACCGAACTCGACCACGGCGGCTCGTACACCAGCCCGCCTCCCCTCGCGGACGCGTGGGAACGCCTCGCCGCCATTCCCGCCTACGCCCGGTTCGCCCGCCGGACCCTGGAACAGGCGGCCGACCGGGCACGCGCGGTCCAACGCGGAGAGGTCCCGTACCGGGCCGACAAGGCGTTCACCTCCGGCGAGGCCGTGACTCTCGGCCGCGCCGCGCGCCTCCTGCTGCTGCGGGACGAGCCGTGGCTCCCCGCCCTCTTCGACCGGCTCCTTCCCGACGTCTCGGTCGCCCCGACCGAGGCCAAGACGCTGCCCTCGCAGGCGCTTCTGTACGAGGTCGTCCGGGCCGCGCAGGACTTTCCGATCCCCGAGCTGGTCGCCACGATCCGGACCGTCCGGCAGAACGTCCGGCACGCCGGGGTGCCCAAGCAGCTCGACAAGATGCTCAAGAAGGTCGAGGCGGCCCTCGCCGAGCGGACCGAGGTCGCGCTCCGCCTCCCCGGCCTCGGCTTCGGTCCCGGCGGCGTCCTCCGCCGGGAACTCGGCGGCCACACGGCCGTCGTCACCGTCACGGGCAAGGCCGAGCTGACCTTCGAGAAGGACGGCAAGGCCCTGAAGGGCGTGCCCGCGGCCGTCCGCCGCGACCACAAGGACGAGGTCAAGGAGCTGCGCGACCTCGTCAAACGCGTTAACGCCCAGCTCGTCACCCTCGCGCGGGCGCTGGAGGGCGGCTTCACCGTCGAGGCCACGCACCCGTTCGGCCGATGGCGCGACACCCTCCTGCACCATCCGATCGCCGCTCCGGCCGTGCGCACCCTCATCTGGCAGATCGAGGTCGAGCCCGGCACCTGGCAGACCGTCCTCCCGGAGGCCGGCGAACTGCCGGACGCCGCCGACGACGCGCCCGTCCGGCTGTGGCACCCGATCAGGTCGCGGCCGGACGAGGTGCGCGCCTGGCGCGACCTGCTCGTCGACCGGCGGATCCGGCAGCCGTTCAAGCAGGCGTTCCGCGAGATCTACCTCCTCACCCCGGCCGAGGAGGAGACCGGGACCTACTCCAACCGGTTCGCCGCGCACCTCGTCCACTACCGGCGGATGTTCGCGCTGTTCCGGGCCCGCGGCTGGACGAGCAGCCTGCTCGGCCCCTGGGACGGCGGAAGCACCGACGAGGCGGCTCGGACGCTCGCGGCGGGGGAGTGGCGGGTCAGGTTCTCCCACGTCCTGGCCGACTGGCAGGGCGAGGACGAGATCGCCGGGACGAACCGGGTCGCCTTCGACCGCCGCGACGACGGCGCCTGGCGAGAGGCGCCGCTCGCCCGCGTCCCGCCGCTGGTGCTCAGCGAGGCCATGCGCGACGTCGACCTGTTCGTCGGCGTCACCTCGATCGCCGCCGACCCCATGTGGGAGGACGGCGAAGCCCACGAGTACTGGATGCGCGAGTGGTACGCGGACCTCGGCGAATCCACGCAGACCCGAAAGGACGCCCTGCGGCGCATCCTGCCCCGCACGAAGATCGCCGACCGCTGCACGATCGACGGCCGCTACCTGGTCGTCAAGGGCGAGCTGCGCACCTACAGAATCCACCTCGGGTCGGCCAACATCGTCATGGAGCCGGACGACGCGTTCCTCTGCATCGTCCCGGAGCGCCGCAAGACGGGCGCCACGGTCTTCCTCCCGTTCGAGGACGAGCGGCTCTCCCTCATCCTCAGCAAGGCGTTCCTTCTCGTCGCCGACGACAGGATCGACGACGAGTCCATCCGCACGCAGATCGAGCGAGGTGCCTGATGCCCGCCGTGAAGTTCAAGGACGAGACGGCGACCGGCGCGGCCGTCGCCGAGTTCCAGGTCGCCGGGCTCCCGGACCGGATGACCGTCCGGGAGCTGATCAGGCTCCGGGTCCGCGAGGAGGTCGCCCGGCACAACGCCCGCCCGTCCGACCGGTTCAGCGGCCTGGTCCGGCCCGACGACGCCGAGGCGGAGCTGAACGGCTACCGGCTCCGCGAACCCCGCCGCCTCGACTGGGAGCGGCAGGCCGGCATCGCCGAGCGCGCGTTCCTGAGCAACGGCTTCTTCGTGCTCGCGGGCGACCGCCAGGTCGAGGACCTCGACGAGGAGATCGACCTCACCGGCGACCCCGACCTGGTGTTCGTCAAGCTCGTCCCGCTGGCCGGCGGCTGACCCCCGTCAGCCGATCAGGCCGAACTCCTGGGCGCGCAGGCCCGCCTGGAACCGGGAGCCGGCGTCCAGCAGCGTGAGGATCTCCGCGACGCGGCGCCGGTAGGTGCGCAGCGACATGCCGAGCTGCCGCGCCGCCGCCTCGTCCTTCAGCCCGCCGGCGAGCAGCCGCAGGATGCGCCGGCTCTCCTCGCTCAGCGCCGGCGGCCGGTCGCGCCGGTAGTCGGCCAGCTCGATCGAGGTCTCCCAGGTCGCCCAGAACAGCGAGACGACGCCCTTCACCACGCCCGGCGACCGGACGACCGTGTACTCGCGGACGCCCCCCACCGCCGGGCCCGCGAGGATCGCGGCCCTGCGGTCCACGATGATCGTCTCGTGCGGGAGCGGGGTCGGGCAGATCCGCACCTGGGCCCCCGCCTTCGCGATCTCCACCAGGTGCCGCTCGGACTCCTCGTCCGCGAGCGCCGCCGGGTTGTGCAGCTTGTAGGTGGCCGGCCCGGCGCGGTTCCGGTGCCGCTCGGCGACGATCCGCTCCCGGTATCCGGGCAGCGCCCACGTGTTCATGTCGGTCGCGGCGCAGGCGAACTCCTCGCTCGCGAGGAACAGCCGCCCGGCGCGCTCGACCAGCTCCGCCTCACCGCGAAGCACGACGTTCCGGTCCAGATCGACGCTCATCGGTGTCCAGTCTGCCACGTGGCCGGTGGCAGCAAGCTGCCACCGGCTCGTCCAGGACGCCGGCCCGCAGCACAGTGGACCGCATGACACAGAACTTCGATCTCGGCGGCGACCTGCGCATCAAGCGGATGGGCTTCGGCGCGATGCGGCTGCCCGTGAGCTCCCTCGACGGACCGCCCAACGACCGCGACACCGGCCTGAAGATCCTGCGCCGGGCCGTCGAGCTGGGCGTCGACCACATCGACACCGCCGCGTTCTACTACCACCAGGACGGCGCGGCGGCGAACGAGATGATCCGCGCGGCGCTCAGCCCGTACCCGTCCGGCCTGGTCGTCGCCACGAAGGTGGGCCCGTACCGGGGGCCGGACGACCCGATCCCGTCCGGCCAGCTCAAGGCGTCGCAGCTGCGCGCCGAAGTGGAGCGCAACCTCACCGAGCTGGGCCGCGACCGGCTCGACCTCGTCTACCTGCGTCCGGGCGGCATGGAGGACCCCTCGGACGAGCCGATCGGCGAGCGCTTCGAGGTCCTCGCCGGCCTCCGCGAAGAGGGCCTCATCCGCCACCTCGGGCTGAGCCACATCAGCCGGGCGCAGCTCGACGAGGCGAGGACGATCGCGCCGGTCGCCGCCGTCCAGAACCGGTTCGACGTGACGCAGCCGCAGGACGCCGAACTCCTGGCGGTCTGCGAGCGCGAGCACATCGGCTACGCGCCGTACTTCCCGCTCGGCGGGTTCGGCATCCCCGACGACGCCGTCGTCAACGCGATCGCCGCCCGGCGCGGCGCGACCGTCCCGCAGGTGCTCCTCGCGGGCCTGCTCGCCCTCTCGCCCGTGCTGCTCGCCATCCCCGGCACCGGCTCCCCGGACCACCTGGAGGAGAACCTGGCCGCCGCGCGGCTGACGCTCACCCCGGAGGATCTCGCCGACCTTAAGCGGTGAGGTTGCCGCGCGCCGCCGACCGGAGCCTCTACCCTGAACAGGTTTGTTCGCGATCAGGGGGAGAGGATGTCGACGACGCGGCTGCTGGTGCTCGGCGGGGTGCGGCGGTTCGGGCGGGCGCACGGCTACGAGGTCCGCCGCGAGCTGATCTCGTGGGGGTCGGACGAGTGGGCCCACGTGAACCCCGGCTCGATCTACCACGCGCTCAAGCAGCTGGCCAAGGAGGGCCTGCTGCGCGCCCACGAGGTGGAGGAGAGCGACGCCGGGCCGCCGCACACCGACTACGAGATCACCGACGCCGGCCGGGCCGAGTTCCTCCGGCTGCTGCGCTGCGCCTTCGCCGCGGTCGACGTCCGGCATCCGGAGATGCTGACGGCGGGGCTCGGGTTCCTCACCGAGCTGCCGCGCGCCGAGGCGATCGGGCTGCTGCGCGAGCGGCTGGACGGCCTGGCCGGCTGGCGCGCGGAGGTCGCCCCGCACCTGGACGAGCAGGACCCGTCCGACCACCTGCGCGAGCTGCTCGGCTGGTGGGTCCACTCCGCCGACTCCGCCACGGCGTGGACGCTCGCCCTGATCGGCCGCCTGGAGGGCGGCGCCTACGTCATGGCGGACGAGCGGAGCTGACCGGCGGCGCGGTGTCAGGTGTCGAGGAACGCCTGCGGGACGATCACCCGCAGCGCGTTGCCGCGCAGCTTGATCGACACGGGGGTGCGGCCGCGGATCTCGCCGTCCACGTCCACCCGCATCGGCGGGTCGGTCTCGATCTCGACCTGCGCGGTGGTGAGGAACGCGTCCTCCTCCAGTGACCGCCACTGGCCGGTGAGGACGTGCCGGGCCGTCGCCGAGGCCAGCCGCAGCCGCCGCTCGTCGCCCAGCCGGTAGACGGCCAGCAGCCGGTCGTCGGGGCTGGCGTCGCGGGCGATCCGCTGCCCGCTGTGGTGCGCGCCGTTGGCGATGTTCAGCTGGTGGGTAGCCAGCTCCCGCACCTCGCCGTCGATCGTGACGCGGGCGGTGAACGCCTCGTGCCGGGGCAGCAGCCGCGCCGCCGTCAGCGCGTACGCGGGACGCCCGACGAACCGCTTCAGCGTGTGCGGGACGTGCCCGGCGACCTCGACCGACAGGCCGAGGCTGACCATGTTCGCGAAGATGTGCTCGCGGTCGGCGCCCGGCCCCTCGCCCTGCGGGTCGCCGGTCGACTCGAACCAGCCGACGTCGACGTCCGCGACCTTCCCCGCGCCCGGCCGGCCGACGGCGAGCGTCGTGACCGCGCCCGCCAGGTCGAGCGGCAGCTCCAGGCTGCGGGCGAAGTTGTTGGTGGTGCCGAGCGGCAGCACGCCGAGCGCGATGTCGCGGTGCGCCAGGTGCCCGACGGCCTCGGCGACCGTGCCGTCCCCGCCGCCGACCACGACGAGGTCGGGTTCCAGTGCCAGCACGTCGGTGAACAGCTCGCGCAGCCGGGTCGGGTCGGTCACCGGGAAGACGTGCGGGAACTCAAGGCCCGACTCGCGCAGCAGCCGCCGGGCCGTGCCGTACAGCCGGCGGCCCCGCCGCGAACGGGAGTTGATCACCAGCACCGCGCGCCCGCCGCCCGCGATCGCCGATTCCAGCTCCGCCTTGCTCCGCATCTGGACGCTCCGCATCTCGACCGGTCGCCCCCTTCGTCCGCGTCACCCTACAAGGAACACCGGACCGGAACTCCCGGCCCGACATTTTATAAACCGTTTACACAGCGTTGAAACATCGCCGTCAGGGGGAATCCTGACAAGTGAGCACATCTGAATGACGGGCGGGAACATGGGGTTGCGCGGCCTGGCCGGAGCGGGATTCGTCGTGCTGGTCGCCGGGGTCACGGCGTCCATCGCGGCGGGCGGCACGGCGCCGCCCGGCGCCCCCGCCGACGACGGCGCGACGGTGGTCGGCGAGCGCCGCCCGCGCCGCCGCGTCCTCGACCTGGCCGTTCGTTCCCCCGTCCTGGACCGCGTCGCGCACGCCCGCCTCCTGCTGCCGCCCGGCTGGTCGCGGGAAGTCTCCCGCACCTGGCCGGTGCTCTGGCTCCTGCACGGGGCCGGCGCCGGCCGGGACGGCCACACCGCGTGGAGCGACCACAGCGACATCGAGGAACTGACCGAGCACGCCGATGTGATCGTCGTCATGCCGGACGGCGGCCCGTGCGGAAATTACACCGACTGGTGGAATCGCGGCGACGGCGGCGCGCCGAAGTGGGAGACCTTTCATCTGGCCGAACTCCGGCAGATCCTGGAACGCGGATACCGCGCCGGGCCGGACCGCGCCGTCGCCGGGCAGGCGATGGGCGGGCTCGGCGCGCTGGCGTACGCGGCCCGGCACCGCGGCCTGTTCCGGGCGGCGGCCTCGTTCAGCGGGCCCGTCCACACGCTGCACCGCGACCCGGCCGGACTGGACGTCGCCGACCTCGTGGAACTGGGCGTCGCGATCGGCGCGCCGTCCGCCGACTGGACGGACGTGTGGGGCGACCCCGACGAGCAGCGCGTCGTGTGGCGGCAGCACAACCCGTACGACCTCGCGGACCGGCTTGCCGGCGTCCGCGTGCACGTCAGCGCGGGCGACGGCACGGCGGGCCCCTTCGACCCGGTTCCCGGAGCGGACGTGCTGGAGGCGCTCGCGCACACCGTCTCGCGGGAGTTCGCCGGCAAGCTGCAGAAGCTCGGTATCCCGGTCTCGACGCACTTCTACCGGGGCACGCACACGTGGCCGTACTGGCGGCGCGAGCTGAGGGCCGCGCTGCCCGCCCTGCTCGCGGAGATCACCTGACGCCCGGCTAGGGTCGGGGCGTGGCCGAACCTCATTCTGATTCTGCAGTCGCCTCGTTCTGGCGGGCCCTCGGGCTGCCCGGGATCATCGACGTCCACGTCCACTTCATGCCGCAGCGGCTGATGAGCGCGGTCTGGGGGTACTTCGACGAGGCCGGTCCGCTGATCGGCACCGAGTGGCCCATCCGGTACCGGGACTCGGAGGAGGAGCGCCTGGCGTTCCTGCGCGGCCTCGGCGTCCGCGCGTTCACCTCGCTCACCTACCCGCACCGGCCCGGCATGGCCGAGTCGCTGAACGACTGGACGGCCCAGTTCGCCGCCCGCGTCCCCGAATGCCTCCAGACCGCAACGTTCTTCCCCGAGCCCGGCGTCGCGGACTACGTGCGCCGCGCCCTCGACGGCGGCACCCGGGTCTTCAAGGTCCACCTCCAGGTCGGCGGGTTCGACCCCCGCGCCAAGGAGCTGGACGAGGTGTGGGGGATGCTCGCCGACGCCGGGGTCCCCGCGCTCGTCCACGCCGGCTCGGGCCCGGTCGCCAACGGCTACACCGGTCCGGGCCCGTTCGGCGACGTCCTCGCCCGGCACCCGGGCCTCACCGCCATCGTCGCGCACCTGGGCGCGCCGGAGTTCGACGGCTTCTTCGCCCTCGCCGACCGGTACGAGCGCGTCCACCTCGACACGACGATGGTCTTCACCCGCTTCGCGGCGCTGGCCGCGTTCCCGGACGCGCTCCTGCCCCGGCTGCGCGACCTCGGCCTGGACGGCCGCATCCTGCTCGGCACCGACTTCCCCAACATCCCGTACGAGTACGCGCACCAGCTGGAGTCCCTCGCGGCCCTCGACCTGGGCGACGACTGGATGCGGTCCGTGTGCTGGCACGGCCCGGCCAAGCTGTTCGGCCTCGCGTAGGCGTTTCAGCAGTTTTCATGCGAGGCCGCTGGTCAGCGCGGGACGCGCGGCTCCGACCTTGACAGGCGGGGTGGGCGCCGCGACTTTGGGAGCGCTCCCACTCGACCGAATGAGGACCCCGCATGAAAGCGCGTCTCAAGAGCTGTGCCGTCCTCGCCGCGGCCCTGCTGGCGATCCCCGTCCCCTTCATGGCACCCGCGTCCGCGGCGACCCGGCTGTGCGGTGCCACCGACTCGACACCCGTCAACGGCGGCGAGTACATCGCGCAGAACAACATCTGGGGCGCGAGCACCCCGCAGTGCATCACCGTGGACGGGACGTCGTTCACGGTCGACTCGTCCGGGCACGGCAACTCGACCAGCGGCGCCCCGGCCGCGTACCCGTCGCTGTTCAAAGGCTGCCATTGGGGCCAGTGCACCTCCGGCAGCGGCTTCCCGGTGCAGGTCGGGTCGATGCCGTCGGTCACGAGCGACTGGAGCACGACGCAGCCGGGCTCGGGCTCGTACAACGTGTCGTACGACCTCTGGTACGACAGTCACCCGAGCACCGAGACCGACCCGGACGGCGCCGAGGTGATGGTCTGGCTGAACCACCGCGGCGGCGTGCAGCCGGCCGGGACGCGGGTCGCGAGCGGCGTCCAGATCGCCGGTGCGACCTGGGACGTCTGGTACAGCCGGATGAACTGGAACTACATCGCCTACGTGCGCACGGACGGCACCGCTTCGGTCAGCGGGCTCGACCTGCGGGCCATCACCGGAGACGCCGTGTCCCGCGGCTACATCGAGAACGCGTGGTACCTCATCGACGCCGAGGCCGGCTTCGAGATCTGGCAGGGCGGGGCGGGGCTGGCGACGAACTCGTTCTCCGTCACGGTCGGCGGCGCCGGCCACGCCGTGAACGCGGACCACGACGGCGCCGTCCCCGCGCACGGCTCGGCGAGCTTCGGCATCCAGGGCACCGGCTCCGCACCCGGCGCCCCGGCCATTACCCGCGCGGCGCGCTGACGTCCCGGAAGAGGAGAACGACCATGACCGCGATCGCGAGACGCAGCCGCCTCATCCTGCTCGCCCTGGCCGCGCTGGTGGCGCTGGCGTTCGTGCCGGGCACGCCGAGGCCGGCCCACGCCGCCGCCGGCAGCGGGTACTGGCACACCAGCGGCCGTCAGCTGCTCGACTCCGGCGGGCAGCCGGTGCGGATGACGGGCATCAACTGGTTCGGCGCCGAGACGTCCAACTACTCGCCGCACGGCCTCTGGTCGCGCGGCTACAAGGACATGCTCGACCAGATCAAGAGCCTGCGGTACAACACGCTGCGGCTGCCCTACAGCAGCCAGCTCTTCGACGCCGGCAGCACGCCGAACAGCATCGACTACACCAAGAACCCGGACCTGCAGGGCCTGGACGGCCTCGGCGTCCTCGACAAGATCATCGGGTATGCGGGGCAGCTCGGGCTGAAGGTCGTCCTCGACCGGCACCGCCCGGACTCCGGCGGGCAGTCCGCGCTCTGGTACACGGGCGCCTATCCCGAGTCGCGGTGGATCTCCGACTGGACGATGCTCGCCCGGCACTACGCGGGCAACACCACCGTCATCGGCGCCGACCTGCACAACGAGCCGCACTCCCCGGCCTGCTGGGGCTGCGGCGACCAGGCGACGGACTGGCGGCTCGCCGCCGAGCGGGCCGGCAACGCGATCCTCGCCGTCAACTCGAACTGGCTGATCATCGTCGAGGGCGTCAACGACTACAGCGGCGACAACTACTGGTGGGGCGGCAACCTGCAGGGCGCCGCGGCGGCCCCCGTGCGGCTGGACGTCCCGAACCGGCTCGTCTACTCCGCGCACGACTACGCGACGTCGGTGTACCCGCAGCCGTGGTTCGACGACCCGTCCTTCCCGTCCAACCTGGCCGGGATCTGGGACAAGAACTGGGGCTACCTCTACAAGAACAACGTCGCGCCCGTCCTGCTCGGCGAGTTCGGCACCACGCTGCGCGACCCGCGCGACCAGACCTGGCTGCGCACCCTGATGGACTACCTCGGCACGGGCACGAGCGGGATGTCCTTCACGTACTGGTCGTGGAACCCCAACTCCGGTGACACGGGCGGCATCCTTAACGACGACTGGACGACCGTGAACACGGCGAAGCAGGCGTACCTCGACCCGTACCTGCTCGGCGCCGGCGACCCGGGCGGCGACCCGGGCGACGGCGACCCCGGGACGCCGCCGGAGACGTCCTGCAAGGTCGCCTACAAGGTGCAGAACACCTGGGCGGACGGCTTCACCGCCCAGGTGACCATCACCAACAGCGGCTCGTCGGCGCTGAACGGCTGGACGCTGGAGTTCGCCTTCCCCGGCGGCCAGAAGGTCAGCCAGGGGTGGAGCGCGACCTGGACCCAGAGCGGCGCCGACGTGAGCGCCGAGAGCCTGAGCTGGAATGCCGCCATCGCGCCCGGCGCCTCGCTCACGGTCGGGTTCCAGGCGACCGGCACGTCCGGGACGCCGACGGCGTTCGACGTCAACGACCAGGCGTGCGAGGTGTGACGTGGCACGGACGAAGGCACTGCTCGCCGCGGCGCTGGCCGCCGCGCTCCTGCCGTGGGCCGCGCCCGCCGCACAGGCCGCGGACGGCCCCGCGCTGACCGTCGACCCGGGCGCGTCCCGGCACACGATCAGCCCCTACATCTACGGGATGAACTTCGCCGGGGAGGATCTCGCCAAGGAGCTGAACCTCCCCGTCCGGCGGTGGGGCGGCAACGCGACGACCCGCTACAACTACCTGTACGACGAGACGAACCGCGGCTCGGACTGGTATTTCGAGAACGTGCCGGGCCCGGCGCCGGACCCCGCGGCGCTGCCCGACGGGTCCGAGACCGACCAGTTCACCGAACAGGACCGGCGCACCGGCACCGACACGATCCTGTCCGTCCCGCTCATCGGCTGGACGCCGAAGGCCCGCGACTACACCTGCGGGTTCGGCATCGAGAAGTACGGGCCGCAGCAGGGCGCCGACACCGAATGGCGCCCCGACTGCGGCAACGGCGTCAAGCCGGACGGCTCGAACGTCACCGGCAACGACCCGGCCGACACCAGCGTCCCGGCCGGGCCGCGGTACGTCACCGACTGGCTGTCCCACCTGACCGGCAAGTACGGCACGGCGGACGGCGGCGGTGTCCGGTTCTACAACCTGGACAACGAGCCCGACCTGTGGCACGCCACCCACCGGGACGTCCACCCGGAGGGCGCCGGCTACGACGAGATGCGCGACCAGACGTACGCGATCGCGTCCGCCGTGAAGGCCGCCGACCCGGGCGCCAAGACGCTCGGCCCGGTCGGCTGGGGCTACCAGTCGCTCACGATGTCGGGCCTGGACAAGCAGACCTGCGACCGCGAGGGCGGCGACTGCTGGTCGAACCCGCCGGACCGCGCCGCGCACGGCGGCGTCGCGTTCGCCGACTGGTACCTGCGGCAGATGAAGGCGTACGAGGACCAGCACGGCAAGCGGATCCTCGACTACTTCGACGAGCACCTCTACCCGCAGCAGAGCGGCGTCGCGCTCGGCGAGGCCGGCGACGCGGCGACCCAGGAGCTGCGGCTGCGCTCCACCCGGCAGCTCTGGGACCCCACGTACACGGACGAGAGCTGGATCGACCAGCCGATCCAGTACATCCCGCGCATGCGCGATCTGGTGAACGCGAACTACCCGGGCACCAAGCTCGCCGTCACCGAGTACAACTGGGGTGCGCTCGGCCACGTCAACGGCGCCCTGGCGGAGGCCGACGTCCTCGGCATCTTCGGACGCGAGGGACTCGACCTGGCCACCCTGTGGGCGCCGCCGGGCTCGGCGGACCCGGGCGCGTACGCGTTCCGCATGTACCGGAACTACGACGGCGCAGGGGCGTCCTTCGGCGACACGTCGGTCAGCGCGAAGAGCGCCGACCAGGGGAAGCTCGCCGTGTACGCGGCGCAGCGCTCCGCCGACAAGGCGCTCACGCTGATGATCGTGAACAAGTCGCTGACCGACGACCTGACCAGCACGGTGTCGGTCGCCGGGCGGTCGGGCTCGGCCGCCGGCCACGTCTACCGCTACAGCGGCGCCGACCAGTCGTCGATCGTCCACGCCCCCGACGTCACCGTCGGCTCGGACGGGTTCAGCTCGACGTTCCCCGCGTCCTCGATCACGCTGGTCGAGATCCCCGCGGACGACGGCCCGGCCGCGCCGGCGTGCGAGGTCGCCTACAAGGTGCAGAGCCAGTGGGGGAGCGGATTCACCGCGCAGGTCACGGTCACCAACACCGGCACCTCACCCCTCTCCGGCTGGACGCTCGGGTTCGCGTTCGCCGCCGACCAGCGCGTCGCCCAGGGCTGGAACGCCACCTGGGCGCAGGACGGCGCGAACGTCACCGCCCGCGGCCTCGACTGGAACAAGGCCATCGAACCGGGCGGCTCGGTGACGATCGGGTTCAACGCGTCGAGCGGCGGCACCAACCCGGCCCCGTCCACCTTCAAGGTCAACAACGCCACCTGCACCACCTAGCCCGCTGTCAGTGGTCGCAGGGGGCGGTGCCCGCGTGATCGTGGGGCTCGCCGGCCTCCGCCACATGGCGGGGGCCGTGCGCGTCGTCGCAGTGGCCGTGCCCGCCGGACGGGTCGTCCACGTGGTCGACCTCCAGGGTCGTGTGCGTGATCCCGTACGAGTCGCGCAGCAGTTCCTGAAGGTCGCGGCGGACGGCGTGGCAGTCGCCCTGGGTGTCGACGAGCACGTGCGCAGACAGCGCCGGGTAGCCGGAGCTGACCTCCCACACGTGCAGGTCGTGGACCTCCTCGACGCAGGGGCGCCCGGCGAGCCGGGCGCCCAGCTCGGACGGGTCGATGCCGGCGGGCGCGGCCTCCATGAGCACCCGGCCCGCGTCCCGCAGCAGCCCGTACCCGGCCTTGAACATCAGCGCGGCCACCACCAGGGAGGCGATCGCGTCGGCGCGGGCGAAGCCCGTCGTCCACACGACGAGGCCGGCGACCGCGGTGGAGATGAACGCGAACAGGTCGTTGAGGATGTGCTGGAACGCGCCCTCGACGTTCAGGCTGCGCCGGTCGGCGCGGCTGATCAGCACGGTCGCGGCGATGTTGACGGCGATGCCCGCGACGGCCGTCCAGAAGACGAACTGGCCCTCGACGGCGGGCGGGTCGACCAGCCGCCGGACGCCCTCGTACACGAAGTAGACCGCGAGCAGGATCAGCGTCAGCCCGTTCAGCTGCGCCGACAGGATCTCGGCGCGGCGCAGGCCGAAGGTGTAGCCGCCCTTCGGCGGGCGCACGGCGATCCGCATCGCCACCAGCGCCAGCGCGATCGCGAAGGCGTCCGTCATCATGTGCGCGGCGTCGGTGATCAGCGCCAGCGACCCGGCGGCGAACCCGATCACCACCTCGCCCGACATGTAGGCGAGGATCAGCGCGAGCGCGGCGGTCAGCAGCCGCCGGTCGGCGCCCGCCGAGACGGCGTGCCCGTGGCCGTGGCCGTGCCCGGCCGGCGCGTCCTCCCCGGTCATGTGCCTTCCTCCCCGTGGCCGACGTGGGTGAGGGCGAGATCGAGCAGCAGCCGGACGTGCGAGTCGTCCAGCCGGTAGTAGGCCATCCGGCCGGCCCGGCGGACCCGGACGACGCGGTTGGCGCGCAGCAGGCGCAGCGCGTGCGAGACCGCCGACTCCGAGTGCCCGCAGGCCGCGGCGATGTCGCACACGCACATCTCTCCCCCTTCGAGCAGCGCGGTGATCACCCGCAGCCGGCCGGGGTCGGACAGCAGCCCGAACACCTGCGCCAGGTCCGCGATCGTCTCCGCGCCCGGCAGGGACGCGGAGACGGCGGCGACCTTCTCGGCGTCGACCACGCGGACGGCGCACGCGTCGGCGGGCACCTCCGCGGGGCCGGCCGCGGCCACAACGTCTGAAGCACTGCTCATATGAACAATCTATCGCATGCCCGTTCAGGTGACGGCCGGGGCCGGCTCCTCGGACGGCGGCAGCGAGATCGGGCTCGGCGGGCCGTCGCCCGGCCGCATCCCGCCGGTGCCCCTACCCCGCTCCTGCGGCGTCACGCCCGGTGATGCGGGGGAGAGCTGCGGATCGGGCGTCTCCGGCCCGGGTGTGCCGGGCGATTCCGTCCCAGGCGTCTCCAGACCGGGCGATTCGGTGCCCGGGGACTCGGTGCCGGGGGACTCCAGGCCGGAGTCGGACGGCGACGGCGAGTCGCTCGACGGCACCTCCGTCTCGGTCGACGGCAGCCCGGTGGGCGGGCCGTCCTCCGGGCCGCCGGTGGCGCGCGGCCGCTCGAACCCCATGGTGCCCTCCGGATCGACGAGGACGAAGGTCGTGATCGTCCCCTTCCGCGAATCCCGCGGGCGGATCCGGGTCACATTCGCCTTCTCGAATCCCGGCCAGGACCGGCCATCGTAGGACGCGTTCCGGGTGGAGATCTTTTTCTCCGGCCGGGTCAAGGGATTGCCACAATTGCACTTAACCGCGGGCACACCGTAACCATTGATCAAAACGCCCATTCCGGCCTGCAGGACGGCGGGTCCGCTCGTCGCCTTCCCGTCCCGGTACCCGTGGTTGGTGACGAGCGTGTCGGTGCGCAGCAGCACCGGCGTCAGCCGCGACACATACCGCGGGATGTCGCTCACCGGGATGCCCTGCACGCCCGCCCACGCGCGCGCCTTGTCCGGGTTGGCCTGCAGGAACGCGACGAGTTTCCGCCGGTCGCAGGTCGACGCCCGGCGCGTCCCGCCGTACAGGCCGGGCGAGTCGCCGTCCTTCGTCCCGCCCGCCCGCGGCCGCTCCTTCACGTTCGCCTTGTCGGTGTCGGCCACCAGCGTGTACGGCTCCGGACCGGGCGATCCGACCGTCAGCCGCGTGATGGTGGCGCCCGCGTCCCCGCAGCCCGACAGCGTGCCCGCCGCCACCGCGAGGGCCGCGGCCGACCCCGCCAGCGGCACCGCGCAAGCCCGGTACCGTGCAATTGTCGAACGGATCTTCAGCATGCCTCTTCCCCCGCTTCGGGCTCGCCGAACCTATACTCTTCGATGCCGGGCGGAGCGGTTTTGTGCCCGCCGGAATGGACGAATTTTTCGCGGGGGTACGAATGGCGGGTCCGGTTCCCCTCACCGCGGCCGATCCGGCGCGCCTCGGCGGCTGGGAACTGCTCGGCCGCATCGGCGCCGGCGGCCAGGGCGTGGTGTACCTCGGCCGCCCGGCGGCGCCGGGCCCGGGGCCGTCGCGCGTCGCGGTCAAGCTCCTGCACGGCAAGCTGATCGCAGACGCGGACGCGCGGGAGCGGTTCGTGCGCGAGCTGGCCCTGCTGGAGCGGGTCGCCGGGTTCTGCACCGCGCAGATGCTCGCCGCCGACACGGCGGGCGACCGCCCCTACATCGTCAGCGAGTACGTGCCCGGGCCGTCGCTGCGCGCCCTCGTCCAGGAGGAGGGGCCCCGCGAGGGCGCCGACCTCGACCGGCTCGCGATCAGCTCGGTGACGGCGCTGTCGGCGATCCACCGCGCGAACATCGTGCACCGCGACTTCAAGCCGCAGAACGTCCTGATGGGCCCGGACGGGCCGCGCGTGATCGACTTCGGCATCGCCCGCGCGTTCGACACGGGCGCCACGATGACCAGCCAGGTCGTCGGGACCCCCGCCTACATGGCGCCCGAGCAGTTCTCCGGGCGCGTCGGGCCGTCCACCGACCTGTTCGCCTGGGCCGCGACCCTGCTGTTCGCCGCCACCGGCCGCGACCCGTTCGCCGGCGGCCCGCTGCCCACCGTGATGTACCGGATCCTCCACGAGACGCCCGACCTGGCCGCCCTGCCGAGCCCGCTCGCCGACGTCGCCGCCGCCTGCCTCCACAAGGACCCGAAGGCCCGCCCCACATCCGAGGACGTCCTGCTCTGGCTTCTCGGCGAACGCGAGCGGCACGCCCGCCTGGACATCCCCACCCAAGCCC
>NZ_SMKY01000469.1 GCF_004349235.1 Actinomadura darangshiensis | reverse complement strand
CTCCAGGCCCCCGTAGCCCACCCCGGCGCCGACGCACACGGCGGCCAACCGACCGGCCACGGCACACCCAGCGACCAGCCGCCCACCATGCCGGTCACGCCGGCAGAGGCCGGCCGCCCTCCAGGCACGGCCTCACGACCCGGCGATGTGGCGGGCCATGGTGCAACACAACAACCTGCGTCCGCATCGAGCGAGCCGCACCTCACGGACCGGGCCGCGAACCCCGAAGGCGCCGCACTGAACGCACCGACGTCCGACATGCCCGGCACACCGGGACAAGGCACGCCGGGTGACGCCACCACGCAAGGCGGCCAATCGGGCGACCACGGCACGGCGGACACCAGCGGCGGGCAGACGTCCGATATGCGGGTCGCGCCACGCGGAGCCGGTCGTCACGCGGGGACGCCAGTTGCACCTTCAGACCAGGGCCACCACCCCGGCGGCCCCGCTGCAGGTGGTGCTCACGGACCCGGCGAACCGACGTCCGACGCACCGAGCACGCCAGGTGAGGGCGGTGCCGCAGCACCAGGCAGTCCAGAGAGCGGACAAGGCATAGCGGCCGCCAGTGGCGGACGAACGCCCGACCTGTCGACCGCGTCGGCCGGTGAAACGGCAGGACCAGGCGCGACACCACCCGCCGCCGGCGCGCCTCGCCAGCAGTCGGACGTCCCAGGTGCACAACATCCGGCCACGCCCACACCGGGCGACCCGCGCTCCACGGACCGTTCCACCAATCCCGAAGGCACCACCACCGGAGCCGCCTCCGCCATGCCCGGCACACCAGGCGACGCCGGTGCGCAAGGCCGCCACGGAACGCCCGGCGGCGGCCTGACGTCCGATGTGCCCGGCCCTCCCGGACAACCGGGCCACCTCCCGGCCACGCCAAGTGGTGCCGGTACGCAAAGCGACCAGGCTGGCGGACGCGACGCGGCGGGCATCGGCGGCGGGCCCTCTGACTCGCCGGGCACGCCCGGCACATCTTCAGATCTTCAGACCAACCACGCCGGTCCCGCCGTCACAGGCGGAGCAACGTCCGACATACCCGGCACGCCGGGCCCACTGCGCACACCAGGCGACGCCACAACGCAAGGCGGCCACGGAGCGGCTGGCGGCGGTCGGCCAGGCGATGTGGGCACCGCAGCGCAAGGCGGCCAGGCGGACAGCGGCGGCGCAGCAGACGGCGACCAGACGTCCGGCATCCCGGGACAACCGGGCACGCCAGGTGATTTCGGTACACAAGGCGGCCAAGCGAGCGGCCACGAAGCAGCAGGCATCGGCGGACCGGCGGCTAACACGCCGGGGGCGCCCGGAGGAGCAGGGCGCCACATCGGCGCGCCCGCCGCATCATCAGACGAGAGCAACCACCCCGATTCCGCCGCAGCAAGCGGGGCGGCGTCAGGCTTGCCCGGCGCAGCAGGACAGACCGGCACGCCGGGTGACGCCGGTACGCAAGGCGACCGAGCCGGCGGCCATAGGGCGGCCAGCGGCGGTCGGCCGGGCGATGCGGGTGCCGCCGCGCAAGACCTCCAAGCAGGCGGACTCGATGCGGCGGGCATCGGCGGCGAACGAGCGTCTGACTCGCCGGTCGCGCCAGGAGATGCAGGCCGTCACGCCGGGGCGCCCGGCGCACCGAGCGCGCCAGGTGACGGCGGTGTCGGCGCACACGGTGGCCAGGCGAGTGGGCAACCCCCAGCGGCGATCGGTGGCGGGCAGCCGTCCGGCATGATCGCGCCAGGGGAAGCCGTGCGTCGGCCAAGCACGCCCGGCACGTCCTCGCAGGGTGCGCCTGCCGGCGACGTGGCGGGGGCAGGAGTGACACCACCCCCTGCCGCCGACGCGTCTCGCCAGCAGGAGGGCGGCCTCGGCACGGAGCACCAAGCCGCATCCGCGCCAGGCGAGCCACGACCGGTGGAAGGCGGAGCGGCGTCCGGCATTCCTCGCGGTGACCACGGACCCGGCGAACAGGTGTCCGACGCACCAGTCGCGCCAGGTGAGGGCGGTGCCACAGCGCAAGGCGGCGGGCAACCGTCCGACATGCCGGGGGCGCCGGCGTCCGATGCGCCCCGCACATCGGCTCCTGGCACTTCCGGAGTTCTCCGAGCACTCACCGGCGTGCCACGCGAGGGCAGTGCCGGGGTGCAAGGCGGCCAGGAGAGCGGACAGGGCGCACCTGGCGGCGGGCAGCCGTCCGATATGCCTGGCGCGCCTGGGGTGTTTCCGGAGCAGGCCGACCGTGCCGGTGGCGCTGCCGCAGGCGGAGCGGTTTCCGAAATGCCCGGCGGACACGGCATTGGTGGTTCGCTGGCGGACTTGGGTGCGGGCTCATCCGGGCAGCATCCGGGGGCGGGACATGACGCCGCAGCGGGTGTTCCGGGCGGTGGACGTGACGCGGGCCCACGCGAGCGGGCGTTGCGGGCCGTGGAGGAGCCCGAGGCGGCGTTCGAGCCGGGGAACCGGATCGATCAGGAGCTTTACGAGGCGGCGTCCAGCGGGGACTCCGACGCGTTCCTGCGGGTGCTGCTGAACGCGAACGTGCTCGTGCCGATCCCCGGTGATGCGCCGCTTGAGGTGACTCCGGTGCAGCGCGAGTTCCGGTGGGACGCCGCCCTGCGGGACGGGGCGGACGTGCAGGTGTTCACGTCGCTGGTGCGGCTGCGCGAGGTGATGCCCGAGTCGCGGTTCGTGTACGCCGACTTCCGGGAGCTGATCGGCGCGTGGCCCCAGGGAGACTGGGCGATGGTCCTCAATCCGGGGACGCGCATCGGGGCGTCGCTGCGCGGCGACCAGGTGCTCGCGCTGAGCGAGTGGGCGGTGCGGGTCGGGCTCGTCCCGGCGCGGCCGGAGGTTCCGGTGCCGCCGCCACGGCCGGAGCCGGAGCCGGCACCGCAACTGCCGGCCGACCTGGACGACCGCCTCTCGTCGCCGACGATCATGCAGAAGGTCGTCCCGCACGGGCATGTCGCCTGGTACCTGGAGCAGGGCTACGACCGGGTCGGCGGCTTCGTCCACTCGACGGGGGACGTGGCCGAGCTGCAGACGCCCGTCCAGCTGTACGAGGCGCTCGGCCTGTCCTACGACGGTTCCTTGTTCTCGCCCGGTGACGAGGGCGTCTACGTCATCCGGTGGCCCGCGTACTGCCCCGACCTTTACCGCGTCCCGTTCGGCGGACGGAACGAAGACGAACTGGCCTCCTGGGGCGAGTCCGGCTGGGTCATCGAGCGGCCGCCGTTCCTGGGCGGCGGGTTCGCGCCGGGCAGCGCCGGATCCATCCGCGAGTACAAGGTGGACAGCCTCCGGCTGCCGTACGGGGCGGAGATGTACTACCTCGCCAGAGACCGGTCCGAGCGGTTCATCGCCATGTACGATCCCGACCGGCTCGCCTGGCTGCGGCCGGACGCCAACGCCGAAGGATGGGACGGACGGACGGAGGCCGCGCAGTGATCCGGGACGGGTACCTCGCACGGTGGCTCGGCCGCGACTTCGAGGCCGCCCCCGGCGCCGACGGCGAGATCAGGCTGTACGCGCCCGGGCCGACGGACGGGTTCGAGGAGCTCAGGCCCGGCCGCTTCCGCCGCATCGTCCCCGCGTCCGAGGTCGAGGAGCTCCGCTACGTCCGGACGACGTGCAACTGGCGCGGAGAGCGCTTCGTCATCGTCGGCGAGCATGAAACATGGCTCCGTGTCGAATATGTCGGCGGGCGGGCCCCCGTCGCCGAGAAACTCGGGCTCGACCGCATCGACCAGGGAATCTGGCAGACGTGGGCGCCCGGCTCGGAGATCGAGGACGTCCGGGAAGAGATCATCTGAGCGCGTACAGGGGTTGATTTGGCCCCCGCATCCGTGTTCGCATGTCTTCCGAGGTGATCCCTCGGACGGTAGCTAGCACGGGCGTTCAACGGCGACGCGACGGAGGTGCGGCGGCAGTGATCTGCCGATCGGCGGTCAAACCGATCTTTGTTGGGCTCGGCACGGCGGCCATCCTCGCCGCCGGCGGCGCATCCGCCGTCGCCGACGCCTCGCCCTCCCCCTCAGAGTCGGGAACCACGACTCCCGCCGTGGGCAAGCTCAACGTGGACCTCTTCACGAAGCCCTCCGCACCGGAAGCCGGCGACCCCGTTGACGTGGCGGCCACCGTCAAGGCAGTCGACGGTGATGTGTCCGACGTCAAGATCAAGAGCGTCAAGGTGGACGCTGCCGGGGCGACCCTGACCGGTGACTGTGTGGCGCCGTACCCCGCGGACCCGTGCAGGGTGGGAGACGGGACCCTCTCCAGCGGAGATAGCGACGTCTTCAACTGGGAGCTGAAGGTTTCCAAGAAGCTGAAGCAGGTCGAGGTCACCGTCACGGTCAGCGCGACCAAGGTCGACGACGTAGTCAAGACGTCCACCGTCAAGTACGTCGTGCCTTCGCCGACGCCCACGAAGACGACACCGTCGCCCACCAAGACGGCGAAGCCCACGAAGACGCCGACGAAGTCCCCGTCGCCGACGCACACCTCTTCGTCCGGGTCGTCCGGTGGGAGTGGGGGCGGGTCCTCTTCGTCCGGGTC
>NZ_SMKY01000468.1 GCF_004349235.1 Actinomadura darangshiensis | reverse complement strand
CAGCAACCACCAGCGCACCCAAGCACTCGCCCCCTGGCTGCAGCACTACAACACCCAACGCCCCCACTCGGCCCTGGGCGGCAAGCCACCCATCACCCGACTGACACCAAGATCATGACCGAGTACAACTAGCGCGTCCGCCGGTACGTCCCCGCTTCGGCCAGTCGCCGCGACAGGGCCGCCGGGGCCTGCACGAGCGATGGGCCGTACCAGGTGAGGTGCCGTCCGCTCACGAGCGCGACGTCGATGCCGGGGAACGCCTCGGGGCCGTCGTCCGCGGTGAACCGGTAGGGCTCGTCCGGGAGGACGGCCAGGTCGGCGCCGGACGCGTTCAGCTCGTCCAGCGGGATCTTCGGGTAGCGGTCGGGGTGGCCCGCGTAGACGTTGGACACGCCCAGGCGGGACAGGACGTCGCCGGTGAAGGTGTCGCGGCCGACGACCATCCATGGCCGCCGCCAGATCGGAATGACGGCCGCGCGGGGTTCGCGCGGCGCGACGTCCGACCAGACGCGGGCCGCCTCGTCCAGCCACGCCGGGACCGGCACGCGGCACGCCTCGGTGAGCATCCGGCGCAGGGACGCCAGGGCCTCGTCCACGGTGCGGATCTCCGTCATCCAGACGGGGATGCCCTGGGCGCGCAGCGCCTCGACGTCGGCGGGACGGTTCTCCTCGGTGTTGCCGAGCACGACGTCCGGCCGCAGCCCGGCGATCCGCTCCACGTCGGGGTTCTTCGTGCCTCTCACGCGCGGCACGTCCAAGCCTTCGGGGTGGGTGCACCAGTCGGTGGCCCCCGCGAGCAGCCCGGGCGCGGTCACCGCCACCGTCTCCGTCAGGGACGGGACGATCGACACCACCCGGCGCACCCGGTCCGGAACGGAGACAGGTGCGCCGGTGTCATCGCGAGCCCTCATACGTTGCGGCGGTACTGCCCGCCGACCTCGAAGAACGCGTCGGTGATCTGCTGGAGGCTGCACACCCGCGCCGCGTCCATCAGGACCACGAACACGTTCTCGCCGCCGCGGGCCGCCTCCTGGAGGGCCGCGAGGGCGGCCTGGGCCTCGTCGCGGTGCGCGTCCTGGTAGCCGTGGACGCGGTCGAGCTGGGAGCGCTTCTCGTCCTCGGTGGCGCGGGCCAGCTCGATCGTCTTCGGCGTCCCGTCCCCCGAGTCCGGGGTGCGGAAGGTGTTGACGCCGATGATCGGCAGGGAGCCGTCGTGCTTGCGCTGCTCGTACAGCATCGACTCGTCCTGGATGCGGCCGCGCTGGTAGCCGGTCTCCATCGCGCCGAGCACGCCGCCGCGTTCGCTGATGCTGTCGAACTCGGCGAGCACGGCCTCCTCGACCAGGTCGGTCAGCTCGTCGATGATGAACGACCCCTGCAGCGGGTTCTCGTTCATCGCCAGGCCCCACTCGCGGTTGATGATGAGCTGGATCGCCAGCGCGCGCCGTACCGACTCGGCCGTCGGCGTCGTCACCGCCTCGTCGTAGGCGTTGGTGTGCAGGCTGTTGCAGTTGTCGTAGATGGCGATGAGCGCCTGCAGCGTCGTGCGGATGTCGTTGAAGTGCATCTCCTGCGCGTGCAGGGAGCGCCCCGACGTCTGCACGTGGTACTTGAGCTTCTGGCTGCGCTCGTTGGCGCCGTACCGGTCGCGCATGGCGACGGCCCAGATGCGGCGGGCGACGCGTCCGAGGACGTTGTACTCGGGGTCCATGCCGTTGGAGAAGAAGAACGACAGGTTGGGCGCGAAGTCGTCGATGTCCATGCCGCGCGCCAGGTAGGACTCGACGTAGGTGAAGCCGTTGGCGAGGGTGAACGCGAGCTGGCTGATGGGGTTCGCGCCCGCCTCGGCGATGTGGTAGCCGGAGATGGACACCGAATAGAAGTTGCGGACCTGGTTGGCGATGAACCACTCCTGGATGTCGCCCATCATCCGCAGCGAGAACTCGGTGGAGAAGATGCAGGTGTTCTGCCCCTGGTCCTCCTTGAGGATGTCGGCCTGCACGGTGCCGCGCACGGTCGACAGGACGCGCGCGCGGATCCGCGCGGCCTCCTCGGCGGACGGCTCGCGCCCGTTCTCCTCGTAGAAGGTGTCCAGGCCCTGGTCGATGGCGGTGTTGAGGAAGAACGCCAGGATCGTCGGCGCGGGACCGTTGATGGTCATCGACACCGACGTGGCCGGCGACGACAGGTCGAACCCGTCGTAGAGCGCCTTCATGTCGTCCAGCGTGGCGATCGACACGCCGGAGGTGCCGACCTTGCCGTACACGTCGGGACGCTCGTCCGGGTCGCGCCCGTACAGGGTGACCGAGTCGAACGCGGTGGACAGCCGCGTGGCGGGCTGCCCTTCGGAGAGCAGCTTGAAGCGGCGGTTGGTGCGGAACGGGTCGCCCTCCCCCGCGAACATGCGGGCCGGGTCCTCGTTGTCGCGCTTGAAGGGGAACACCCCGCCGGTGAACGGGAACCGGCCGGGCAGGTTCTCGTTGCGCAGGAACCGCAGCAGCTCGCCGTGGTCGGTGTAGCGGGGCAGGGCGACGCGCGGGACGCGGCTGCCCGACAGCGACTCGCGCGTCAGCTTGGTGTGCAGCTCCTTGTCGCGGATCCGCACGACCTGCTCGTCGCCGGAGTACGACCGGGCGACGGCCGGCCACCCCTCGATGAGCCCGGCATTGTCCGGGGCGACGTCGCGGCGGGCCTTCTCCAGGAGCCCTTCGACCTCGGACGCGTCCGTCAGCTCGGCGCGCACCTCGTCCAGCCGCTGGACGCGCCGCACGGCGTCCATCTGCCCGAGAGTGTCGGCGTGGTAGCCGCGCACGGTCTCGGCGACGCCGGACAGGTACCGCACCCGGCCGGGCGGGATGACGGTCGCGGCGCCGGTCGACACCTTCGTCGCGGCCCCGGGCAGGGCGCCGTCCTCCAGCCGCAGCCCGTGCTCGGCCAGCATCCCCCCGAGGTGCTGGTACAGGGCCGTGACACCGTCGTCGTCGAACGTCGCCGCGCTGGTGCCGTACACGGGCATGTCCTCGGGCCTCTTCCCGAACGCCTCCCGGTTGCGGACGAGCTGGCGGCCCACGTCCCGCAGCGCGTCGGCCGCGCCGCGCCGCTCGAACTTGTTGATCGCCACCACGTCCGCGAAGTCGAGCATGTCGATCTTCTCCAGCTGGGACGCGGCGCCGAACTCGGGCGTCATCACGTAGAGGGACACGTCCACCAGCGGGACGATCGCGGCGTCGCCCTGCCCGATGCCGGGCGTCTCCAGGACGACGAGGTCGTAGCCGGCGGCCTTGCAGGCGGTGACGATGTCCCCGATGTTCTCCGGCAGCTCCCGGGCGCCCCGGGTGGCCAATGACCGGAAGAACACGTGGTCGCCGTCCAGGGAGTTCATCCTGATCCGGTCGCCCAGCAGCGCACCGCCGCCGCGCCGCCGAGTGGGGTCGACGGCCAGCACCGCGACGCGCAGCCGGTCCCCCTGGTCGACGCGCAGCCGCCGCACCAGCTCGTCGGTCAGGGACGACTTCCCGGACCCGCCCGTCCCGGTGATGCCCAGCACGGGTACCTGCCGCGCGGCCGCCGCCTCGGCGAGCCGCGCCCGCGCGTCCCCGGGCAGCTTCCCGGCCTGGAGGCAGGTGATGGTCCTGGCGAGGGCGCGCCGCTCCCCCGCCAGCACGGCATCGGCGGGGGCGGGCTCGGCCGCGAGGTCCACGTCGCAGTCGCGCACCAGCTCGTTGATCATGCCGGGCAGGCCGAGCCGGTGCCCGTCCTCCGGGGAGAAGATCCGCACGCCGGAGCCGGACAGCCGCGCGATCTCCTCGTGCACGATGACGCCGCCGCCCCCGCCGAACACCCGCACGTGCTCGGCGCCGGCCTCCTTCAGGCCGCGCGACAGGTACTCGAAGTACTCGACGTGGCCGCCCTGGTAGGAGCTGATCGCCACGCCCTGCGCGTCCTCCTCCAGGACGGCGTCGACGACTTCGCGGACCGAGCGGTCGTGCCCGAGGTGCACCACCTCGGCGCCCTGCGACTGCAGGATCCGCCGCATGATGTTGATCGCCGCGTCATGGCCGTCGAACAGCGCGGCGGCCGTCACGAACCGCACCGGGTGCACCGGCGCGTGCAGTTCCGCCGTCACCGTCCCCACCCCAAACTTTGGACTTCCAATATTTGGAAGTTAAAATAGTTTCCGTGCGCGACGCAGTCAAGACCACGTACGGTGACCCGGTGCCCGACACTCCCGACCCGACCGCCCCCGACCCGATCGCGGAGGCCCACCGCCAGTGGAGCGCCCGCTGGCCCGAGCACGCCGACCACATGGCGGCCGTCACCTCGGTCATGCGGGCCCAGCAGCTCCTGCTCAGCCGGATCGAGGCCGTCCTCAAGCCGTACGGGCTGACCTTCGCCGCCTACGAGGCCCTCCGCCTCCTCGCCTTCGCCCGCACCGGGACCCTGCCCATGGGCAAGATGGGCGACCGCCTCATGGTGCATCCCGCCTCGGTCACCAACGTGATCGGGCGCCTGGAGCAGCGCGGCCTCGTCGGCCGCCGCCCCTCCCCCGACGACCGCCGCGTCGTCCTCGCCGCCGGGCCGGCC
>NZ_SMKY01000467.1 GCF_004349235.1 Actinomadura darangshiensis | reverse complement strand
TCCCCCACCCGACCCCGGCCACGGCGCCTGAGCATTTCAGATGTTCTCATCATCGGGATGATGTGAGTATGCTCGCGCCATGGAGACGGCGAAGGGGGTCGGATGGTCCGGCTGAACCGGGTGCAGCAGCAGGCTCGGACGCGGGCCGCCGTGCTCGCGGCGGCGATGGAGGAGTTCACCGAGCACGGCTTCGCCGGCGCCAAGGTCGACCGCGTTGCCGCGCGCGCCGAACTGACCCGCGGCGCCGTGTACTCGAACTTCCCAAGCAAGCGATCGCTGTACCTGGCGGTCCTGCTCGACTCCGTGGAGCGGACGCCCGGGTCCGACGCGGCGGAGGCGGCCGGCCTGGCGGACGCGGCGGAAGCTTTCGCCCGTGTCTGGCTCGAACGGCTGCCGCTGACCGGCGACTCGCCCGACGCGAGCAAGCTGAGGTCCCGGTCGCTGACCGGGGTGTTCGACGACGAACCCGGCCGCACCGCCATGGCCGGGCTCGCAAGGCTGGACGGTCTGCTGCTGGCCCTCGCCTTGGAGTCGTGCCGGGCGCCGGCGGCCGGCCGGCGGGTGCGGCCGGCCGAGCTGATCCTCACCCTGCTGCACGGGGCGGGCCATCTCGCCGAGACGGCGCCCGGCTTCGGCGACCCGTTCGACGTGGCCCGTGCCTGCCGGCAGCTCGCCACTCTCGAAGCGGACGATCCCTGGAACCCGCCCTACCTGCCGTTCATCGCCGCGCCGAGGCTGTGCCGTGATGCCTGGACGCCGCCCGTAGAACTGACGGATGCCATCACCGGCCGTCCTGTCGGGTTCGAGGACGACGGGGTCATCGTGGTTCTCGGGACGGGCCGCCTCGGTGCGGCCGAAGAGGCGGTGCGCGCTGGAGAGGCGGTGCGCGCCGGAGAGCCCGCCACCGTTGCGCTGGTGACGGACGACCCCGCAGAACTCGGGGCGCTCGTCCGGTTGCGGGTCACCGACTTCGCCGAGTGCCTGCGGCGGGCCTTCGGGGAGGGGGCCGGCCTGCCGCTCCGCCTCGTCCTCGATGACCGGGGCGCGCTCGCGTCCGCCGCCGGCGCCGCTACGTCCGAGGACACCGAGGCGGCCGTGCGGATCCAGGACGGGAAGATCATCGCTCGGGCGGAGGGCAGGGGTGCCGCCTACGCCGCGGCGACCGCCCCGGCACCGGCCGAGCGGCAGACCGGAACGGGTGCAGGATGACGGGCTCCGACGAATCGATCGTGCTGCACGTCCTCCGCTGCATCGGACACGCCGGCCTGCCCCGCGTGGCCGACGCGGCCGGCCTCGCCGAAACGGACGCGGAGTCCCACCTGATCGACCTCGCCGTCGCCGGCCTGGTGACGCGAACCCCCGGGAACGGCGGCGCATGGGGTCTCACCGAGGCCGGTCGTGCCGAGGACGCGCGGCGGATCGTCCGCGAACTCGACGCCAGCGGCGCACGTGACGCGGTGACCGCGGCGTACGAGAAGTTCATGGTGCTGAACCCGGAGCTGCTGGACCTCTGCTCCGCATGGCAGCTGCGCACCGTGGACGGCACGGCGGCGCCGAACGACCACTCCGACCCGGCCTATGACGCCCGGGTCCTGGACCGGTTCGCCGACCTGGACCGGCGTGCCGAGACCGTCGGCACGGACCTGTCCGCGGTGCTCCCCCGGTTCGGGCGCTACCGGGTCCGGCTCGCCGCGGCGCTCGACCGGGCCCGGTCCGGCGCGCTGGAGCATCTGGCGGACAGCACCACCTCGTACCACATCGTGTGGTTCCAGCTCCACGAAGACCTGCTCGCCACTCTCGGCATCCAGCGCTTCCGATGAACCGGATCCATCCGCTCGCCGCCGGCACCGGGGCGTCCGCGGACGTTCTCGGCGGCAAGGGCCACGGCCTCGTCGTGCTGCGGCGTCTCGGGCTGCCCGTGCCGGCCGGTTTCGTGATCGACACCCGCGCCTGCCGGGCATTCCTCGGTGACGGGCGCTTCCCGGAGGGCCTCGACGCCGAACTGGCCGCCGCCGTCCGCGCGTTGGAGGCCGCCACCGGACGGTGCTTCGGGACGGGCGAACGGCCACTCGCGGTGTCCGTCCGGTCCGGTGCCGCCGTGTCGATGCCCGGGATGATGAGCACCGTGCTCAACCTCGGTCTCACCACCGAGGCGACCTCCGCGCTGGCCGCCGAGACCGGCGACCCGGCCTTCGCGGACGAGACGCGACGGCGGTTCCTCGGGAGCTTCGCGGCCGCTGCTGGCACGGCCGTCCCCGATGACGCGATGAGCCAGCTGCGGGCGGCAGTGAAGGCCGTCTTCTCGTCATGGAGCAGTCCGCGCGCCACTACCTACCGCGAGCTGCACGGCCTCTCGCATGAGCCCGGTACGGCCGTGGTCGTGCAGGAGATGGTGTTCGGCAACCGCGACGAGCGCAGCGGGACCGGTGTGGCCTTCAGCCGCGACCCGACCACCGGCGCCAGGACCCCGTTCGGGGACATCCTGTTCCGCCGGCAGGGCGAAGACGTGGTGTCCGGGCACGCCACCACCCGGCCGTTGTCCGATCTCGCCGACCGAGAGCCGGCGATATGGGAACGCCTCCTGTCGGCCCTGGCCCGCATCGAACGGCATTACCGCGACGCCTGCCACGTCGAATTCACCTTCGAGGCAGGGCGCCTATGGTTTCTGCAGGTACGGCCCGGCGGGCTCACCGGCCGGGCCGCCGTCCGCACCGCCGTCGACCTCGTCGACGAACGGCTCATCGACCGGCGCACGGCCCTGCGGCGGGTGTCACCACTGCACCTTCGCGACGTCCGCACACCGCGGATCCGCCTCGGCGGCGCCGACCTGCTGACCCGCGGCCGAGGCGCCTGCCCCGGCGTCGCGTCCGGCCGCATCGCGGTCACCGCCGACCGGGCCGCCCGCATGGCCGCCGATGGGCCGGTGATCCTCGTCCGTCCGGTCACGTCCCCGCTCGACATGCACGGGCTGGCCGCCGCCACCGGCCTGGTCACGAGCCGAGGCGGGACCACCAGCCACGCGGCCGTCGTCGCGCGGGCCATGGGCAGGCCCGCGGTCGTGGACGCCGCCGACCTCACCGTCGATGCCGCGGCGGGCTGCGTACGGGTCGGCGGACGCGTCATCCCGGAAGGGACGCCCATCACCGTCGACGGCAGCGGCGGGGAGGTCGTGCTCGGGAACCCCGGCATCGCCACCACCCCCGCCGACGGCCATCTGCACCGCCTGCTCGACTGGGCCGACGAGGTCTCCGGCGACCGTTCGCCACGCTCGGACCAGGAGCGCCTCGGCGCGGCGCACGCCCACCTGTGACGCGGCTGCTACTTCTGCGCGTAGGCCTCGTCCATCTGCTTGAGGACCTTGGCGGGGTCGGCCTTGCCGGCGAACAGGTTCTGGACGCCGGTGAAGTGGGCCTGCTGCACCTTGGGGTTGGGCCACAGCTGGTCCATGAACGGGACGGTCTTGCCCGCCTTCTGGAAGTCGATCAGCGGCTTCAGCGCGGGATCGGCCGTGAACTGGGCATTGGGGATGCTCGGCAGGTTGCCGGTGGCGCTCGCGTAGAGGTTCATGGCGGCGGGGGTGGCGAGGAAGTCGATGAACGTCGAGGCCAGGTCCTTGTTCTTCGCCTTGGCGTTGAGGGCGAAGGCCCCGCCGGCGGCGCCGGGCATGCGGGTGTCGGACGCGTTGTCCGTCGCGGGCAGCGGGAACAGGCCGAACTGCGTGCCCTGCGGCGCTTCGGACTTGAGCTGGTTGAGGGTGGAGGTGACCTGGACGGCGGCGACGGCGTCGCCCTTGGCGAGCTGGGAGACCGAGCTTTCGAAGGACGTGCCGAGCGGGTCCTTGGAGAAGCAGCCGCGCTTGTCCATTTCGAGGTACTTGTCCATCGCGGTCTTCCAGCCCGACCCGGCGAAGGTGGCGGAGCCGGCCTTCATCTTCTGGTCGAAGTCGGGGGTGGCCGCGTAGACGGTGGTGGGGACGAGCGCGTAGTCGACCAGCTGGGTGACCCAGTCGGTCTGGTTGCCGAGCGCGAAGGCGACCTTGCCCTTGGCCTTGGCGGCGTCGCAGAACGCCAGCGTCTGCGTCCAGGTGGTGGGAATCTTGGCGCCGGTCTCGTCCAGCGCCTTCTTGTTGTAGAGACCACCGATGCCGACGAAGGTGAGCGGGACGATGTAGGTCTTGCCGCCGACCTGGGTGACGGGCCTGATGCCGGACGGGATCTTGGACGTCCAGGACCGTCCGGACAGGTCGGCGAGGTAACCGGTGGGGGCCAGCACCTCGACGGCACCGGGGTTGCCGTTGCCCGGCCAGGCGAAGAACACGTCGGGGGCGGTGCCCGAGGACAGCTGGGTACGCAGCGTCCCCTGGTACTGGTCGGTGTCGGCGTAGGAGGTGGTGACGTCGACGCCGGGGTTGTGCTGCTTGAACGCCTTGATGACCGCTTCGGTGCCGGCGCGGTCGGTGGCGACGGCGGACACGCGCAGGCTCTTCGCGCCGCCGGAGCCGGCGTTGGTGCCGCTGCTGCACGCGGCGGCGGTGAGGGCGAGGGCCGAGGCGGCACAGGCCGCGCCGAGGCGATGGGTTCTGGACATGGTGTTCCTC
>NZ_SMKY01000466.1 GCF_004349235.1 Actinomadura darangshiensis | reverse complement strand
GTCCTCCCCGCTGCTGCCGGAGATCCCGTCCGGCGGCGGCATCGGCCCCGGCGCGACGGCCGCGGGCGAGATCACCCCGCCGAAGGAGCTGCCCTTCACCGGCACCGACGCGCTGCCGCTGGTCGCGCTCGGCCTCGCCGCGATCGGCGCGGGCGGCGCCGCGGTGGCCGCGACCCGCAGGCGGCACGTCCGCGAGTCCTGACCCACCCCGCCCGAGGGGCGTCTCCCACCCGGGAGGCGCCCCTCCGGGGTTTCAGAGCTTCTCGGACTTCGCGACCTTCCATCCGCTGCCCGACTGCTCCAGCAGCAGCCGGCGGACCTCGATCGTGTCGCCGTCGGCGCAGCCGCCCTTGCACCGGCCGAGCAGCACCAGCGCGCCGACCTGGTTCGCCGACCCGCCCGAGCGCAGCCCGACCTCCAGCAGCGTGCCCGCCGTGACGGACGGGGCGTGGGAGACGGCGTCGATCGCCTTGCGGCCCTCCGCGCCCGGCCAGGCGGCGCCCGACGCGTCGGCTCGCGGCGAGCCCGCCTTCAGCGAGTACAGGCTGTCGAGCAGCCAGCCGCCCTGCTCCTTGACCATGGTGGCGCGCATCGGGTCCTGCAGCCGGGTGGGGTCGGCGTCCTCGGCGCGGACCGTCCGCCGGACATAGGACAGCACGGTGACCTTGCCGGACGCCGCGGCCACGACCGCGGAGTCGACGACCTCCGTGCGGACCGTGCCCTTCTTGCCCGCCAGCTCCTCGCGGTAGCCGCGGTCCGCGAGCTGCCGGTCGTAGTCGGAGCGGTACCGCGGCGTGGACACCTTGTGCGCCGCGGCCACATTCTGGTCGAACGCCGCGTGGTCGAAGCTCAGCACCGCCTTGATCGCCTCCGCCGCGGGCGCGACGGCCTCCGCCGCCGCGGCGGGCGGGGCGGCCGTGTCGGTCTGCGCCGTCGCGGGCCGCTCCCCGGAGCCGCCGGTCATCAGCGCCCACGCCGTCGCGCCCGCGCCGAGCGCGATCAGGGGCGCCACGACGGCGGCGGCGATGCCCAGCCCGCGCCGGCGGCGCTGCGGCGGGACGGTGTGCGGCTGCTGGTGCGTTCCACCCGAGCCCGTGCCGGCCAGCGGCCCCGAGCGGCTCATCGTCAGCGGCGCGGGCGGCACCCGCGCGTCCCCGGCGAAATGGGCGCCGGTGCTGAGCGGCCCCTCGTCCTCGGGGACGGCGTGCCCGCCGAGCAGGTTCAGCAGCACCTCCTGCGCCTCCGGGCGCATGGCCGGGTCCTTCGCCAGGCAGGACGCGACGGCGCCGCGCAGCGAGTCCGGCAGCGCCGACAGGTCCGGCTCGTAGTTCAGGATCCGGTGGAACACCGCGGAGATCGTGTCGTTGCCGAAGGGATGCCGCCCCGTCGCCGCGAACAGCATCGTCGCCGCCCAGGTGAACATGTCGACGCCGGTGCCGAGCTCGGTGTCGGTGACCTGCTCGGGCGCCATGTAGGACGGCGTCCCGACGATCCCGCTGCCCTTCGCCGACGCCGCGCCGATGACCCGCGCGATGCCGAAGTCGATGACGCGCGGGCCGTCCGGCCCCATCAGCACGTTGGACGGCTTGAAGTCGCGGTGCAGGATCCCGGCCCGGTGGATCGCCGCCAGCGCCGTCACGGTCCCGATCGCCAGCCGGTCGAGGTCGGTGCCGAGCCGCGGCCCCTGCTCGTGCACCAGCCCGCTGAGGGACGGCCCCGGCACGTACTCGCTCACCACGTACGGCAGGTCGCCGGAGATGTCGGCGTCGACGACCTGCGCCGTGCAGAACCCCGCGACCCGCTCGATCATCCGCATCTCGCGCTCGAACCGCGCCCGCCACTCCGGACTGCGGCTCAGCTGGTCGCGCAGCAGCTTGACCGCCGCCTGCCGGCCGTCGTCGCGCCGCCCCAGGTAGACGACGCTCTGCCCGCCCTCACCGAGCCGCCCGGTCAGCTCGTAGGGGCCGAGCCGCGCCGGATCGCCGGACACCAAAGGGCCGATGGCCGTCATGGGGGGAGCCTCTCCGTCGCGTACGGGCCGCCACGGGGACCTCTACCCGCCCGAGCCCCCGGTGGCCACCTACCATCCTGTACACGTTAGACGTCCGTGATCAACCGTGTGTTCTGGGTGATCTGCGGAGAGACCCGCCGCGGGCGCGGGGCCCGGTGTCAGGCGAGGGACCACCGGGCCTGCGTCCGGACGCCGGGGTCCGGGTCGGCGAGCGTCTCCGTCAGGGCCGTCACCACCTCGGGGTGGTCGGTGCCCCACTGCTCAAGGGCCTGGACGGCGGCCCGGCGGACGTCCACGGTCCGGTCGCCCAGGGCCTTGATCAGCGGCTGGATCGCGAGCTCCGGACGGGCCCTGGACAGGGCTCGGACGGCCCTGCGGCGGACCTGCCAGTCGGTGTGGGCCGTGGCGGTGACGACACGTCCTTCAAGCGGTTCGGGAACACCGAGCTCGGCGGCGGCGTCCAGCGCCGCCAGGCGGACGACCGGGTCGTGGTCGGTGAGGAGGTGCTCCAGCGCGGGCAGGCCGGACGGGCGGGCCAGCCGGCCGAGGCCCTCGGCGACGGCGACGCGGATCTCGCGGGACGGGTCGTCGGCGGCCTCGGCGACGCGGCTCACCTCGCGCAGCGCCACCAGGCCCAGCACGGCCTGGATCCTGACCTGCGGCTCGTCGTCCTGGAGCCCCTGCGCGTACAGCTCGCCGGCGCCGCCGGCGAGGATCTCGACCAGGTCGGCGGCGGTCTCGCGGACGAAGGCGTCCCGGCCGCGGGAGGCGGCGAGGAGCAGCGCGTCCACGCCGTCGTCGCCGAAGTACAGCTCGGGCAGGGCGCGCAGCGCGTCGGCGGCGGCGCGGCGGACGTCCTCGTGGTCGTCGGCGAGCGCCCAGGCGAGGGTGTCGCCGGTGCCACGCGGCGCCTCCCCCGCCCGGGCGGCACTGGTGAGCACCGCGAGCGCGGCGGCGCGCGTCGCGGGCTCGGGTTCGCGGAGGAAGTCCTCCACGTCGTCCAGCCGGATGGTGTCGATGTGAGTCATGGCGTGCTCCTTGTGTCTCCGTCGGGTCCGTGCGCGGTTCAGCGGCGGAGACAAAGGGCGCTGGCCTGCCGCCGGAGGTCGACGTGCAGGCGCGCGATCAAAGCCTGACTCGGGTTCACGCGTTCATCGTGACCCGGCCCCAAGATATTGTCAACTTAATAAGTAGGGAAAGTTCTTAGCTCAGGTCTTCTCCAGGAAGTCGGCGCGCTCCTCGTCCAGCAGGGAGGCCAGGACGGTCGCGAGGCCGGGGTGCTCGACGAGGTCCGGGTCGGCGCCGACCAGGGCCGTGGCCTCCTCGCGGGCGTCGCGGATGACGTCCTCGTCGCGCTGGAGGGTCAGCAGCCGCAGGCTGGACGCGCGCCCGGCCTGCGCGGCGCCGAGGACATCGCCCTCCCGGCGCTGCTCGAGGTCGAGCCGGGACAGCTTGAAGCCGTCGGTCGTGGAGGCGACCGCGTCGAGCCGCTCCCGGGCCTTGCTGCCCGGCACCGCCTCGGTCACGAGGAGGCAGAGGCCGTGCAGCGAGCCGCGGCCGACGCGTCCGCGCAGCTGGTGGAGCTGGGAGACGCCGAACCGGTCCGCGTCCATGATCACCATGACGGTGGCGTTGGGGACGTCGACGCCGACCTCGATGACCGTGGTGGCGAGCAGGACGTCCAGCTCCCGCGCGGTGAAGCGGCGCATCACCGCGTCCTTCTCGTCCGGGTGCAGCTTGCCGTGCAGGACGCCGATGCGCAGCCCGGCGAGGAGCTCCTCCAGCTTGGGCAGCACCTCCATGATCCCGAGCGGCGAGCGGCGGTCGCCCTCCTCCGCCACGACGGCGTCGCCCTCGTCGCCCTCCTGCTCGCCGATGCGCGGGCAGACGATGTAGATCTGCCGCCCGTTCGCCGCCTCCTCCTTGATCCGCTCCCAGATGCGCGCGAAGAACGCGGGCTTCTCCGGCGGGACGACATGCGTCTGGATCTCCGACCGCCCTGCCGGGAGCTGCCCGAGCACCGAGGTCTCCAGGTCGCCGAACACGGTCATCGCCACCGTGCGCGGAATCGGCGTCGCCGTCATGACGAGCACGTGAGGACGCCCGCCGCCGACCTTCTCGCGCAGCGCGTCCCGCTGCTCGACGCCGAACCGGTGCTGCTCGTCCACCACGACGAACCCCAGATCGGCGAACTGGACGGTCTCCTGCAGCAGCGCATGCGTCCCGACGACGATCCCGGCGGCTCCGGACGCGGCGTCCAGCAGCGCCTCCTTGCGCGCCTTGGCCCCCAGCGACCCGGTCAGCAACGCGACCCGCGTAGCGTTCTCCGCCCCGCCGATCTGCCCGGCTTGAGCCAGATCCCCCAGCATCCCGGTGATGGACCGGTAATGCTGCTGCGCCAGAACCTCGGTGGGCGCCAGCAGCGCCGCCTGCCCGCCTCCGTCCACCACCTGCAACATCGCCCGCAACGCGACCACCGTTTTGCCCGATCCGACGTCGCCTTGGAGGAGGCGGTGCATGGGGTGGTCGGTGGCCAGGTCGGCGGCTATCTCGTCGCCCACCTCGCGTTGGCCCTTGGTGAGTTCGAAGG
>NZ_SMKY01000465.1 GCF_004349235.1 Actinomadura darangshiensis | reverse complement strand
GCGTAGGTGTCGGCGTGGGGGTGGGCGTGGTGCCGTCGGTGATGGTGAAGTGGGCGAACGGCTCGTCCTGGCCCGGGTCCTTCGTGCAGGCCACGTCCTTGCCGCCGGCCCAGACCTCGGTGCCGTCGGCCTTCTTCGGGTTGATGTGCTGCGTCAGCCCGGCGATCGTGATCGTGCCGTCGCCGGTCTGGCTGAACACCAGCTGCGGCGCGTCGCCCTCGGCGACGAGGGCCCAGGTCGCCCCGGCCTCCTGCGGGATGTCGACCTTGTTGATGACGACGTCGGTGGCGACCGGCAGGTTCGGCTCCTCGGGCACCGACACGACCGAGTCGGCGGAGGCCGTGCCCTCCAGCGTGACGGCCTTCACCGCGCGCAGGCCGTTGGTGATGGTGCCGGTGATGTGCGCCGTCGACTTGATGTGGAACGGCGGGGACAGCTCGCCGACCTTGATGGTGGACGGGAAGTCCGACTCGATGTCGACGGCGAGCGGCTGGTTCCCGATCAGCGGGAAGACGCAGTGGAAGTTCAGCGTCTGGTGGATCGGGTCCGCCGCGGCGGGGCCGGCGCCGAGGACGCCGAGCAGGGAGAGGCCGAGGCCGCCGACGGCCGCGGCCGCGAGGCCCTTGGCCCCGCGCCGTCTGCGCTTGCTGAGCTTGTCTTCCAACGTTCTGCCTTTCGTCCGGAACCGACATTCCCGAGCGTTTCGAGGCGAAAAACTACCGGCCGGTATGTCGACTGTCTTCACGTACCGCTGACAAATCAGAGGGGGTTCTCACTCACCAGTGGAAGGCTTTTTCAAATTGCCCATCACGTGCAGGAAATGACACTTTTTCGGGCATGCCGAAGAGGCCGTGCTCGCGGCCTGACAAAAGCGGCGAAAACTGTCACCCGGCGATTGTTTTCCCCGGGTCACGCGTCATAGGTGCTGGTAGGTGGTGTAGTCGGAGGCGAAGTCGTTGTAGCGCAGGAAGTTCGTGAAGCTCATCGTGATCGTGGCGTCCAGTCCCTCGACGTAGTGCCACCAGCCGATCGGGATGAACAGCAGCTCGCCGGGTTCGAGCGTGCACTCCAGCACCTGCGCGTTCTTCATGGCGGGGAACCGGTCGTAGTCGACGGCGCTCGCGTCGACCTCCGAGTAGCAGTGCAGCGAGTTGTAGACGTACGCGGTGTCGTGCAGCGGCACCATTCTGATCTTCTTGCGGCCCATGATCTGCGCCATGAAGTTGTTCGTGAGGTCATGGTGGTACGGCGTCTTCGTCCCGGGCGGGCCGAGCCAGAAGAAGCTCCTCCCCTTGGCCTCGTCGCCGTCGAGATACTCGCCGAGCGGGTCGATGTCGTCCCAGAGCGCGTCCAGTGCCTGCTGATTTCTGGACGCGTTGTTCGCCGTCATGTAGAAGTCGTTCGTCGTCCCGGCCGCCTCGACCATGTCGACGTACTCGCGGAACGGCATCAGCCGCTTGTGCTGCGGCCCGTTGATCTCGTAGTCCTCGTCGGACTCGCGCCCGAACTGCACCTCCACCTCGTTGCCGCCGCAGACGGCGCGCAGGTGGTCGAAGTCCCATTTCGTGCAGGCGGGCCACGACTTGAGCATCCCGGTGATGATGACCGGGCGGTTCTGGAAGTAGTACTCCTCGAAGAACTCGTCCCGGGAGAGCCGTTCGCGGCGCACGATCTCACCGCCGTCCGCGCGCATCCGCGCGAGCCTCCCGTAGACGGTCAGCGTCCATTCACGTTTGCGGAGCCGGTTCGCGATGCGGGACGCGCCCTGCACGTACGGGCTCGCCAATGCGCCGGCGACCTCGCGGGCGGCCTCCTCCCCGGTGAACCCGTTCTGCTCCAGCGCCGCGCGGATCACCTCCGGCGGATTGCCGAGCAGCAGGTTCTCGGCGATCCAGCGGCGCCACTGTTCCTTCGGACGTGTTGTCACGGCGATCCTCCTCGTTCTTCGGAGCGATGCCTCCGGGGTCGCCTCTCCGGACGGCGTCGGGGGCCGGCCTGGCCGGCACGGCTCAGGCCTGGGGAGCGGCGGAATGCCGCGGCTTCGGAAGCACCGGCGGACAGCTGATCTCGGCGAACGGGATGCAGGTGGAGCCGAGGCTGACCCGCAGCAGGTTCCCGGCGCCGGCGACCGTCCCGCTGAACAGCGGGTCGAGGTCCTCACCGGCGCCGCATCCCCGGAACGCCGGGATCGCGAAGGTCCCTTCGAGGGTCCCGCCCTCCAGGATGCTGGTCATCGTGCCCTTGAGCGTGATGTCGGCGTCGGTGGCCGTCCGGCACCGCGGCCCCACGTCCAGCGGGGTGCCGTCGACCCGCACGTCGAAGAGCCGGATCGACATCCTCATGTGCGCGGTGACCGACTGGATGCCCGTCTGCATGTCGCTGACGGCCTCGAACGTCCCGTAGTCCTTGCCCGGCCCCACCGGCCGCTGGGTCATCTCCATCGTCGCGGTCGTCGGCATGAGGTCGAACGTCAGGAAGGTCGATCTCGACCGCAGCGGCGTGACGAACCGCTGCCGCACCGAGGCGCCGGTATCGGTGATCATGTAGAGCACGTTGGTGAGCGCCGGTTCGGCGAACTCGGGATCGTTGAGTTGTGCCGCCCCGTGCAGCTTCTTGACGTTGGAGAATCCGGACAGGTACACGCAACCCGGGAGCCAGTCATCGGTGGGCGCGGGCATGGTGCCGCACTCCGGCGGGGTCTCGCCGGGCGCGGTTTTCGGCGCGCGGGCGGCCTCCGGTGCCCGCGTCCCGCCCGCGGACACCCGCACGGTCGCGAGCGCCGGCGCCCGGTCGCCCGCCGGGGCGCAGGCGACCGCGAGCGGCTTCGCCGAAGCATGTCCCTTGGCGTCGGGCGGGCCGATCTCCAGGGCCAGGTCGCCGGCGGTGAACGTGAGATCGCCGGTTCCGGCGGGCGTCACCGGCGGGACGTCGCCGGACGCGTCCAGCACCAGATCGGCGTCCTCGGACACCGGTGTGGCCGCCGTGGTCAGCCCCGGCCAGGACGTCCGGGCCGGCTTGGCGTTCTGGGTCACCGTCACGCCGAGCTTCACCGTCCCGACGACGGACGCGCCGCCGAGCGCGGTCACCTCGGGGAGCGCGGCCTTCGGGACCGTCACCGACGCCGTGACCCGGCCGGGCCGGACCGGCTCGCCGGCCGTCCCCGCCGCCGGGAACGTCCCCCGCACCCGGACGCCGACCTGCTGCGACGTCCCGGACGGGAACCGGCAGGTGTAGGTCAGCGCGGCGTCGGTCTCCTGCGCTCTCGCGGTCCCTCCGGGCAGCGGCCCGGACACGACCGCGCCGAGGCCGATCGCCGTCACCGCCCCGAGAGCCCAGCGGGCCCGGATCCTCATGTTCGGTCACCTCTCCTGTTCGGACGCACCGGGGTCAGGTCCAGCCGGAGAACCACAGGCGCGCGTGCCAGTCGTCCTCCGGGAGGGCCCCGGCCGTGAGGATGGGATAGAGGTAGATCAGGTTCACCGCGACGACCGCGAGGTAGGCGCCGATCGCCAGGCGCGGCACCCACCGGTCGCGGCCGTAGCCGAACAGCAGGACGATCGCGAGGACCGCGAACGGCAGCATCGGCAGCGCGTAGGTGGAGTACATCGTCCGGTCGGCGAACGCGGCCGGGAACCAGGGCAGCCAACCCGCGAGATACCCGCCGACGACGGCGGCGGCCCGCCAGTCGCGCAGGCGGACCGAGCAGTAGACCATGCCGATCAGCGCGGCCAGGGAGACCCACCAGATGGCGGGCGTGCCCAGATGGGAGATCTCGGTGACGCATTTCGCGGCGTCGCAGCCGTCCTGCCCGTAAGGCACGGACGTGCGCCACATGACGGCCGGATGCCCCAGGACGGGCCATTGCCAAGGCCACGACTGCCCGGGATTCGAGCCCGTCACGCCGTTGTGGAAGTCCAATGTCATCGCGTGGTAGTGCCACAGCGACCGGAGCGGGTTCAGAAACGCGGGCCAAATACCGCTCGGATGCTCCTCAGCCCAGAACCGCTGGAACCCAGGAACGTTCTGCCCGAAGAGACTTTTCTGCAGGGACGTCCCGGAAACGAACCAGCCCCACCACCCGGCCAGATAGACGACCCCGGCGACGAACCAGACCTGAACCAGCGAGAGCGGAAGATCCAGTTTCAGCATGCTCCGCCAAGGCTTGGGATGCCCGGCCTCCTTGCGCGCGTTCCGATCCCAGATCAGAGCCAGCACCCACAAGACGACCAGCAGGTAGACACCAGACCATTTCGTCCCGCAAGCAAGGCCGAAACACACGCCCGCACCGATGCGCCACCCATGCCGAACGAACGTCCCCGCGTCGCCGACGCGCCTCCGGTCCCGGTCGACGACGAGGCAGCCGAACCCGGCCAGCACCCACACGAGCAGGAAGATGTCGAGCATCGCGACCCGGCTGGACACGAGCCACGCACCGTCCAACGCCAACAGCAGGCCCGCCGCACAGCCGAGCACGGTCGAACCGGTCATCCGCCGAGCGGTCCGGGCAAGCAGGAACACGGCCAGGACACCCGCCACCGCAGCCGCACACCGGTAGCCGAACGGATCGGCCCCGAACACCGCCATGCCCGCCGCGATGAACCACTTGCCGAGCGGCGGATGCGCGGCCCACTCGCC
>NZ_SMKY01000464.1 GCF_004349235.1 Actinomadura darangshiensis | reverse complement strand
GGTCAGCGCAGTGGCTTTCCGGCGGTGACGTGCTCCACGAGGAGCGGTGCCGGGGCCAGGGCGGGTTCGCGGGTCTCGGCGTGCAGGGCGCGCAGGACGGTGACGGCGCGGTCCGGGCCGAGGCGGTCGAGGTCGGCGATGGGGCCGGTCGGGTAGCCGCAGCCGAGGGTCATCGCGGCGTCGATCGAGTCGGCGTCGGCGTATCCGGCGCCGAGCATGGCGGCGGCGTCGTTCAGGTACGGGAAGCGCAGGGCGTCCACGATGAACCCGGCGCGGTCGCGGCAGCGGACGACGCCGAGGCCGAGGCGCGCGACGAGGCCGACGGCGCGGTCGGCGATGTCCGGATCGGTCGCGACCGTGGTGGCGATCTCGGCGAGCGTGCCGGCCGCCGGGTCCGGGAGGTGCAGCCCGACGACGTCGGACGGGCGGCCGGTCGCCATCGCCTGCTCGATCACCGAGCCGTCCACGGAGGTGACGGCGATGACCGTGCCGGGCTTGGCGGCCTGGACGGCGGCGGACAGCAGCGCCCGCGCGGCCTCCGCGCCCTCGGCGGCCTCGACGATCAGGTCGCAGCCGGCGAGGCCGGCGGCGGAGTCGCGGACCTCGCTGCCCGCCCGGTCGCACAGCGCGGCGATCGCGTCGGCGAGCGGGCCGACGCCGACGATGCCGACGACCGGCGCGGCGCCCGCCGCCTTTTCCTCGTCGCCCGAGGAATTGTCGTGGGCGTAGAAGCCGCGGCCGGTCTTGCGGCCGAGCAGCCCGGCGGTGACCAGCTCGCGCAGCACGGGCGAGGCGGCGTGCCGGCGGTCGCGGGACTCGGCGTAGATCGCGTCCAGCACCTCAAGGCAGGTGTCGAGGCCGATCAGGTCCATGAGGGTGAACGGGCCCATCGGCAGCCCGGCGCCGGTCTTCATCGCGGCGTCGATGTCGTCGCGGGTGGCGTGGCCGGACTCCAGCATGCCCGCGGCCTGGTTCAGGTAGCCGAACAGCAGCCGGTTGGCGACGAACCCGGCGCGGTCGCCGATGGTGACCGGGGTCTTGCCGAGGCCCTTCACCAGGTCGGCGACCCGGGCCGCGGCGCCCGGCTCGGTCAGCACCGTCCCGATGATCTCGACCAGCTTCATCACCGGCGCCGGGTTGAAGAAGTGCACCCCGACGATCTTGGTGGGACGGCCGGTGGTGACCGCGATGTCGGTGACCGACAGCGACGAGGTGTTGGTGGCGAGGACGGCGTCGTCCCGGCACACGCGGTCCAGCTGCGCGAAGACCGTGCGCTTCAGGTCGAGCCGCTCCGGCACGGCCTCGATGACGAGGTCGCAGTCGCCGAGGTCGGCGAAGTCGGTCGACAGGGCGACCCGGCCGAGGATCTCGCGCTGCGCGTCCTCGGTGAGCTTGCCGCGCTTGACGGCGCGCCCGGTCGAGCGCTCCAGGTGCCCGCGCCCGCGGTCCAGCGCGCCCTGGTCGATCTCGACGCCGACGACCGCGAGGCCGCCGCGCGCCAGCACCTCGGCGATGCCCGCGCCCATAGTGCCCAGTCCGACGACCCCGACCCTGCTGAACGAACCACCAGTCATGATTGGCAGTCTTGCAGAGGGCGCGGGGGCCTTCGATGCCGGGTACGAGGAGTACGTGCGCCTCGGAATCTTCCTCCTCGCCGCCCGTTTCCCGGGACAGGACGACGCCACTGCCTTGTCCCGCACGGTGGAGGCCGCCGTCGCCGCCGAACGCGCCGGGTTCGACGACGTGTGGCTGGCCGAGCACCACTTCATGTCGTACGGGGTCGTCCCGTCCGCTGCCCTGCTCGCCGGGCACATCCTTGCCTCGACCAGCCGGGTGCACGTCGGGACGGCGGTGAGCGTCCTGTCCAACCAGCACCCGGTGGCGCTGGCCGAGCAGGCGTCGATGCTGTCGCTGCTGTCGGACGGCCGTTTCCGGTTGGGCGTCGGACGCGGCGGCCCGTGGCGCGACCTGGAGGTGTTCGGCACCGGCCTCCCCCGCTACGAGCACGGTTTCGCCGAGTCCTTGGACCTGCTCCTTACCTGGCTGTGCTCCGAGTGTGTCTCCTGGGAGGGGGAACACTTCCGCTTCCGTGAGGTACCGGTCGTCCCGCGCGCGCTTGCCCCGCCCCCGGTGACGGTCGCCTGCACGTCCCCTTCAACCGAGGCGCTGGCGGCGGAACGCGGCCTGCCGATGCTGCTCGGCATGCACGTGGACGCGGACGAGAAGGCCGCCGCCATCGCCCGCCACGGCGACCCGTCCCTCCCCCACATCTCCACCCACGTGGCCCAGGTCGCCGACACGCGCGAGGAGGCCGTCAGGACCCTGATGACCGAGATGCCGCGCTGGCTGGGCCCCGGCCTGGACGGATACGTCGCGGTGGACGACCGCCGGCGCCCGCCCCGCGACCCCGTCGCCTACACGCGCCGCATGTGCGGTCTACACCCCGTCGGCTCCCCCGACGACTGCATCGAGTCCCTCGTGTCCACGGCCGAGCGCACCGGCATGAGGCACCTCATACTGCTGGTCGAAGCGGCGGGCTCGCGCACCGCCACCTTGGAGAACATCGCCCGCCTGGGCGCCGACGTCCTACCCAAGGTCCGGGCCGCGACATGAACGTGCGGCGTGCCGAAGGAACCGGCACGCCGCAGCGGTCCTGCTCAGCAGTCGCGGAGCTCGGGAGACTGGTTGAGGATCTGTTCGCGGGCCGTCACGAACGTCCGGTAGACGTCAGAGTCCCCAGCCGGGAAGACGGCGACGCGATGGCAGTTCTGGAACGCGAGCCTCATGCCGAAGTAGCGCTCCAGCGCGCCCCGCATGGAGTCGCTCGCGAGCACCCTGAGCAGTTGGCCGCGGGCCTGCTCGTCCGGCGGCGGGGTGAGGTTGTCGGCGAAGTCGCCGCCGTCCACCTGGAGCCGGGCGACGAGCCCGCTGATCATGTCCCACGCGTAGGGGAGGGACGTCCTGATGCACTCGACGAAGGCCGCGTCATCGACCTCGCCCTTCTGCGCCGTCTCGAGCAGTTCCGGAGTCACGTCGAGAGACATGGGAGTCCTTTCGGCGATGGAGGATGAACACCCACCCGCCGACGCTAACCACGGCTCCCGGAGAATTCCAGGCTTGACAAAGATTTTCATTCCGCTAGGCGCGGCCCCCGGGCGGACCGGGGGCCGCGTTCATCGCGCCGGCGCCGCTCCGTGCCTGCGCGGCCGCCGGGCGGACCGGGCGGCGATCCGCTCGGCGCGCTCGGCCCAGTACTCGCGGGCCCGCCGCGCCAGCCGCGCATCCCGCACGCCCCGCGCCTCGGTCCGCCGCACGCGCACCCGCTCGTCGGCGATCGCCCGCATCATCTCGTGGTGGTACACGGCCCCTCCTGGACTCCCCCGGGCCGCTCGGCACGACCCGACATCCAAGAGACTCGTCCTAAGCCCCCCACCCCGACATCGGCACGACGCCTTATCTCGGACGCGCCCAACCGCCTTAGGCCCACCACTAAGGTGAGGCAGCGTGCGTCTCGTTATCGCCCGCTGCAGCGTCGACTACGCCGGCAAGCTCACCGCCCACCTGCCGATGGCTCCCCGCCTGGTCCTGATCAAGGCGGACGGAAGCGTGAGCATCCATGCCGACGACCGCGCCTACAAGCCCCTCAACTGGATGAACCCGCCCTGCTCTCTCCGCGAGGAGCCCTACGACGAGAACGGCGCCATAGCCCGCTGGACGGTCACGCACGGCAAGTCGGGCGAACGACTCATCCTCACCATCGAGGAGATCCTGCACGACGCCAGCCACGAACTGGGCCTCGACCCGGGCCTCCAGAAGGACGGCGTGGAGGCGCACCTCCAGGAGCTGCTCGCCGAGCACATCACGACCCTCGGCAACGGCTACACCCTGATCCGCCGCGAGTTCCCCACCGCGATCGGCCCGGTCGACATCCTCTGCCGCGACGCCGACAGCGCCACGGTGGCGATCGAGATCAAACGCCGAGGCGAGATCGACGGCGTAGAGCAGCTCACCCGCTACCTGGAACTCCTCAACCGCGACCCGCACCTGGCCCCCGTCCGCGGCGTCTTCGCGGCCCAGGAGATCAAACCCCAGGCCCGCGTCCTCGCCACCGACCGCGGCATCGACTGCGTAACCCTCGACTACGACGCCCTACGAGGCATAGAACACGAAGGCACCCTCTTCTGACCCCACACCCTGGGCCACGAACTCCATCACCGCGGTCGGCCGCCCCGAGACGGGCATTCCCCTAAGCTCTCGCGGCTGTGATGAATTCCGCGGACAAGTCGAGGTCTCTCGCGAGCACCTCTAGTGGATTCTCTGTACCGGCAGGAACAGAGACGTAGACCCCGGGCTGCCTGTAGTCAAAGTGATGCTCCAGCAGATACCACATGGCCGACTCCTGGCTATGAGCAACAGCATGGGCGACCGGTCCTGGCGCCTCCCACCTCTCGTTCCCCTCGAAGGGGATCTCCCACCTCGACGAGAACTCGCGCCAAGGGACGTGAACGAGCGCGACCATCCGCCATTCGAGATCCGGCATTTCCCCCATGGATCTCGCCGTCATACCCATGACGACCCCTCCCTGCACGCCAGTCTTCCGTCCGGGCGGGGGTGGGACAAGGGGTGCATCGTGGCG
>NZ_SMKY01000463.1 GCF_004349235.1 Actinomadura darangshiensis | reverse complement strand
GGGTAGTCCTCGACGGGCAGGGTCAGCAGGCCGAACTCGGCGGGGCCGCAGCGGACGACCACCTCGGAGCCCTTCGTGACGACGTCCACGGGCTGCGCGGGGAGGTTCCGGACGATGTCGGCCAGGAGCCGCCCGGGGACGAGGGCGCGGCCCGGCTCGGTGACGTCGGCGTCCTCGCGGGCGCGGGCGGACACCTCGTAGTCGAACCCGGCGACGGCGAGCTCGCCCTGGTCGGTGACCTCGATGAGCATGCCCGCGAGGACGGGGAGGGCGGGACGTGCGGGCAGCGTCCGCGCCGCCCACGCCACCGCGTCGGCGAACGTCTGGCGGTCGACTCGGAACTGCACCTTGATCAGCCCTTCCCAGGTTGTCCGGCCATGTCGAGCACGGTAACCCGCGGCTCTGACATTCCCTCGCGAGGGGGAGCCGGGCACGTCCGGCGGGGGAGGCTCCGCGGGCGTCCCGTGATCGAGAGTGCGGGTATGGACGCGATGCAGGCGGTACAGGTTCGGCGGGGCTCCGGGTTCGGAGCCTACGCGGCGGCGGCGTGGGGAGTGCTGTTCGCGCTCGTCCACGTCTACTGGGTGCTCGGCGGCCGGGCGGGGCTGCCGGCCGGGCTGGACCTGCACGACAACGTGCCGCTGCTGGTCATCGACGTGATCGCGATTCCGGTGTCGTTCGCGGCGGCGGTCCTGGCGCTGGCCGTCGTCCAGCCGTGGGGCGGACGTCTTCCGAGGAAGTGGCTGAAACTGGGCGTCTGGGGGACGGCCGGTCTCCTCCTCGTGCACGCACTCCCCTCGGTACCGGACTGGGTCGCGCTCGCGGCAGGCTCCAAGACGGTGAGCGATTTCAGCACCGATGAGCGGTTCGTCACGTTGCTCTACGAGCCCTGGTTCATCACCGGCGGGATCCTGTTCTGCCTGGCCGGGCTCGCGTTCCGGCGGCGGTGAGGCTCAGAAGAGCGCGTCCTCGGTCGACCGGGTCTTGCGTTCGAAGTCGAGGAGGTAGCGCTTGCGGTCGAGGCCGCCGCCGTAGCCGGTGAGGGAACCGGTGGATCCGACGACGCGGTGGCAGGGGACGATGACGCCGACCGGGTTGCGCCCGTTGGCCAGACCGACCGCACGGGACGCAGACGGTTTGCCTAGCTCGACCGCGAGTTCCCCGTAGGTGACGGTCTCGCCGTAGGGGATCTCCTGGAGCGCCGCCCAGACGCTTTGCTGGAAGGGCGTGCCGTTGAGGTTGAGCGGCAGGTCGAAATCGGTCAGTTCGCCGGCGAAGTAGGCGGTGAGTTGTGCGGCGACGGTGGCGAAGGGCTCACTGTCGGGGTCCCCAGGCAAGCCGAAGGTTTCCTCGGGCGGACGGTGCCGCTGCATGTCCATGTAGAGCCCAGACAGAGCGCCATCGGACGCGACCAAGGTGAGAGACCCGACAGGGCTTTCTATGACGACATGTGTTGGTTGCACAGGGTGTCCTTCAGTTCGCGGGAAGCAGGTTGATGGCGTGGTCGCCGGTGGCCCACAGGTACTGGACGGCGTAGGCCCGCCAGGGGCGCCACTGGGCGGCGCGCTGTGTGAGGGCCGCCGGCGTGGTGGGGAGGTCGAGCGCACGCGCTGCCGCACGGATTCCCAGGTCCCCCGGGATGAAGGCGTCCGGGTCACCGAGAGCGCGCATCGCGATGGTCTCGATGGTCCACGGGCCGAAGCCCGGTAGGGCGGACAAGCGCGTGCGGGCCTCTTCCCAGTCGCTCCCTACGCCGAGGTCGATCTCCCCCGATGCGAGTGCGTCGACCAGGGTCGTGAGGGTGGTGCGTCGGATTTTCGGGAAGGCGAGGGCCTCCGGGTCGAGTTCCGCTAGGGCGGACGGGGTCGGGAAGAGGTGTGTCAGTCCGCCGCCTGGGTCGTCTATGGGGTCGCCGTAGGCGGTGACCAGGCGGGCCGCATGGGTTCGTGCCGCGGCCGTCGACACCTGCTGCCCCAGGACGGCCCGCACGGCGAACTCTGGGGCGTCCACCGTGCGCGGGACGCGTCGTCCGGGCGCCTTGTCGACCAGTGGGGCCAGGACGGGGTCGTCGCGGAGGAGGTCGTCCACGGCGATGGGGTCGGCGTCCAGGTCGAGCATCCAGCGGCAGCGGCTGATCGCGATGGTGAGGTCGCGCAGGTCGCTGAGGCTGAGCGTGCAGGCGACGTGGTCGGGCTGGGGCCGCAGTGTCGCGATGCCGTGTCCGTGCGGGAGCCGCATGGCGCGGCGGAACGCACCGTCCCGCCACTCCTCGACGCCTGGGACGCCGGTGGCGGCGAGGTGCCCGAACAGGTTGTCCGGGCAGAGCGGCGCACGGAACGGCAGGCGCAGCGACAGCGCCCCTGAGCCGGCGGGCGGATGGCCCTTCGCGACACGGTCGCGCAGGGCACTCGGGGTCAGCGCGAACACTTCGCGGACGGTGTCGTTGAACGCGCGGATACTGGCGAATCCTGCCGCGAACGCGACGTCCCCCATGGGAAGGGCCGTCGTTTCGATGAGAAGGCGTGCCGTCTGCGCGCGCTGGGCCCGGGCCAGGGCGAGCGGACCGGCGCCCAGTTCGGCGTTGAGCTGACGCTCGATCTGGCGTGTGCTGTAGCCGAGACGTCCGGCGAGGCCTGGGACGCCGTCCCTGTCGACGACACCATCGGCGATCAGGCGCATCGCCCTGGCGACGACGTCCGCGCGGTGGTTCCATTCGGGCGAGCCTGGGGACGTGTCAGGCCGGCACCGTTTGCAGGCACGGAACCCGGCCTGCTGGGCGGCCGCAGCGCTCGGGTAGAAGCGCATGTTCTCCGGCTTGGGCGGCACCACAGGGCAGCTCGGCCGGCAGTAGATTCCGGTGGTCACGACCCCGGTGAAGAACCATCCGTCGAAGCGGGCGTCCTTCGACTGGACGGCCCGCACGCACCTTTCCACATCCTCGTGCATGCTCCCAGCATCACCGATGGTCGCACCGTCCGGCTAGCGAGAATCCGACATCAACGTCGGCCGCCGTCCGACCGGCTTGACGTCCCAGGTAATCGATCTTCTGTCGCCGGACCGGCAGCGTGGGGGGCACCGGGAGAACGAACCCGGACGATCAGACAGGAGTCATGAGATGAGCGACGTTCAGCAGCGGGTCGAGCGGTACCTGGCCATCTGGAACGAGACCGACGCGGCGGCCCGGCGCGCCGCGATCGACGAGCTGTGGACCGAGAACCCCGTGTACGTCGACCCGCTCGGCGCGGCCGAGGGACGGGACGCGATCGACGCGTTCGTCGGCGCCGCGCAGCAGCAGTTCCCCGGCCTGGTGTTCCGCGCGGCGGGGACGGTCGACGCCCATCACAACGTGGCCCGCTTCACCTGGGAACTCGGCCCCGAGGACGGCGAGGCGCTCGTGGTCGGCTTCGACGTGGTGGCGTTCGACGACGACGGCCGCTTCGACCGCGTGACCGGGTTCCTCGACAAGGTCCCGGCCTGAGACGCGTGTGCCGGACGCCCCACCTGGCGTCCGGCACACGACCACGATCGCGGCGATCTCCAGCAGGAAGGCGAGGGCCTCGTTCAGCACGTGCAATGGCCCAGGTAGACGCACGCCGCTACGGTACTCGCTGTGGACGACATCTCCTGGCGGGAGGGCGGCCGGGACCATCGCGTCCGCTGGCGGTCGGAGAGCGGCGCGCCGCCGCCCCAGCGCGTGACCATCGCCGACGACGAGACCCGTGCGGACGACGCGTACCGCCTGGCCTGCGAAGGGACCGCCCTGCTGTGGCGCGGCGACTTCCAGAACGCGCGGCAGTTGCTCAAGGCGATGGCACGCCGGATCGACCGTCCACCACGGCGACGGCGGAACAAGCCCGAACCGCCCCAGGCGCAGGCTTTTCACCTGCACCGCCAGGCACGTGCCCAACGCGCGCGGACGCTCGGCATGGTCCTCATACCGTTCGACCCTGGACACGTGATTCCGCTGCGCCGCGCACCGGATGTGCAGGACGCCTGTACGGAGGCCCACGGCCCGGACGACCAGCCTTACGTCGCCTCACTGCGCGAACTGCTCGGGCTTATCGGCGCCCATGAGTGGCGTGAGAAGGGCGTTCCGATCCCCGCGCTGGGCGGCGACCGGATCCACCCGCATTACGGTGTCTTCTCACCGGTCAGAGGCGAATATGTAGACCTGGTCGCCGAAGTACCACTGCCGCCAACGAAAACGGCGTTCGACGTGGGGACGGGCACGGGCGTCCTAGCGGCGGTCCTGGCCAGGCGTGGCATCGGCCATGTCATCGCCACTGACCAGGACCCGCGCGCGCTTGCCTGCGCCCAAGAGAACCTCAAGCGGCTGAACATTGAGGTGGAGATCGTCCAAGCCGACCTCTTCCCGGACGGACGGGCCGGCCTCGTCGTCTGCAACCCACCCTGGGTACCGGCGAAACCGACCTCGCCCCTGGAACACGCCGTCTACGATCCGGGCAGCCGGATGCTGCGCGGCTTCCTCACCGGCCTCGCCGACCACCTCGAACCGGACGGGGAAGGCTGGCTCATCCTGTCCGACCTGGCCGAACACCTAGGGCTCCGGACGCGGGACGAACTCCTGGCGCTGTTCGAGTCGTCCGGCCTGAAGGTCGCCGGCAGGCACGACACCCGCC
>NZ_SMKY01000462.1 GCF_004349235.1 Actinomadura darangshiensis | reverse complement strand
CCCGACCTCCGGACCCCTTCGGGTCGCCTCCTGCCGTACTGACCCCGCGTCACCGCCTCGACCGCGCCAGGAACCTCTCCCGATCCACGACGACCCGCTCGACGCGGCCCTTCCCCACCGCCGCGCCCCGCTCGTCGCTCGCCTCGACCGCGAAGACGAGCCGCGCCCCGTCCACCTCCTGCAGGACGGCCGTGACCGCCACCCGGCCTCCTACGGCGGTGGCCGCCAGATGCTCCAGCTCGACCCGCGTCCCGACCGACGTCTCGCCTTGACCCAGGTGAGGCGCGACCGCCTTCACCGTCGCGGCCTCCGCAAGCGCGAGCAACCTCGGCGTCCCGAGCACGCTCACATCGCCACTCCCCAGCTGGACGGCCGTATCCGCGTCCCCGACGACGACCGCCACCTCCGCCCGCAACCCCGGCTCCATACGCCCATCCTCCCTCAGGGAACGAGTCCGGTCTCGTAGGCGACGATGACGAGCTGAGCCCGGTCCCTGGCGTGGAGCTTGGCCAGAAGACGTCCCACGTAGGTCTTCACGGTCGCGAGGCTGAGCCGCAGATGGTCGGCGATCTCGTTGTTCGACAGGCCCTTCCCGACCAGGGCCAGCACCTCGCGTTCCCGCTCGGTGACGCCGTCGAGCCGCCTCGGCAAGGGCCGTCCCGGCTCCGGACGGCGCGCGAACTCCTCGATCAGCCGCCGCGTGACGCTCGGCGCGAGCAGCGCCTCACCGGACGCGACGACATGAACGGCCGCGAGCAGCTCGGCAGGCGGGGTGTCCTTGAGGAGAAACCCGGCCGCCCCCGCGCGCAACGCGGCGAAGACATACGCGTCCAGGTCGAACATGGTCAGGATGAGGACCCGTACCTCGGTGTCCGCACGGACGCGGCGCGTGGCCTCGATACCGTCCATCACCGGCATGCGCACGTCCATGAGGACGACGTCGGGTCGCAGGCTGTGGGCCAGCTTCACCGCTTCGGCCCCATCTGCCGCCTCACCGACCACGCTCAGGCCGGGTGCGGTCTCGATGAGGGCGCGGAAGCTTCCCCGTAGCAACGCCTGGTCGTCCGCGACGAGAACGCTGATCGGTTCGCTCACGGCTGCGCCTTGTAGGGAATCGTCGCCATCACCCTGAACCCCCGCCTGGGCAGCGGCCCGGCTTCGAGCCGTCCGCCGTACATGGCGACACGTTCCCGCATGCCGACCAGCCCGTGCCCGCCCGATGTCACGCCGCCGCCTGGGCCGTCATCGGCCACCTCTATGCGCACCCCATCTCGCTCGTCGCGAACGTCCACTCTGCACTTGGCGGGTGCAGCGTGCTTGACGACATTGGTGACCGCCTCTTGGACGATCCGGTGCACCGCCAGCCCGACCCCGTCCGGAAGATCCGTCGCCGAAACGGACACTTCCAGGCGCACACCGGCCGACTTCACCCGTTCCACCATGTCCGGGAGGTCGGCCAGGCCGGGCGGGGCGAGGTCCGGCTCGTCCCTCAGCACCCCGAGGAGCCTGCGCATCTCCGTCAGCGCCTCCCGGCTCGTGGCCTCGATGACCCGCAGCGCCTCCCGAGCCTCCCCCGGCCGCTCCCCGGCGATGTGGTTGGCGACCCCCGCCTTGACGGCGATCAACCCCATCCCATGCGTGACGACGTCGTGCAGCTCACGTGCGATCCGCAGGCGCTCATCGATCACGAGCTGGTGTTCGCGCTGCCGTTCAAGACGCTCCGCGTCGATCCTTCTCGCCCGCACCGTTCGTCCGACGAACTCCGCGCGCGCTTTGCGTTCTTCTTCCCGCATCAGCTCGCCGCCTACGACGATCACCCAACGCTCATGACCGCCTCCTACAGCGCGTTCGTTGCGGGCACCGTCGTCCTCACCCCGGGCATGCTCGCCCTGACCCGCCTTATCGGCACGCAGATCGCCACTCTGGCAGGAGCCCTCACCGTCCTGGGCCTCTTCACCCGGACGTTCCACGCCGGCATCGACCACCTGGCCTTCCAACTGGTGGACGCGCAAGGCCGCACTGCCGCGACACAAGCCGTTGCAGCCTCCTACCAGGGCTTCCACATCTTCCATTACACGACGTTCGCCATCATGCTCGGCTGGCCCCTGCTCGCCTACGCGGCCTACCGCACTCGCACCATCGGGGCCGTTCGTTCGATCGCCCTGGCTCTGACCGCCGCGCTCCCTCTGGGCGTCCTCAAGGGCACCACACCGCTCTCCATGGTCGCGGTGGCCGGTCTTGCTGTGGCACTCGTACCCCTGGGCCTGCGCATGCTCTTGGACGGCCCGCGCCCCTCCACGGCCCGCCTCGCCACCCTGACCGCCGCGGCCCTGACCCTCAGCTACCTCTCGTCCCTCGGTTGAGGTGAACGCCGCATCATGGGGCGCACCTACTACCCTGCAGATCGTCGTCACCGTTCCCCAATGAGGAGACCCCTGCATGACATTCGAAATCGGAACCGAGGCCCCTGACTTCACGCTCAAGGACCAGAACAACCAGGACGTCACGCTCTCGTCCTTCCGCGGCGACCGCGGTGTGCTCCTGGTCTTCTACCCGTTCGCCTTCTCCGGCATTTGCACGGGTGAACTGTGTGCGGTCCGAGACGACATCGCCGCATTCCAGAACGAGGACGTGCAGACCCTCGGCATCTCCGTCGACCACGTCTTCGCGCTGAAGGCCTGGGCCAACGAAGAGGGCTACGGGTTCCCGCTGCTCTCCGACTTCTGGCCCCACGGCGAGGTCGCCAAGCAGTACGGCGTCTTCAACTCCGACCGAGGCATGGCCGTACGCGGCACCTTCCTCGTCGACAAGTCCGGGATCCTCCGCTTCACCGAAGTGAACTCCCCCGGCGAGGCCCGAGACCAGGACGCCTGGAAGAAGGCGATCTCCAAGCTCTCCTGACCGGCGCCGGATGTACGCGGCCCTCCCGACGCGAGCCAGGCCGATCGGTCATTCCCGCACGACCTGTTCGGCGGCCACCGTGAAGCTGGTCCTTCCATCGACGGACTCGACGCCGTGCTCGAGTTCGACCACGACCCGGCCGCCATCGTCCTCGGCTCCGCACACCCGGCAGTCGAGGACGATGTCCTGCGGATAGGCCGCGTCGGGAGCAAGCCGTCCGGTCCCGTCAAAGACAGGGGCCTTGTCCAGCAATGTGACCCGAACACCGTCGGCGTCGACGAGCACCACTTCGACGACACCTGGCTGAGGGTCGTCACCAACCCAGCGCACGACCGTCGCGCGCACACCCATGCGCCGAGGCGCCGGTTCAACGATGCTGCTCAGCTTCATGAGAGATGCCCAACCCGGAGCCACCACCTCGGAATCGGCCAACGGTCGGTTGCGGTCTGCTCGATCCTCCGACTATACCGACGGTGTGCAGGGAGATACTGAGGGGCAGCAGCAGGCCGGCCAGGAGGGAATGGGCCAATGCGGCTGAGGTTCGTCGCGGCCGTTGTGGTGACGGCATTGGCCGCGCCGGGGTGCGCGGGAAAGCCCGCAGCGCCGCGCAGCCTTTGCGGCATCCCGATCAGTTCCGACGCGGTGGATCCGCTGCTCCCGGAAGGTGACGAGGTCACCGTGGGGAAGCTGGAGAAGCCCGAGTACCTTCCCACGGCGTGCCCGCTCTACGTCGACGACGACTACGCCTATACCTTCGCCGCGAAACATGACCCAGACGGCGACGACTATGTCAGGCAGATTCGGCAGGGCTCCCCCTCAGAGCCGCGCACCTTCAAAGGGAAGCTCACAGTTCGGACCGGCTCCGCGCGAGCCGTCGCAGATTGCCCCGGTGCACCGCATTCCGTCTACGCGGAGATTCAGCTCAACCCCGTCATCGACGAGGTGTTCGGCAAGGCCACGCCCGAGGACCTTGAAAACTTCCTCAACGCCTACGTGCCCGGCGTTCAAAAACACTACGGCTGCAAAACCTGATCGCCCGGCGAGCCGAAGTCACGCGCCGGCTGCGGCCAAATGTGTGGCCAGTCACCGGGGCTCCGACCGGGTAGAAGATGGCCGAGCGGTACTGGGGCCCGACTTCGTTGCCCTGGCCGATGCCTTGGGCCGGGGTCATGAGCGTTGATCGATTTGGTTGCTTACGGGCTGGTAGGTTGCCGATCGTGGTCAAACGGGGGATGGCGTACGGGGTCGCGGCCTATGTGATGTGGGGGCTGTTCCCGCTGTACTGGCCGCTGCTCAAGCCGGCGGGCGCGGTCGAGATCCTCGCGCACCGGGTCATGTGGTCGCTCATCGCGGTCGCCGTCGTGCTGGCGGTGCGGCGGACCTGGGTGCGGGGGCTGAGCCGGCGGCAGGGGGTGCTGCTCGGGCTGGCGGCGGTGGTCATCAGCGTCAACTGGGGGACCTACATCTACGCCGTCAACAGCGGGCAGACGATCGAGTCCGCGCTGGGGTACTTCATCAACCCGCTGATCAGCGTGGTGTTCGGCGTGGTGATCTTCCGGGAGCGGCTGCGGCCGTGGCAGTGGTGCGCGGTCGGGCTGGGGGCGGCGGCGGTGGTCGTGCTGACCGTCGACTACGGGCGGCCGCCCTGGATCGCGCTGACGCTGGCGTTCGCGTTCGGCACCTACGGGCTGCTCAAGAAGGTCGCCGACATGCCCTCGGCGGAGAGCCTGGCCGTGGAGACGGCCGTGATGTTCCTGCCCGCACTGGTGTTCGTGGTCTGGCTAGAGGGACGGGGTGACG
>NZ_SMKY01000461.1 GCF_004349235.1 Actinomadura darangshiensis | reverse complement strand
GGCGCGTACGGCTGGGCGGGCGCGGGGCCCGGGTGGGCCGGCGGGCCGTAGCCGGGCGCGTAGGGGCCGCCAGGGCCTGGCTGCGCAGGGTAAGGCGGGTAGCCCATGGCGGCTCCTGAGCAAGGGGGGAGGCGTGATCTCCCGGCTCACGATACGCCGCCCGGCCACCGGGAACCGCCCTATTTGAGCAGCCGGGACATGCGCCGGTCGGCGAGCGGCTTGCCGCCGGTCTGGCAGGTCGGGCAGTACTGGAGGGCCGAGTCGGCGAACGACACCTCGCGGACCGTGTCGCCGCAGACCGGGCATTTCTGGCCGGCCTTGCCGTGCACGCGCAGGCCGGTCTTCTTCTCGCCCTTGAGGTCCTGCGCTTCGAGGCCGCGCGAGCGCTCGACCGCGTCCCGGAGCGTGCCGACGATCGCCTCGTGCAGGACGGCGACGTCCTCTTCGGTGAGCGAGGAGGCGATCTTGAACGGGGACATCTTCGCGACGTGCAGCACCTCGTCGGAGTAGGCGTTGCCGATGCCCGCGATGATCTTCTGGTCGCGGAGCAGGCCCTTGATCTGGCTGCGCTTGCCGTTCACGATGCCCGCCAGGGCCTGGACGGTGAACGCGTCGTCCAGGGGGTCGGGGCCGAGCGAGGCCACGCCCGGCACGTCGTCCGGATCTCGGACGAGGTAGACCGCGAGCTTCTTCTTCGTGCCGGCCTCGGTGAGGTCGAAGCCGGAGCCGTCGTCCAGGTGGACGCGCAGGGCGAGCGGGTTCTTGCCCCCGGGCCGGACGGGCCTGGCCGGGATCTCGTCCCGCCAGCGCAGCCAGCCGGCGCGGGCGAGGTGGATCACCAGGTGCAGTCCGTCGACGTCCAGGTCGAGGAACTTGCCGTGCCGGCCCGCGCCGGTGACGGTCAGCCCGCCCAGCGAGGTCACCGGCGGGTCGTAGGTCTTCAGCGCGGAGATGGCGAGAACATCGACGCGGGCGACCGCATGGCCGACCACGCGCTCCCTCAGGAACCCCGCCAGCGCCTCTACCTCAGGTAGCTCAGGCATGGGTTCAGTATCCGCGAAGAGCCGGGCCGCCGGAACGTCGTCCACAGCCCTGTGGACACCTGTGGACAACCCTGGGGACGAGTGTGACCGGGATCTCGAAATGCACCCATACCCCCTAGGGGTTGTCACGGGCGTCGGGCCATGGCAGCATGAGCCTCATCAGATACCCCCATGGGGTAAGAATCGAAGGAGACGCCGAGATGAGCACCGCCACCTACACCGTCACCGGGATGACCTGCGGCCACTGCGTGAGCTCGGTGACCGAGGAGGTCCAGGAGATCACCGGCGTGACCGGCGTGGACGTCGACCTCCCGTCCGGCAAGGTCACCGTCACCAGCCAGGCCCCGCTCGACGACGCCCGGGTCAGGGCCGCCGTCGAAGACGCCGGATACCAGCTGACCTCATGAGCGGCACGCGCCTCGCCTGCGGGCGGGGGGCGCCCTCGACCATCGAGCGGAGTGAATCGGCATGAACAGCGCGACAAGGCTGGGGGCCTACGCCGTGGGCCTGGCCGTCGTCTTCGGCGGCGCCGCGGGCATCGGGAAGGTCGTCGGCCCCGTCGGCGGCACCGCGGAGATGGCGTCCCACGGGAGCGGCGGCGGTCACGGAGCGGGCGGGCACGAGGGCATGGCGGCCCAGGCACCGGGCGGCCTCCAGGTGTCCGAGGACGGCTACACGCTGACCCCGCAGCGGACGACCGTCGCCCCCGGCGAGAAGACGGACTTCCGGTTCACCATCAACGGACCGGACGGCCGGCCCGTCACGGGCTTCCAGCCCCTGCACGGCAAGCGGCTCCACCTGATCGTCGCGCGGCGCGACCTGTCCGGCTTCCAGCACCTGCACCCGACGCAGCTCGGCGGCGGCGTCTGGACCGTCCCGCTGACGCTGGCGAAGCCCGGCGTGTACCGGTTCTTCACCGACATCCAGCCGGCCGGCGCGAAGCGGCAGCTCACGCTCGGCACGGACGTCTTCGCCCCCGGCGACCTGCGGCCCGCGCCGCTGCCGAAGCCCGCGCAGGTCGCGAAGGTGGACGGCTACGAGGTGAAGCTCACCGGCGGACTCGCTCCCGGCACGTCCACCGAGCTCACCCTCACCGTGAGCAAGGACGGCGAGCCGGTCACCGACCTTCAGCCCTACCTTGAGGCGTACGGGCACCTCGTCGCGCTGCGGCAGGGCGACCTCGCCTACCTCCACGTCCACCCGGACGGGGAGCCCGGCGACGGCACGACGCCGTCCGGCCCCGGCATCACGTTCTTCGCCGAGGCGCCCAGTTCCGGCGCGTACCGCCTCTACCTGGACTTCAAGCACGACGGCAAGGTCCGGACCGCCGAGTTCACGGTCCACGCCGGAAACGCCCGGGTGCCCGAGCAGGGCGAGCCGGGCCACGACGACCAGCCCCACACCCACTGAGTTCCGCACGATCGAGGCAGAGGAGGACGCGATGAGCACGGACACCGAGTCCGGGCGGATCGAGCTGGCGATCGGCGGTATGACGTGCGCGTCGTGCGCCAACCGCATCGAGCGGAAGCTCAACAAGCTGGACGGCGTGACCGCGACGGTCAACTACGCCACCGAGAAGGCCCGGGTCGAGTTCCCCGAGGGGGTATCCCCCGAGGACCTGGTCGCCACCGTCGAGAAGGCCGGCTACAGCGCCGAGCTGCCCGCCCCGCCGTCCGGGCCGCGGGACCGGCCGGAGCCGGACGACGGCCTGCGGCCGGTGCGGCAGCGGCTGATCACCGCGGTGGTGCTGTCGGTCCCGGTGATCGCGATGGCGATGATCCCGGCGATCCAGTTCGAGGCGTGGCAGTGGCTGTCGCTGACGCTGGCCGCCCCGGTCGTGGTGTACGCGGGCTGGCCGTTCCACAAGGCCGCGGCGGTCAACCTGCGGCACGGCGCCGCGACCATGGACACGCTGATCTCCCTCGGCACCCTCGCCGCGTTCGCCTGGTCGCTGTGGGCGCTGTTCTTCGGCACCGCCGGCGAGCTGGGCATCAAGCACGGGTTCGAGTTCTCGATGACCCGCTCGGACGGGTCGATGAACGTCTACTTCGAGGCCGCGGCCGGTGTGATCATGTTCATCACGGCCGGCCGGTACTTCGAGACGCGGTCCAAGCGCCGCGCCGGCGCCGCGCTGCGCGCCCTGCTGGAGCTCGGCGCCAAGGAGGTCTCGGTCCTGCGGGACGGGCGCGAGGAGCGCGTCCCCGTCGACCGGCTGGCCGTGGGCGAGGTGTTCGTCGTCCGTCCCGGCGAGAAGATCGCCGCGGACGGGACGGTCGAGGAGGGCTCGTCCGCGGTGGACGCGTCCATGCTGACCGGCGAGTCGGTCCCGGTCGAGGTCGGGCCCGGCGACACCGTGGCGGGCGCGACCGTGAACGCGGGCGGCCGGCTGCTCGTCCGGGCCACCCGGGTCGGCTCCGACACGCAACTCGCGCAGATGGCGCGGCTCGTCGAGGACGCGCAGACCGGCAAGGCGCAGGTGCAGCGGCTCGCCGACCGGATCTCGGGCGTCTTCGTCCCGATCGTGATCGCGCTCGCGCTCGGCACGCTCGGCTTCTGGATCGGCACCGGCGAACCGCTCGCCGGCGCGTTCACCGCCGCCGTCGCCGTGCTGATCATCGCCTGCCCGTGCGCCCTCGGCCTCGCCACCCCGACCGCCCTCATGGTCGGGACGGGACGCGGCGCGCAGCTCGGCATCCTGATCAAGGGCCCGGAGGTGCTGGAGTCCACCCGCCGGGTCGACACGGTCGTCCTGGACAAGACCGGCACCGTCACCACCGGCCGGATGGCCCTGGCCGGCGTCCACACCGCCGACGGCGTCTCCGAGGACGAGGTGCTCCGCCTGGCGGGCGCGCTGGAGAACGCCTCCGAGCACCCCATCGCCCAGGCGATCGCCCGGGGGGCCGTGGAACGGGTCGGTGCGCTGGGCACGGTCGAGGACTTCGCCAGCATCGAGGGCCTCGGCGTCCAGGGGATGGTGGACGGTCACGGCGTCCTCGCGGGACGTCCGCAGTTGCTCGCCGAGTGGTCGCAGCACCTCACGTCCGACCTCGAACGCGCCATGGAGAAGGCCCAGGCGCTCGGCCACACCGCCGTCGCGGTGGGCTGGGACGGCGAGGCCCGCGCGGTGGTCACCGTCGCGGACCAGGTCAAGCCGACCTCGCGAGAGGCGATCGTCCGGCTGCGGGCGCTCGGGCTGCGTCCCGTCCTGCTGACGGGCGACAACGAGACGGTGGCCCGCACGGTCGCGGACGCGGTCGGCATCGACGAGGTCATCGCCGAGGTCCTGCCCCAGGACAAGGTGGACGTCGTCAAGCGCCTCCAGTCCGAAGGCCGCACGGTGGCGATGGTGGGCGACGGGGTCAACGACGCCGCCGCGCTCGCCCAGGCCGACCTGGGCCTGGCCATGGGCACCGGGACGGACGTGGCGATCGAGGCGTCCGACCTGACCCTGGTGCGCGGCGACCTGCGCGCCGCCGCCGACGCGATCCGGCTGTCCCGGCGCACGCTCCGCACGATCAAGGGCAACCTGTTCTGGGCGTTCGCCTACAACGTGGCGGCCATCCCGCTGGCGGCGTCCGGCCTGCTCGTCCCGATGATCGCCGGCGGCGCGATGGCGTTCTCCTCGGTCTTCGTGGTCAGCAACAGCCTCCGCCTCCGCCGCTTCAAGGCCCTGACGACAGACTGATCCACCGGCACGCGCGGCCCCCGGCACCCGGGGGCCGCGTTTGTCGTGTCAGGGGCGGAGGGCTGTCTCTT
>NZ_SMKY01000460.1 GCF_004349235.1 Actinomadura darangshiensis | reverse complement strand
GCCACGCTCCCCGCCCGGCAGCAACCCCGGGCCCTCGCGGCCGACGAGGCGGCACGGTTCAAGGCCGCGCACGTGTACGGCCTCGACGAGGCGGCCACCACCGCCGCCGTCACCCTCGGCGCCGACATGGTCGACTACACCTCCCACGGCGCCGCCCCGGGCGTCCATCGGGTCTGGACCCCAATCGCCGTCCCGCCCGCTCAGGCCGGACTCCTTCGGTGGGCCGGCGGCATCGGCTACAACGGCGTCGGCGTCCCGCTGATCGCGTGTCACTGGGGGCCGCTTCCGCAGGGGACATGGCTGGCCTGGTGGCCCGACCACCGCATCACCGCCCGCAACGACATCACCTCGCGTGGCGTCACACGCCACCAAGCCCAACTCGTACTGCAGGAGTTCGGCCCGCTGGGCTACCCCGAATTCGCCACGACCATCACCCCCCGCCCGGACGTACTGGCCCCGGACGTACTGGCCCCGGACGCCGATCCCGACACCGATGCGCCCGCCGATCTGCACGGCGGCGAGCACCTGCTCGCGTTGGTCTCAACCGTGCTGGCCTCCTGGGCGCTGCTGACCACACCCGGCGCCGCCCATCTGATCACACGCCAACCCACTACCGCCCAGGCCGCCCGCGACCGCCACGCCGGGTTAAAGCCCCGGCCCGCGACCCTGGCCACCGGACCGGTCGACACAACGATCATCGAGCGGATAAGCAGCGAGGGACCGCCATGACCCTGCACCAGCCCGACCTTGTGCCGCAGCGGCCCCATCCTGGCCTGGCCACCGGGTGAGCGCGCACCGCAACCAACTCGACGGACAAAGCAGAATCGGGACCGTCGTGCAGGCCGGCCAAGTGCACGGCGACGTGCACCTGCACCCTCCAGCACCCGTCTCAGCCGGGTCGCCGATGATGCTGCCCGCCCCACCCCGCCAGATGCGTGACCGAGACGCCGAACGCGCGCTCCTGAACCGCATCGCCGCCACCCGCCGCCCACCAGCACGGCCGGACCTGCTGGTCATCACCGGCCCGGCCGGCGCCGGAACGACCGCGCTGGCACTGGACCTCGCGCACCGCGCGGTACACGCCGGCACCGCCCCCGGCGGCGCACTATGGGCAGACCTGACCACCACCCCAATACCCGCCCCAGCACCCGGGCGGGTCACGGAGCAGGATCAGGACCCCGAGCGCGAAAGCTGTAGCCGCGTCGAGGCCGCGGCGGCGTGCTGGCTGCGGGTCCTGGGCGCGGACTGGGTGCCCGACCATCTGGGCGAGGCCGCCGCGCTGCTGCGGTCGATGACCGCGTCCCGGCCGGTCGTCGCGGTCATCGAGCATGCCGCCACAGCCGCGCAAGTGCGGACGCTGCTGCCCGCCACAGGCCTGGTCGTAGTGACCAGCAGATTCCGGCTCCCGGACTTGACGGCCGAGGGCGCCCAACACCTCGACGTGCCGCCGCTCCCAGAAGACGCCGCGATGCAACTGGCCGCAGACATGATCGGGACCCGTGCCGACGAAGACCCCATCGGAGTACGCGCCCTGGTCGCCGCCTGCGGCGCGCTGCCCAGCGCGGTCATCGCCGGCGCCGCCTACGTGGCCGCCCGTCCGCACCGCCCGATCGTGGAACTGGCCGAACGGCTGACCCGGGCCTCACCCCGGCGGACACCCAGCTCCACCACCGACGAGGAGACCATCGTGACCACGCTCGACACCGTCTATGACGAACTGCCACCCGGCCTTCAAGGTGCCTATCAGAGCCTGGCGCTCATGCCCCGCCCCGCCTTCAGCGCCGCGGCAGCCGCCGCTCTCCTGCAACTCGACGACGAAGCCACCGACACGGTGCTGGCCCGGCTCCAACAAGCCCACCTGCTGGAGTACCAGTACCAGCACGACCAGTGGCAGATGCCCGCCCACGTCCTCACCCACGCCACCGAGCTGGCAGCCGACCTTCCCGCCGACGAGCGGACCGCCGCCATAGCCCGCATCACCCGCCACTGGCTGATGTGGACCGCCCGGCTCGACACCCTCATCAACCCCGGCCGCCGCCGCCACGCCGCCGTCTTCGGATGGCTCCCCGAGCGTCCCCCCACGGCCGCCGCCGCCCACGACGCGATCGCCCTACTACAGACCTGGATCCCGGCGCTGCTCGCAGCCCAGGCAGCTGCTGCGAACGCGGGCCTACACGACCTGGCCTGGCAGTATGCCGACACACTCTGGGGCTACGTGAGCCGGCGGCAAGACTACGCCGCCTGGCGCCAACTCTGCGACGTCGCACTGGACTCCGCAGCTCGCACCCAAGACCCGGGCGCTCTGGCCCGCGTGCACGCCCTCACGGGACTACTGGAACGCTGGCTAGGAAACCTCGACGACGCCGCACAACACCAAGCCGAAACCGCACGCCTGGCCCGCCTGGCCGGCGACACCCTGGCCGAAGCGTCCGCCGCCGAACACCACGCCGCCACCCTGCTGCGAATGCAACGCCCCGACCAGGCCTACCAAGTCCTACTCGCCGGACTCACCCTGTACCGGGCCGTCCCCACACACCTACGAGGAGAAGCCCTGCTACGCCGCCAACTCGCCATCACCTGGAGCCAACTCGGCCACCACGACAAAGCGAAAGCCGAGTTCGACGCCGCCGAATCAGTATTCCGCGCCCTCAACGAGCCCTACCCACAATCCCAACTCGCCGTGAACCGCGCCGAAGCAGCAACCAGAGCCGACCAGATCGACCAAGCACTGGCCCACTTGGACCGCGCCGAGCAAATCCTGCCCCACAAATCAACCGCCCACGACGCCTACCTGCACTACCTGCGAGCGGACCTGCACGGCCGCAACGGTAACCACCAAGCGGCACAACACGCCCTCGCGACCGCCATCACGCTCGCCGACCGGCTACCCGACAGCCACCCCACCACCCTGCTCATCAAAGCCCTGATCGACGAGCGCTCCACCTCCACGTAGGCAGACAAGCAGTTGGCCGACCACGACCGGCGAACAAACGGTCAAGGCCCGCTCATCGGCGCCAACGCCCGCGCGGCAGGCATGAACACGGCGCCAAGTCCGTACCGACGCACCCGCACCACCGCCGCTCGCGGGCATCACTGCCGGCAGCAAACGGTTTACACTCGCCCACGTTGACCGACCGGTACCTCGCCAAGACCGTCAAGGCCGCCGTCGCGGCGGCTGGTCAACCACCGCGAGGTCATTCCCCTCGCCGCCCACTCCCTGCGCTCGGGAGTCACGACCGCCGCTCGCACCCTGGATGTCGACGAACCCTTGCATCAAGCCGCCGTTGAGGAGGCTTGACGGACTCCAAGTACGTTCTGCTCCATGAGAGGCCATGCCGACTCCTCCGTGGCGGGGGTGGAGCCGGCGTCGTTGACCCCGCGTGGGTGAGCGCGGCCGGTTATGGACAGCCGTTCCCCATGCTCATGAGCGCTGGTTGGCGGAATCATCTGCGGTAGTGAGACTGGGCCGTCACCGTGCATCGGTGCCCCGCACGGCCTGGTCTCCCGCCCTCAATTCCGACAGACCTGCTGAGGGCGTCTTGTCGCCCGCTGAGCCCGCCAGACCGGATACCGCAGCGGCCCCTCGCCGACCCACTCGGCGGCGAACACCGCCTCGCCCCCCAACTCGGTCCCCCCGCAGCAGCCTTAACTCGTACTCACGAATTCGATCTGCCTGGCGATGAGGAAGAGTTCGGCGCAGTCTGCCTCTGGCGGGAATTGCTCTACGACTCGGTGGTGGAGGTGTTGCCGGTAGGTCACTTCGGCCAGCCGTTGGTAGAGGTTCATGTCGAGTTGCTGTTGGGAGGAAAAGCAGTCCAGCGCTTTTGCCTTGATTCGCAGAAGGTCGGCGTTGCCCATGAAGAACAAGGTGGGTTCGAAGCCGATGCTGTAGGGCGACCGGAAGTACCGGAGGTTCGCGACCCCTCGTAGAGTTACGGCTGTTGCCTCGGTCCCAGTGGTGGCGTGGTCGAGGTGCTGGTCGGCCGGGTAGTGGGTGAAGATGATGTCGGGGCGGGTGTCGCTGAACAAGTTGATCAGGGCGGCGTTGATCGCGCCTCGGTGATCGGTGGACCGGGTATCGGGGATGGCGGAGAAGGTGTAGTTCGAGACGCCGAGCAGTTTGCCGGCCGCGCGGCGTTCGTTCAGGCGGTCTGGTGCGTTGCTGGGGTGGCCGGTGGTCAAGCAGTGCACGTGGACGCGGGCGCCGCTGCGGGCATGGGCGAGCATGCGCATACCCATCGCGATCTCGGCGTCGTCGGGATGTGACACCACGATGAGGATGGTCGTCAACTGGCCCTCCCTTCCGCGGGCAGATGCGGCACGGGACGAGGTGGAGCCGCTTGCGGCAGCGTGGAGGGACTTCGGCCCCGGTCGCAGGGGGGTGCGTTGGCCTCAGGGGTCAGACGCTGGCAAGGTCGCTGAGCGCGTTGCGTCCTCGGTCGATGAGTACGGGGTCGCCCCTGGTCACGCCGGTGGCCAGGTAGGAAACGGCAAGGCGGGCGGTGAGCAGGATAAGAACGTGCTGTTCCTCGGCGGTCGGTTCACGTCCGTAGCCGGTAAGGAATGAGGTGCGCAGATCGGGGCGGGTCTGCCACAACGCTCCGTGCAGCCACACCATGTCCTGGACGGCCGGGCCGTGGTCTGCCATTTCGAAGTCGATCACTCCGAGAGTTCGCGTGTGCTTGTTCCAGAGCCGGCGGTGTCAAGCGGTTGTTGCAACGAGGAACTCGTTGAGTGCCTGGGCTGGGGTTTTCCAGCCCAGGGTGTGGCGGGGGCGTTGGTTGAGTTGGCGGGCGACCTCGTCGAGGTCTGCTTGGGTGT
>NZ_SMKY01000045.1 GCF_004349235.1 Actinomadura darangshiensis | reverse complement strand
CGCCCCAGCCGCCCCCAGCAGGTCCGTCCCGAGATGCATCAGGCCCTGGACGCCTTTACCGCCATCCCCGCCTACATCATCGGCCGCCGCCTGGACGTGCTGGCCTGGAACGAACTGGCCCGGCTCCTCATAGCCGGCTTCCCCGCGCTGCCCACAGCCGAGCGGAACATGGCCCGGTTGGTCTTCCTCGACGAGGCCGCCCACGACCTCTACCCCGACTGGGAGACCAAGGCCCGCGACACCGTCGCCAACCTCCGGTTTGACGCCGGCCGCCACCCCGACTTCCGCCGCCTGTGGGCCGACCACAACGTGCGCGGCAAGACCCGCGGCCGCAAACGCTTCGTCCACCCCCAGCTCGGCGAACTCGCCCTCGACTACGTCGCCATGCGCGCCCCAGACGACCCCGACATGACCATGATGATCTACAGCGCCCCCACCGGCTCCGACGCCGCAGCCTCGCTCCACCTCCTGGCCAGCCTCGCCGCCCCCTCCGGGGTCACAACCGATCTTCAAGCCGAGCACAGCCTCTGAGCTCCCGCCCGGTACTGCGGATACGGCGCCGACCGCGGGGGCGTCGGCCCGGCGAGTAGCCGGCGGACGAGTGCTCCAGCCATGCCGCCTTCATTAATTGCTCGCGGATCCGGTGTGCGGTGGACCGCGCTCACATGGGCGGAGGCCCGCCGTGGACGGGGTCGCGCCCGGGCTCCGTCCGCATCGGCGCTTCCCGCCGATTTGAGGTGCGAGGGTGTCAGGAGTGGGAGATCCCCGGGTCGTCCAGGAGTTCGGGGGCGGCGCGCAGTTCCTCGCGCACCGACGCCTCCCAGAAGCCGATGAATTTGTCGCCCTTGCCGGCCACGGCCTGCTCGATGTACCAGGGCGGTAGCGGCGTGTCGCTCCGGCCGCCTGCCGCGCGAACCATCCAGGCGTTGCGACAGCGCGTCTCGAGGGCGACGGCCCGCTGGTGCACCGCCCGGACGCTACTGCCGAGGACGAAGACCCCGTGGCCGGCGAGTAGCGCCAGTTCGCCGCCGCCGATGGCCGAGATCGCCTTGGCGGCCGCCTCGCGGCTGTTCACGCCGCCGTCGTACTCGTGGACCAGGACGAGTTCACCGCCGCCCAGGCTGGAACTCTGGTCGAACATCGGGGGCACCTCGACCAGGTCGCTCCAGACGGTCCCGTACGTCGGATGGTTGTGCACCGCCACCTGCACGTCCGGGCGTGCGCTGTGCAGTTCCAGGTGCAGGGGGATGCCGAGTGGCACCGGCCAGTCGCCGTCCACGACATTGCCGTCGAGGTCGATGCGGATGATGTCGCGCGGGCGGATCTCCTCCCAGGTGAGCAGCCACGGATTGCACAGCAGGGTTCCGTCGCCGAGGTTGTAGGTGATGTGTCCGGCGAGGTGGTCGTTGTAGCCCTCGCGCCACAGGGTGCGAGCCAGCAGCACGATCTGCTGAGCGGGGGTGAGGTCCGGGATCAGCCGGTCGGCGGTCGGTGTGAAGGTCATCGCGCGGTGTCCTTGTCGGTGGTGGCCGAGCAGGGGCGGGGCCTGCGCGTGTCCGCGGGCAGCACCGTCTCCGGCAGCGGGTGGCGGTAGAGCTTCGCGGCGTTTTCGCTGCACATCGCCCGCAACTCGGCCGGCGGGATGTCGCCCCAGTACTTCGTGACGACATCCTGGGTGTGCGGCCAGGTGCCGTCGCCGTGGGGGTAGTCCGTCTCCAGCATGATGTGGTCGACGCCGATGACGTGCCGCAGCGCGATGGTGGACGGGTCGTCGAGCGTGCAGAACCAGAAGTTGCGGCGCAGCACGTCGGCGGGGCGGACGTCCCAGCCGAGCCCGTAGCCGGAGCGGTCGATGATGTTGTCCAGCCGGTCGATGAGCATCGGGACCCAGCCGATGCCGCCCTCGCTCATCGCGATCTTCACCGCGGGGAAGCGCAGCGGGTACTCCGACCACAGCCACTCGGCGCAGGCGTTGAGGGACAACTGCCCGAACATGGTGGCGCCCAGCTGGAGCCTGGGGGCGCCGGGCGGTATGGGGTGCATGCCGGAACTGCCGACGTGGAGCGAGATGACCGTGTCGGTGTCGACGCATGCCTGAATGATCGGATCCCAATGGGCGCGGTCCCACAGTGACGGCAGCCCGATGGCGTGCGGACGCTCCGGCAGCGTGACGGAGGTGAACCCGCGGGCGGCGTTGCGGTGGATCTCGGCCGCGGCCTCGGCCGGATCGGCGAGGTAGGTGATACCGCACGGGATGATCCGGGTGGGGTGGGCGGTGTACCACTCGGTGTGGATCCAGTCGTTCCAGGCGCGCACCGACGCCTTGCCGACCTCGGTGTCTTCGGCGAAGGCGAACACCCGGCCGCAGAACCCGGTGATCTGGGACGGGAAGTTGTGCATGGCCCAGATGCCGCCCAGGTCCATGTCCCGTACCCGTGCGTGCACGTCGTAGCAGCCCGGACGCATCTGGTCGAAGCGGAAGGGTTCGTATTGCACCGTCTCGGGGCGGCGTCCGGCGACGGCGTTCATGCCGACCTGGGAGTAGATGGTGCCCTCGAACTCCCATACCTGCGCACCGTTCTCGTTCTCCACGATGCGTGGGCCGCGTTCGCGCAGCGCGGGCGGCAGATAGGTCTCGAACAGGTGCGGAGGTTCGACGACGTGGTCGTCGACGGAGATCACGGTGTAGCGGACGTCGGCCGGTTCGGGGTCGGGGAGGAAGAGCCCGGGGTCCAGAGCGGGGGCCGTCGCGGTGCCGTTCTCGGTTGGCGTCATGTCCACACTCCTTGGAGTTGCCGTGGGTGATATGTTGCAGAGCGATATACTGGATTGTAGAGTGACCCAACAGAAGTCACGCTAGGAGTGCGTCCTATGGCCGTCAAGCCCCTTTCGGGTGTCAGTCGCGCCCTGGATGTGGTGGAGGCCGTCGCGGCGCACCAGCCGGTCGGCGTCACCGAACTCGCCCGGCTGCTCGGCCAGGACAAGAGCGCGGTGCAGCGGTCGCTGGTCACCCTGCACGCGAGTAAATGGATCAGGCCCGTCGATGATCCACAGGGCGGGCGGGTCGGCAGATGGGAGTTGTCCACGCGCCCGCTGGTGATCGCCGCGGAGTCGCGCAGACGGTCCGGGCTGCTCATTCATGCCCGCCCGATGCTCCAGGAACTGTCCGAGCAGACCGGCGAGACGGTGATCCTGGCGGTGGCCGACGATGACCGGATCGTCTCCGTCGACGTCGTCGAGAGCCGCCGCATGGTCCGCACCGCGCCCCGTCCGGGCATGGTCTTCCCCCCGGCGACCAGCGCCGCCGGGATCGCCCTGTTCGCGGCCATGCCGGACGGGGAGGCCGCACGGTACGGCGTCGAACCGGACGAGCCGTCCTTCGCGGCGGAATTGGAGCGCACCCGGCGGCGCGGCTGGTCGCTCAACGCGGGAGCCGTGCAGGCCGGGGCCACCAGCATCGGCGCGGCCGTGCTCGACGTCGACCGGCGGCCGATCGCCGCTCTGGTCCTCAGCGCGCCGAGTGACCGCCTCGGTCCCGACCAGTATCAGCGGGCCGGCGAGCAGGTCGCGGCGGCCGCGGCGACACTGGGCGGGACCGCGGTCTACTGACTCGGCCCCCGAAGCGCCCAAGCGCAGAAGGCCAAGAGCGAACGGGACTCGTCTTCGCCCTCCTCACCGCGGAAGTGCGGCCTACACGTCCGGCATCTTGGCGAGGAGCCACCGGACGCTGTTGTCGCCGCCCAGTTGCGGGGCATGCGTGATGGCCTTGTCGCACAGGTCGATGAGGTGCTGCCGTTTCCCGGTCTCGGGCAGTTCGACGTACTGGAACGTGGGCGCCATCTGCAGCTCCTCGGTGCCGCCGAACGGATCGGGTCCGAGCGGCAGCGCGACCATGATCTCGGCGATGTTGGCCAGGACGCCCTGCATCGCGGAGATGAACATCCGCTCCAGTTTCCAGCGCTCGCTGGCCGACCCCGGACGGACGTCCGCGCCGGAGGTCTCGTAGAGGACGTCGATCAGGTGCAGCACGTAGCAGTACGCCGCGTTGAAGAGCTTGCTGAGGGCGTCGGCGGTCTCGTTCTCCTCGTACATGAAGAACTGGGGGTCGTCCGGGACGTTCCAGATCGGCCCGATGGGCTCGATGCCGTCGGCGATCCGCTGGAACTTGGTGTGGTGCGGAAGCTCGTCCAGCCCGGCCTTGGGGTTGACCGGGTCGATCGGCACCGTGTGCTGGCCGGTCTTGGCGCCCTCGCCCTGCTCGACGATGACCTTCAGGGCCGTCTCGGCCGTCGCGTAGTCCTTGATGAGCATGGGGGAACCGCCGCCGTCCTTGTTCCAGTACGCCGACACGTACTGCATCTCCGGCCGGTTGCTCCCCCACAGGTTCGCGTTGGGGTCGCCGTTCAGCTTCTCCACGCCCTTGCGGACCGACTCGTAGAACTGGCCGATCGTCTGGTACTGGCCCTCGGGTGCAGGGCTCTCACCGAGCGCGGGGTCGGGTCTCTCGAACGCCATGAAGACGTTCCGGACGAGGTCCTTGGTGCAGCGTTGGAGGGTCAGAAGCAGCGCCGGATGGCGGTGCAGCATGTACTCGGGGTAGTCCGGCATGAAGTTCACGTCGTAGAACTTCACCTGGTCTCCGCACCCGATCGCCACCAGCAGATTCCGCACCAGGCAGAGGTGCAGCATCTCCTCGATGACGATGCTGCGGATGAGCCGCTGCGCGCTCATGCCGGGGCTCCAGCGCGAGGTGCCCTGACCGGCGATCGAGTAGCCGGCGTACAGGTACATCGGGATCGTCTGCATCTCCACGGCCGCGGCCTGGATGAGGTGGTTGCGGAGTTCCTCCTTGGTACTGATCCCGGCGGCGGGGTCGACTGGGTGGGCGTTCAGCACCTTCGGCATCGAGGTTGCCGATTGACTGGCGGCGCTGGTGCTCATGGCGACGTCTCCTCGTGCTGTGACGGAATGCGGGGTTGGGCCGGAGGGTTGGTGCGGCGATCGGGGCAGTGGTGCAGGACGGGCTCGCGCCGGACGGGCAGCAGCCATCCGTGTGTGATCCACGCCCGCAGACGTGCTCGCGCGTCGGCGAGGACCATCGATGCCGTGTGGGCCGCGGCTTCGAGGGACGTCCCGGAGGCAAGGGCTCCCAGGAGCACGAACGCGTCAGGGGGGAGCGGGCTGACGACGACGCGGTAGTCGCGTCGCGAGATCGCCAGGCACGTCGGCCGGGGGGACGGCGGCGCCGGCCGCCGGCCCGCGCGGACGGCGGCGTGGTAGCGGTGCACGGGCGCGCATACCCGCATCAGCCGCAGGCACGGGGCCGGCGTCACGCCGGCGTCGCCGGCGTCGTCCGCCCGGCCGTGTACGCGGGGGGACGGCTCATCCTCGATGCCGGGGCCGTCGCAGACCTCGGTGTAGGCGCGCTCGTAGCGGGCCAGGTCGATCAGTGCGTCGATCCACGCCTCGCGTCGCGCGGCGGGCGCGTCCCGGTCGGGGCGGCGGGCGGTCAAGTGGTCGGCGAAGTCCTCGTCGAGGCGGGCCAGAGTGTAGGAGCGCGACGGACGAGCGTCCAGGTAGTCGGTGGCGAACTCCTCGAACAGCTCCGCGCCGAGCAGGACGCACAGTGCCGGATGAAGCCGCCGCATCGCCTCCAGCAGGCGTTTGCGGTAGCCGTTGCGGTAGATGGCGAGCCCGTGGTCGGCGGTCAGCGGTCCCGCCCCGGCGAGCATCACGGCCGCCGGGACGGCGGGATCGCCGGGACGGGTGATGGCGTCCTGGAGCCAGTGCTGCGCCTGGTCCAGCGACGGTGCCGGCGGGTCAGCCATCGTGCACCGGGTAACGCTCCGCCTTGCGCAGTTCGGCGAGCAGTTCGGGAAACGGCGGGATGTGCTCGTCCCATTCCAGGAGCGTCGGCGTCGGCCCGGCGAGGTCGACCGCCAGCCGGTACAGGTCCCACACCGGCGCGCTGACCGGACGGTCATGCGTGTCGATCAGATGGGTGCCGAGGTCGGTGTGGCCGGCGAGGTGGATCTGCCGCACCCGGTCGTGGGGCAACGCCCGCACGTACTCTTCCGGGTCGAAGCCGTGGTTGACCGCGGAGACGTACACGTTGTTGACATCGAGCAGCAGCCGGCAGCCCGATTCCTCGCACAGCCGCGCCAGGAACTCCCACTCGGTCATCGTCGAGTTCGCGAAGGCCGCGTAGGTGCTGGGGTTCTCCAGGACAAGGGGCCGCTCCAGCACGTCCTGGACGACGCCGACGCGGCGAGCCATGTGCCGCAGCGTGTCCTCGGTGAACGGGACGGGCAGCAGCTCGTGGGTGCTCACGCCCGCGACACCCGTCCAGCACACGTGGTCGGACACCCACCGCGCCCCGACCCCGTCGGCCAGTCCCCGCAGGCGGTGCAGGTAGTCCATGTCGAGTGGGTCGGTGCTGCCGATCGACATGGACACGCCGTGCATGACGATCGGGTACCGGTCGGCGATCCGGTCCAGGGCGTGGCGAGGGTAGCCACCCGAATCCATGAAATTCTCGGAAATGATCTCGAACCAGCCGACCGGGGGCCATTCGCCGAGCACATGAGGCAGGTGCTGCGCGCGCAGCCCGAGGCCCAGCCCCAGGCCGCGCCCGCCGGCGTCCGGACCGTCGAGCGGAGCTCGTCCGTTGAATGGCGGTGGGTGGGGGCTGGAGGACGGCCCGGCGCCGCCCGGAACGGCCACCGCCTCGCTGGTCACTCGGCGTTCTTTCGCGGCTGCTCGTAGACGGGCACCTCGTCGTCGGGGAACCCCTCGCCCGGCGACGGGCCGAACGGCACGCCCGCCTCGAACATGCGCTGCTCGAAGACCTTCCGGGCACGCTTCCACACGCTCGTGCCCCGATAGGGCCCGGCCGCGTGGATCCGGCTGACGTTGATCGGGGTGGCGCAGCTTCCGGAGTACCGGCACTCCTGCGCGCCGGGAAGGGACTGCTCGCCCTCGTGCCCGGTGTATCCGCAGCCGCCCTGGCCCCTGCATTCGTTGGCACCGTGGCACTCGTGGAAGACCGTCGCGCACTCCCCCATGCCGGCCATCGCGCCCGATCCGCCGCGGCCATGCCCCTGACAGGAGTTGAGGCCCATGCACACGTGCAGTTCCGGCGCCTTCTCCTCGTGCGTCGACATGTTCCGCTGCTGCTCGCCGCCCTCGCGGGACTCGGCGCGCTCGCGTTCGCCTTCCTCGCCACCGCCCATGAGCGCCGCGATGTCCTGCGGTGTCAGCCGGCGGTCGCGCCCGTCCGGCCCCTTGGTCGAGCCCATGCTCACTCCTTCCGTCCGGTCGCCCGGACTCAGATGGCCTCGCAGTAGAAGCCGTAGACCTTGCGGGGGAGGTCGGCGTTCCCGGACGGGTAGCCGTCCGGCGAGAGGTCCCTGCACGCGAAGGTGGGGTCGGTGCCGTTCCGGGAGTCGATCAGGAAGGCGCCGCGGATCTCGCCGTGCTCGGGAGCGCCGTTGAGGGACTCGCAGTTGGCGACGCCCCATCCCTTGCCCTTGTTGCCCTCATGGGTCCGGTCGCAGAGGTATCCCGGCCTGGCCGCGATGGCCGGCCCGGCCGCCTGAGCCGTCCCGGCGCACGACAGAATGCCGCCGAGGAACACCCCGGCCGTCCCCACCATGATCACTTTCCGTGCACGTCGGCCCATGACGACTCCCTGTTCGCTATCGGATGCGGGAACTTTCATGGCTGAGGGTGCCATAGCAAGCACACAGAGTGATATCGCTCCTGTGTTCGAATAAGCGCCGACCCACTGACCGCCTGAGGGTGAGGTGCGCTGTCACCAGAGGCCACGGACAGCGCTCTATCGCCTAGCCCGAGAGGGAAGAAGCCGACTCGCCCCCCGAGCGTCACCTAGCCTGACGACGGCACGACCGGTGACGGAAAGTGTTTCCGGGGTGACGGACAAGTGACCCGGGCGAGAGGCTCGGTGATCGAGGAGGCCACCCTTCAGGGCGGCGGCGTTTCACAGCGTTATTCGGCGGTGGACGTCTTCGAGCAGGTTCCGCATCGACATGCGGAAGATCTCGGCCTGGTGTTCGCCGAGGAAGGCCGTGTGGCCGAACACCTCCAGGACGACGAGGCCGTGCATGTGGCCCCACGCACTCATGAGCAGGGAGGTCGCGGAGGGGAAGGCCTCCGAGCCGGCCGCCGGCATGGTCGCCAGGTGCGCCCGGAAGCCGGCCGATAGCGCCGCGGTGTCGGCGGCGGCGAGTTGCGCCTCGGTGAACCCGCCGAACAGCTCGCGCTGGAAGATCACACTCATCTGGCGCAGCGCGCGAGTGGTCGGGCCCTCGGCGGGGGCCGCGTAGTCCCGCAGCGGGGTCCCGTAGATGAGCTGGAATCGCTCGGGGTGGGTGATGGCCCATCGGCGGTAGCTCTCGGCCGCGGCCATGAAGCGCGCCGCGTGCGAGTCGCCGGTTGCGGTGTCGACGCCGGTCTGCACGGCACCGGCCAGGTCGGTATAGGTCTTGGAGATGAGCGCGGTGACCAGGGCGTTCCGGTTCGGGAAGTAGTGGTAGAGCGCCTGGACGGTCATTCCGAGGCTTCGCGCGACAGCCCGCAAGGACAGGGCGGCGGGTCCGCGTTCGTCGATGCGGCGCTCGGCGGCGGCGACGATCTCCTGGGTGGCGGCGGCCTGGCGGCGCTGGCGCAGGGAGGACGGGGCCGTCACGTCGTCGTCCGGGGGCACGGCACCACCGTACGGCAAGTTCTAACAGTGTTCAAAAAAATCTAACACTGCCAATTCTCGACCGGCGTCACTAGCGTCATCCCGGCGACGAGGAGGTGCGGCGCCGCACCTCCTCCGCCGGGGCCGAGGAGCCTCCGCGGAGCACTGCGCCGGCATTCCCCGTACACCCGGCTGCTTCCGTCGTGCCCACCGTAGGAAGCAAAGGAGATCCTGTCGTGTTCGCACATTTGGCCGAGCTGGCGATTCGCCGGTCCCGGCTGGTCCTCGCCGTCACCGTCGTAGCGCTGGCCCTCATGGGCGCCGTGGGCGCCGGCGCGTTCAGCAAGCTGCTGGGGGGCGGGTACGACGACCCGTCGTCCCAGTCCAGCCGGGCCATGAAGGTCATTGACGAGAAGTTCGGCGGAGAGACGAATCTGGTCCTGCTGGTCCGTGCCGCGGACGGCGGCGTCGACGCCCCGGCCGCCGAGCAGAGCGGCCGGGCCCTGGCGGCCGACCTCAGGAAGGAGAAGGACCTCGCGAACGTCGTCTCGTACTGGGACACCGGCGGCCCCGGCCTCCGCTCCCGGGACGGGCGCGAGGCCATGGTGCTCGCCCATGTGACGGGCGACGAGACGCAGCAGCGGGAGAACGCCAAGAAGCTCCTCGACACCTACTCCGGAACGTACAAGGGCGGGCTCACGGTCAAGGCCGGGGGCGGCGCCGCCGTGGGCAGCGACATGTCGAAGCAGGTGGTCGAGGACCTCGCACTGGCCGAGGCCATCGCCATACCGCTGACCCTCGTGCTGCTCCTGTTCGTCTTCGGCAGCGTCGTCTCGGCGCTGCTGCCGCTGGCCATCGCGATCATCGCCATCGCGGGCTCGCTCGCCGAGCTGTCGGTGCTCGGCGGCCTCACCAACGTCGCCGACACCGCGACGAACCTCACGACCGCTCTGGGCCTCGGGCTGGGCGTCGACTACGCCTTGCTGATGGTCAGCCGCTTCAGGGAGCAGCTCGCGGCCGGGGCGAGCGTGGACGACGCCGTCCGGCGCACGGTGGGCACCGCGGGCCGCACCATCGCGTTCTCCGCGGCGACGGTGGCGGCCGCGCTCGCGGCGCTCCTGGTCTTCCCCCAGTACTTCCTCCGCTCGTTCGGATACGCCGGGGTCGGCGTCGTCGCCATCGCGGCCGCCGGCACCCTGCTCGTGATGCCGTCCCTGCTCGTCGTCCTGGGCTACCGCGTGAACAGTGGGCGGCTGCCGTGGGCGAAGCGGGCGCGCTCCGACGCGCGGACCCCGATGTGGGGGCGGCTGGCCCGCACCGTCATGCGGCGGCCCGCGCTCACCGCGCTGCCGGTGCTCGCGGTGCTGCTGCTGGCGGCGAGCCCGCTGCTGGGCATCACCTTCGGCACACCGGACGAGCGCGTGCTGCCCGAGGACGCCCAGAGCCGGCAGGTCGCGTCGATGCTGCGGGAGAACTTCAACGGCAACGAGAACGCGGCCCTCCACATCGTCATCGACAAGCCGGTGAGCACGGCGCCGCTGGCGTCGTACGCGACCGAACTGTCCAAGCTCAAGGGCGTCCTCCGCGTCGAGGCCGGCACAGGGACCTACACCGGCGGGCGCTCCGCGGCGGCTGGCCCCGGCGCCGCCGCACTCGGCCGGCCCACCGCACAGCGGATCAACGTGGTGAGCGGCCTCACACCGCGGTCGGACGAGGCGCAGGACCTGGTCGGCGAAGTGAGAGCGGTCACGCCGCCCGCCGGGACGCGCCCCCTGGTGGGCGGAACCGACGCCACACTCGTCGACGCCAAGTCCTCGATCGGCGGCCGGCTCCCGATCGCCCTGGCCCTGGTCGGCCTCACCACCTTCGTCCTGCTCTTCCTGTTCACCGGCAGCATCGTCCAGCCGCTGCGCGCACTGCTCCTCAACCTCGTCAGCCTCGGCGCGACCCTCGGCATCGTCACCTGGATCTTCCAGGACGACCACTTCTCCTCGCTGCTCGGCTTCACGGCGCAGCCGATGGAGGTGTCGATGACGGTACTGATGTTCTGCATCGCCTTCGGCCTGTCGATGGACTACGAGGTGTTCGTCACCAGCCGGATCAAGGAACTGCACGACCTGGGCGAGGACACCGAGTCCGCCGTGACCCGCGGTCTCGGCCACACCGGACGCATCGTCAGCGCGGCGGCCTTCCTGCTCGCGGTGAGCTTCTTCGCGTTCGGCACCGCCAAGCTCAGCTTCATGCAGATGTTCGGGGTGGGCAGCGGGCTGGCCATCCTCATCGACGCCATCGCCGTGCGCGGCTTCCTCGTGCCGGCGGCGATGCGCCTGCTCGGCCGCTCGGCCTGGTACGCACCGCCCGTCCTGCGCAGACTCCACGCGCGGTTCGGCCTCAGCGAAGGCGGCCCCGAGGCCGCGCCGGTGCCCATGATGACCGAATCGTCCTAGGTCACGGCGCCGAGCATCACCCGCAGGGGGCAGTGCCTCGCCGTCGACCACTGACAGCGGCTGCGTTCCTCGTTTCGCGTACACGCACACCAGAATCGTGAGCGACGGTCGCCCAGATCGCCGATCGCCCTCAAGGAGCTCACTATGACCGGTGCGCATCACGTCGTTCGGCCCGCGCGGTTGATGGATCTGCCGGGCGGGCCGGTGGAGTACCGGCTGGAAGAACGCGGCGCCCGCGCCGTCCTGGTGCTGCACGGTGGGCACATGCGCGCCGGTCTGGCGTTAGGCGAGGAGGTGTTGGCAGAGGACGACTGCACGATCCTGGCGCCTTCACGTCCCGGCTATGGCCGCACCCCGCTCAGCACCGGCACCAGCGCGGACGGGTTCGCCGACACCGTCGCCCAGTTGTGCCTGCATCTGGGCATCGACCGGCTCGCCGCGGTGGTCGGACAGTCGGCCGGCGGCCCGACCGCGGTCACGATGGCCGCCCGCCACCCGGCCCTGGTGCAGCGGCTGATCCTGCAGAGCGCCGTCAGTTTCCTGCCCTGGCCCGGCCGCGCCACCCGCCTGGGCGGCCGCGTGGTGTTCGCGCCCCACGCCGAACGGGCCACCTGGAGGGCGATGCACACCCTTGTCCGCCGCGCCCCGGACACCGGGCTGCGGCTGGTCATGCGGGGCCTGACCACCAAACCCATCGGCCCGGTCGTGGCCGCCCTCGCCCCGGCCCACCGCAGTCTGCTGGTGGAACTGTTCGGCCAGATGCGCTCAGGCAGCGGATTCCACAACGACCTGCACCAGATGAACACCACCGCTCTGCACGACGGGCACGGCACCTCGTCCACCCGGCGGGCGGCCGAGCAAGTCACCCAAACCACTCTGGTCGTCGCCAGCCCCCACGACGGCGCGGTCGGTTTCGCCCACGCCCAAGCTCTCGCCGACGCCATCCCCCGCGCGCGTCTCATCACCAGCCGTGCCGACAGCCACATGATCTGGTTCGGCAGCGACTACCCCACCATCGCCGACACCATCACCGGCTTCCTGTCCCAGCCCTGACCCCGCATGTCCGGGCGGCGCGATATCTGGCGGCGGTCAGGTCGTCTGCGGGGCGCCGGCGGACAGCAGGCGGGCCAGCAGATCGGACGCGGTGACCACTCCGGTCATCGGCGCGTCGGTGCGGTGCGGGTCGGCGGACACGGCCACGACCGAACTGCGGGCCTGGGCCATCAGGCTGGCGATCTCCATCGCGGTGGCGTGGGCGTCGACGACCGGTGGTGCGGTGTGGTCGCTGGGCAGCAGGTCGGCGACGGTCTTGGCGGCCAGGGGCGCGCACAGCTGATCGGCGTGGCCCTCGTCGTAGACGCGTGCGAGGGCGGGATCATCGCGCACGTAGCCCGGGATGACCGCGCCCAGCAGCTGAGGGGCCGACAGCACCGCTACGGGGCGGTGATCGGCGTCGATCACGATCAGCCCGGGAAGGTGGTGCTCGGCCAGCAGGCGAGCCGCTTCCAGAGCACCGGTGTCCGGGGTGACGGTCGGGAACTCGACGGCCAGTTCGTGGGCACGCACGTTCCGAACGCTACCCCACCCGGGCGCCCGCGCTCAGGCGTCGGCAGCGAGGACACCGACCCCCGAGAATCCGGCGGGTGAAGCCGGGAGCCGCAGTCGGGACGAAACGCCTCCACGGCAGCCCACGTGGATAATGCCTTCGAATCCCGTTAGGGTCGTCGCTTGGTGAGCCGGGAAGTCTGGTCGGCATTGATGCCGCCGACCCCGAAAGCCTCCGGATGACGAATCTGCTGCTCGCCTTCTCCGTGATGCTGCTGCTGGCGGTGCTGGTCTCCAACCTCGCCCACCGCACGGTCCTGTCCACCGCGGCGCTGTTCCTGGTGGGCGGGTTCCTGCTCGGTGACGGCGTCACCGGGCTGGTCTCCCTGCAGCCCGGTGAGCCGATCGTCTCCGAGCTGTCGGAGCTGGCGTTGTTCGCGGTGCTGTTCACCGACGGCATGCACGCCGGCTGGCAGGACCTGCGCAGCGCCTGGCGGCTTCCCGGACGCGCCTTGGGCTGGGGCCTGCCGCTGACTCTGCTTCTGACGGCGGTCTTCGCCCGCTACGTGGTCGGGCTGGACTGGGTGGAGTCGCTGTTGATCGCGGCGGTGCTGACACCGACCGACCCGGTGTTCGCCGCCGCACTCGTCGGCAACGACAAGGTCCCGCCCCGGCTCCGGCACCTGCTCAACGTGGAATCGGGCGTCAACGACGGGCTCGTCCTGCCGTTCGTGGTGCTGTTCCTGGCGCTGGCCAAAGGCTCGGGCGACCTGCATCTGGGCGAGCTCGGCGGCGAGCTGGCCGCCGGCGTGGCGATCGGCGTGGCGATCCCCTGGGCGGCGATCGCGCTGGAGCGCACCCGGCTGTTCGCGATCTCACCCAAGTACGAGCCGCTGAACGCCACCGCGATCGGGCTGCTGGTCCTCGCGGTGGCCCAGGCCACGCACGGCAACCTGTTCCTGGCCGCGTTCGCCGCCGGCGTCACGGTCGCGTCCCTGGGCGAACGATCCCGCGAGTCCTTCGCCGAGTTCGGCGAGCTGGTCGCCGAACTGCTCAAGCTCGCCGCGCTGCTGGTGTTCGGCGCCCTGCTGTCACCGGCGTTCCTGGGCGACGTCGGCTGGACGGGCTGGGCCTTCGCGGTACTGGCGCTGGTCGTCGCCCGCCCTGCGGCGATCTGGGTGTCGTTCCTGCGCTCCCGCCTGACCGCCCGCGAGCAGGGCGCGATGATGTGGTTCGGCCCCAAGGGATTCGCCTCCGTGGTGTACGGGCTGCTGGTACTGGAGTCCGGGATCACCGAGGGCGACCACATCTTCCACCTGGTCGGAGTGACGATCGCGCTGTCGATCCTGGCGCACTCCTCCACCGACATCGTGGTGGCGCGCGGCTTCGACGAAGAACGCGAGGTGCCCGCCTGGTTCGGCACAGTGCGGACACTCGGCCGCAGACACCAGGACGAGGACGACGACCCGCCCGAACCCGGCGGCGACGACCCGCCGCCGGACCCCGCACCCGACCGTCCCCGCTGATCAGGAGCCGCATTGGCAGCCACAGCCGCCGTCGTCATCTTCGCCGCCGCCTACGTCCTCATCGCGTCGGAGAAGATCCACCGCACCGCCGTCGCGCTCGGCGGCGCCGGGCTGATGCTGCTGTTCCACATCACCGACGCCGAGAAGGCGTTCTCCTCCACCGAATCGGGCATCGACTGGAACGTCATCTTCCTGCTGCTGGGCATGATGGTGATCGTCTCGGTGCTGCGGCAGACCGGGGTGTTCGAATACGTCGCCATCTGGGCCGCCAAACGCGCCCGCGGCAAGCCCTACCGGCTGATGGTGATGCTCACGGTGATCACCGCCGTCGCCTCGGCGCTGCTGGACAACGTCACCACCGTGCTGCTGATCGCCCCGGTCACGTTCCTGGTGTGCGAGCGGCTCGGCCTCAAGGTCGTCCCCTACCTGATCGCCGAGGTGATGGCCTCCAACATCGGCGGCACCGCCACCCTGGTCGGCGACCCGCCCAACATCATCATCGCCAGCCGCGGCGACCTGTCCTTCAACGACTTCCTGGTCAACCTGGCGCCGCTCGTAGTGGTCCTCATGGCGGTCTTCTGCCTGATGTGCCGGTGGCTGTTCCGCGAGACCTTCGTCTACGACCCCGAGCGGGCCAGGGCGGTCATGGCCCTGCGAGAAAAGGAGGCCATCACCGACCGGCGGCTGCTGTGGCAGAGCCTCACCGTCCTCGGCCTCGTGGTCGCCGCGTTCGTGCTGCACCCCGTCCTGCACTACGAGCCGTCCGTCGTCGCGCTGCTGGGCGCCGGGTTGCTGGTCGCGGCCACCAAAGTCACCACCCAGCAGGCGCTCGAAGAAGTCGAATGGCCCACGCTGGTCTTCTTCGCAGGCCTGTTCGTCATGGTCGGCGGCCTGGTCGAAACCGGCATCATCGGCGACATCTCCCGCGCCGCCGCCGACGCCACCGACGGGCGGCTCGGCTTCGCGACGATGCTCCTGCTCTGGGCATCGGCCGCCCTGTCGGCCATCGTCGACAACATCCCCTACGTAGCCACCATGAGCCCGATCGTCGCCGACCTCGTCCACCAGCAGCCCAGCGGGGACGGCACCGTCCTGTGGTGGGCGCTGGCCCTCGGCGCGGACCTCGGCGGCAACGCCACCGCCATCGGCGCCAGCGCCAACGTCGTCGTCCTCGGCATCGCCGCCCGCAACGGCACACCCATCAGCTTCTGGCACTTCACCAAATACGGCCTGGTCGTCACCATCGTCACGGTCTCTCTCACCGTGCCCTACCTATGGCTCCGCTACCTGTGAGCAGAGCCGCAAGCGGGTGCGCAACAGATGCACCGATCAGGCACCGATGACGGCCTGGGCCACGGCCATGCCGCAGAAGGCCGCACCGAGCCCGGCACCGATCGAGGCCGCGGCATTGAACAACGCATACGTCTTGGCCCCGTCCTCGGCCAGCCGCAACGTCTCGTACCCGAAGGTGGAATAGGTGGTCAGCGCCCCGCACAGCCCCGTCCCGGCGGCGGCCATCACTTCGTCCCCCGCCGGAAGCGCCACCAGGAAACCCAGCAGTGCGCAGCCGGTCACGTTGACGGTGAACGTCCCCCACGGGAACACCGAGTCGTGGCGGGCCTGGATCATCCGGTCCGCCCCATAACGCAGCGGAGCACCCAGCGCCGCACCGAGCGCCACCAGCAGGATCGTCATGCTCGGCCCTCCCCCGCCTCGGTGCGTCCGGCGTAGCGGATGACCTCCACCGGGTCCAAGATGACCAGTCCCTCGTCCACCAGCTCCTCCACCTGCGGCAGGAAGCCGCGGATCTTCTCCTCGGCGTCGACGATGATGATCGCGATCGGCATCCGCGAGGTGTGCACCCGGCTGGAGGCGCCGAACCCCTCACACCCGCGAAGCACGGTGGCGCCCGCCAGCCCGGCGTTGTGCGCCCGGTGCACGATCTCGTGGTAGAGCGGCTTGTGGTGCCAGCTGTCGTCCTCACCGATGAAGATCGTCATCCGCAGAGCCGAGCCTTGCAGCTTCATCGGCGCTCCTTACCGCGACGCAGGGCGAACCTGGACAGCAGACGCGTCCCGCGTACACCGGCGAAAACCGCGACCAGCGCGCAGAACAGCGTGGCGAACATGTACACCAGCGCGGTGCGCGCCGCCCCGGCCTCCACCCCCTGCTGGACCTCGACGATCGCCGTGGAGAACGTGGTGAACCCGCCGAGCACCCCCACACCCAGGAACGGCCGGACCAGCCGATGCACCTGCCACACCTCGGCGATCAGCACCATCAGGACGCCGATCAGCAGGCACCCGCTGACGTTGATCCCGAACGTCGCCCAATCGAACGCACCCGGCGGATGCGGAAAGGCCGTCGACAGCCCGTAGCGGGCCAGCGTCCCGCACACGCCTCCCACCGAGATCGCGGCAAGCGTCGTCCATGGCCTCCGGCGCAACTCCCGGCGCTGCAGCGGCACATGCAGATCGACATCGGGATCCACCGGCACGGCCATCTCGGAACGAGCCGAACGAGAGTCAGGCACGGGCGTCCTCCTACCAGCGTGGGCGAGCGTCACTGGCAGGGACCGTTGGCGGCGGCACCGCGGTTGCCCACCCCTAAACGGGTGGGGCGGCGGGCCCCACCGCCGCAGCCTCTACTTTCCGAGGCCGCACCCAGTCTAGCCAGTCGGTTCCCGCGTAGCGCCCCTGGCCGCGTCAGTGACTCGTGGTGTTCTCCGGAACGCGAGGGGCCGGGCTCGCCGGCCGTGACGATTCCGCGCTCCTGATCAGCCAGAGGCCGGTGAACACGGCTGTGGCCAAGGTGACGACGCCGGCCACGACGAAGGCGCTGTTGAGGCCCTCCTCGAAGGAGGCGCCACCGGACTCCCGGGTGCGGACGACGGCTCCGAGCACCGCCACGCCGAGGACGGCGCCGATCTGCCGGGTGGTGCTGCTGACGCCCGACGCCAGGCCGCCCTCCTGCGGGCTGACCGACTGGATGGCGGCGCCGGTCAGCGGGGACATGGTCAGGGCGAAGCCGATACCGACGACGGCCAGCCGCCACCACACGTTCGTGTAGCCGGTGCCGGCGTGCACGAAGCCCAGGGCCAGCAGTCCCAGCCCGGCCAGGGTCAGGCCGATGGTGACCATGATCCGGAAGCCGTACCGGGCGGCGAGCCGGCCCGCGAACGGGCTGATGATGACCATCGCGAGCGTGGCGGGCAGGGTCTGCACCCCGGCTCGCAGGATCGAGCTGCCCTGGACGTAGACGAAGAACTGGGAGAAGAAGAACGACGAGCCCATGAGCGCGAAACCGACCACGGTCATCGCGGTGTTGGAGACCGTGAACAGCCGTTGCCGGAAGAGCCGCAACGGCAGCATCGGTGCCGGAACCCGCCCTTGGACGACCACGAAGACGGCGAGGATCACGGCCGCGGCGGCGAAGCCGCTCAGGATCACCGGCGAGGTCCAGCCACGGGAGCCGCCCTCGATCAGCCCGTAGGTGAGCGCCCCCACGCCCAGGACGGACAGGACCGTTCCAGGGACGTCGATCGCCGGCGCGCTCGGGTTGCGGGACTCGTCCAGCACGCGCAGGCCGGCGACCAGCAGGACCGCGCCGACGGGCACGTTGACGAGGAAGATCGCGGGCCAGCCGAAGGCCTCCACCAGAACGCCGCCGGCCAGTGGTCCGGCGGCCAGACCGATCCCGCTGAATCCGGCCCACAGCCCGATCGCCCTGACCCGCTCCTGCGGGACCGGATACGCGGCGGCGAGCAGGGTCAGCGAGGCGGGGCTCAGCGCCGCGGCCCCGATGCCCTGCAGCACCCGCCCGACGATCAGCCAGCCGATCGAGGGCGCGGCGGAGCACAGGACGGACGCGGCGGTGAACACCACGACGCCGGCCAGGAACATCCTCTTGCGGCCGAAGCGGTCGGCGAAGACGCCGCCGGACAGCAGCAGCATGGCGACCAGCAGCACATAGGCGTCGACGATCCACTGCAGCCCGGTCAACTGGGTGTGCAGCCGCTCCTGCATGTCGGGCAGCGCCGCACCGACGATCGTGTTGTCCAGCAGCACCATGAACTGCCCCAGGCAGGTCACCGCGAGCAACGCCGCCCGGTTCGGCACGGCCACCGGCGGTGCAGGCTTCATCGTTCCCCCTAAAGCAGTTCGTTACTGCTTTAGGACTCTAGACAGCGAGCCCCATTAACGCAACTGCGAGCTGCGCTAAGGTGGGGACATGGAGGAGCGAGGACCGGTCCGGCGGCCCGGTGGGCGCAGCGCCCGCGTCCGGGCGGCGGTGCACCAGGCCGTCACGGGCCTGGTCGGCGAGCGCGGCTACGGCGAATTCACGGTCGGGGACGTCGCGGCCCGCGCGGGCGTGGCCGATACCAGCGTCTACCGCCGGTGGGGCACCCTGGAGGCCCTGCTCACCGACGTGGCGCTCACGCGCCTGAACGCGCAGTCGCCAATGCCCGACACCGGAAGCCTGGCCGGTGACCTGCACGCCTACGCGGCCCAGGTGGCGCGCGAGATCACGGGACCCGACGGCCTGGCGGTGCTGCGCCTGACCGTCGCCCTGTCGAACAGGGGCGACCGGGGTCTGCGGGCGCGTGACGACTTTCTCGCCGAACGCACCCGGTTCGTGCAGGCCATGCTCGACCGCGCCGGCGAGCGGGGCGAGCATCCACCCGACGTGCTGGGCGTGCTCGACCACATCATGGCCCCGATGTACATCCGCGTCCTGTTCGGCGCGGGCCCGCTCACCCCGGACTACATCGCCGGGCTGGTCGACCGGTTGCTGGGGCAGACCTGAGGGCAGAGCACGGCAGATTCAGCGCAGCGCGACAGGACAGCACCAAAGGCTCCTGGCAGTGCGGTTGTTTTGGTCAACTTACTCGGTGATGGTGACCAGCTTCCGCTTCGCCGCGGAGGACGTGACCGTCGCCGGCGTGGACATCCCCAAAGGCCAGGCAGTCGGCGTCGTCTACCCGGTGAGCGGCATCGACCCGGCCGAGCACGGCGACACCGCGGACCAGTTCGACATCACCCGCGAGCAGAACACACGCCTAGGCTTCGGCCACGGCCCCGACGGCCGGGCCGCCCCGCGCTATGGCAGGAGGCTTCGGCTCTTGAGCACGAGATATCCGGTGAGCGACGCAGTGCTCAGGGCAGCGGTGACCAGGAAGACCGAACCGGTCCCGGTGGCTCCCGCGACGGCGCCCAGCGTCACGGCGCCGACCGCCTGTGACAGGTCCATCGCCATAAAGAACGTCGAGTTCGCCCGCCCCCTCCGCTCCCTGCCGACCGCCAGCACGGCCAGGGAGTTCAGCGTGGGCTGGACGGCCCCCATCCCCAGCCCGCATGACGCCCCCGAGAGCATCAGTACGAGCGGGTTCGGGCACCACCAGACGCCGACCTGGCCGAGCACCACCAGCGTGATGCCGGGGGCCATGACCCACACCGTCCCCCACCGCCGCTCGATGCGCCCGGCCGTCAGCCGGGAGACGGCGAGCGTGAGTCCGCTGGCGACGAAGAACAGACCCGAGTTGCCGATGCCGCGTCCGAGGGCGTAGGCGGCCATGAACGTGTTGATGCCGGCGGTGCCGAACATCAGCAGGAACATCACCGACGCCGGCCTCCAGGCGTCCCTATCGATGAGCCGAGTCCACAACGGCCCGGAGAACCGGACAGGCCGCTTCGCCGGCTCACCCTCTGGGCGCCGCGGCGCAGCCTTCATCCGTAGCGCGTCCACCCCGGCGGCGGATCGCAACGGGAGACGGAGCAGCACGTTGACGGCGCCGCAGCCGAACGCGACTGCGAATGCGCACTGGTATCCGACAGCTTCGCGCAACTCCAATGCCGCCCACGGCCCCAGAAGCTGGGCCACGGTCTGCTCCACACCGAGGTAGCCGATGCCCTCCGACATCCGGCGTTCCGGAATGAGGTCGGCGGCCAGGGTCATCACGGCGGTGCCGTTGAGCGCGAACCCGGCGCCCTGCATCACCCGGACGGCCAGCAGCGCCCAAATCGGCAGCATCAGGACGTACAGCCCGGACGCCGCGCAGTACAGCGCGGCGCCCGCCACCATGATCACGTACCGGCCGCGGGTGTCCACCAGGCTCCCCGACAGGGGTCGCAGCACCACCGCGGCCGTCATGTACAACGTGGTGGTCAGCCCCGCCACCGCGGGGGATGCTCCCTGGTCGAGCACATACAGCGGCACCAGCGCGATGAGCATCTGAGTGCCGGTCCGCAGCAACCCGTTGGCCACCATGAGCAGGACGAACGGGAACGTGAAGATGCGTTCCCGCCGCAGTTCAGCCAAGGCCATCGCCTTCCGCGGCCCCCACCGTGTCCCCGGGCGGCCACCTCGCTCTCCGGCGGATCGCGTCGCGCAGGAGAACGAAGTGGCCGTTTCCAGCCGGCTAGAGGACGTCCTGCCGGAGGTAGATCGGCATCGAGTCCTCCCAGAGGCTGTCGGTCAGCATCCGCTGGTCGGAGCCGCTGTCGCTCATGCTGAAGATCTGGCCGTACGGCTGGAAGGTGTCGTCGTACAGCGCCGCTTCCTCCCGGAAGCCGTACATGCCGCTGCTGTAGAGGATGCGCCCGTCGTAGTTCCAGACGGCGTGGCCTTCGTTCGCGCCGCTGCTGGTGAGGACACGCAGTTCGCGGCCGTCGGGGCGGATGGTGCACACGTCGAAATTGGTGTCGCTCGTCCTGCGGGTGAACAGGATGCGCTCGCCGTCCGGGGACCAGTCGGGCAGGTTGTCGGACTCGGTGGTGAGGACGCGCGTGGCACCCGTTCTGAGGTCGAGGACGCGCAGGCCCATGTCCTCGCCCCAGACCCGGTAGACGATCTCGTTGCCGTCGGCGGAGTAGCTCGGGAAGCCGGCATTGGTGGAGCCGTCGGTGAGCGGCTCCCACGTCGAGCCGTCACTGCGCACCCGCGCCACGACGGCCGTGGTCTCCGCACGCTCCTGGAACCAGCCGCCCAGGCCGAACGCGAGCCATTCGCCGTCCGGCGACCAGGTGGGCCGGAAGGCGCCCGCCAGGCCGTGCGCGACCATCGTCGGGTCGAGGTCGGAGTCGCTCGTGTTGAAGACGATCCGCTGGTCGGTGCCGTCCGGGTTCATGGTGACGATCGAGGAGTTGCCGAGCTGCTTGCTCGTGATCGCCAGGCGACCCTGCCCTGACAGGACGGGGAACACGTCGCAGAACCGGTAGTCCCAGTCCGAGCTCCAGCTGTAGAGGTTCGCGTCGAGGGCGCGCGTGGTGTAGTCGAGCTTCTCGTAGACGACCGAGTCGCCGTCGGGCGACCAGACCGGCGAGCGCAGCGTCCGCTTCACCGGCGGCCGGCCCGAGGTGTAGGCGAGCCCCTCGTCGGCGCCGCCCTTGACGAGGTAGCCGATCTCGGTGGCGGTCACGTACTGGGGCGCGACCTTCAGGTTGGGGCCGGACGTGTGCTCGGTGCGGGCGCCGGTCGCGACGTCGACCGAGACGATCTGGGATTCGACCCGCCCGATGTACTCGGGGCGGTGGGCGCCCCAGGTCCCTTCGGTGGTGATCTCGTAGAAGACGATCCGGCCGCCGTCCGGCGACCACCTCGGGGACCCGAGGCAGTAGCCCTCCCTGGTGGCGACCTGGCGGAAGCCGCTGCCGTCCGGGCGGATGACGTAGATGCTGAGTTCCTGCGTGTGCTCCCAGCCGCGGCCGTTGTCGTGCCCGCGCCAGGACGTGTTGCGGTCGCTGGAGAAGGCGATCCACCGGCCGTCGGGCGACCAGGACGGGCGGAAATGCCCGTCGGGGCTCGCGGGATCACCGGCGACGCCCGAGCCGCCGGTCAGGCGGCGGAGCCCGTTGGTGCGCAGGTCGAGTACCCAGATGTGCGCCTTGTGGTCCCCGCGCGTCGACACGAACGCCAGCTTGCGCCCGTCCGGTGACAGGACGCCGGCATCGTTCATCGCCCCGCCGACCACGAGCGGCCGGAGGTCGTCGCCGTCGATGCCGGCCCGGTAGATGCAGGAGTTCCCGTCGCCCGTGCGCTCGGAGGTGAAGACCACCGACCGGCCGTCGGCGGAGATGGCGGCGTGGTAGTCGAATCGCGCGTCCGCCAGCAGCTTGCGCTCGTTCGTGCCGTCGATGTTGGAGATGTACAGGTTCGAGGAGGACGGGCCGATCCGGTTCATCAGCATCACGCCCTTCTTGCCGTGCGAGGCGGCCGCCACGGCGAAGGGCTTCGGCAGCAGCGCGGCACCGACCGCCGCGCCGCCGGCCGCCAGGAACGTCCGGCGTCTCATACTGGTCTCCATCGCTCCACCAGCTCCTTTCGCGGAACCACTGAGTCCCGCCGTCGATGCGCCTGCCGCGGGGTCAGGCCGTCTCCGCCGCCGGGCGGCGGCGGGTGCTGAGCCCGAGCCGCCTGAGGGCGAGCTCGTCGAGCCAGCCGAGCAGCCCGTTCAGGGCGAGCGTCATCGTGATCAGGACGATCAGCCCGGCGAACTCGTCCGGCGCGTTGAGGTTCGTCGCCGCGGTGAACAGCTGGTGGCCGATGCCGTTCGTCGAGGCGATGAACTCGGCGCCGATGACGCCGAGGATGGCGAGCGGGCCGCCGGTCTTGACCCCGGCGAAGAACGGCGCGGCGAGCGTCGGGATGGTCACGTAGCTGAGGACGTGATGCCGGCGTCCGCCCATCACCTGGACGATCTCGACCAGCTCACGCTCGCGCAGGCGCACGCCGAGGTAGACGTTGTAGAAGACGACGAACGCGACGCCCATGACCGCTATCGCGATCTTCGACCAGGCGCCGATGCCGAAGAACAGCAGGAACAGGGGCGCGAGCGCGATCTTCGGGATGCCGTTCACGGCCGCGATGAGCGGCTCGAACACGCGGCCGGCGAGCGGGAACGAGGCGAGCAGCAGGCCCAGCACGGTGCCGAGCACGACCCCGATGCCGAACCCGGCCGCGACCTCGATCGCGGTCACCTTGATGTCGGTCCACCCGGCCGACGAGCCGAGCATGGTCACCAGGGCGTCGAAGACCTCGGTCGGCTTCCCCACGGCGTACTCGGGAAGGACCGGCCCGCTCATCACCTGCCAGAGGACCAGCGCCAGGAGGATCACGCCGACGCGCAGCCCGGTCACCAGGATCGCGTCCCGCCAGCGGCCCGCCCCGCCCTCGGCCGCGACCGTCTGGTCGTTCTCCTGCCCGGCCTTGGCGGCGGTACGGGTCACCATCGGCCGTCCCTTTCCTTCACCGGCCGCCTCACGACCGGCCGCCTCACGACTGACCGCCTTCCGTTACGTACTGGTTGGTCCAGTCGTCCTTGGTGACCTTGGTCTCCGCGGAGCCCTCCCCGAGCGAGTGGACGAAAGCGGCGGTCTTCGTCCACCCGGCCTGGTCCATCGCGGCGGCCTTCGGCCACTCGACCAGCTCGATGCTGCTCTTCAGCACCGGGTCGGGGATGCCGGACATCGCCTTCCTCGCCACGTTCAGCACCGTGGCGTCGGCGCCGTGGGTGCCCAAGTAGTTCGTCGCCTCCTGGACGGCCGCGACGACCTTCTTGGTGGTCTCGCCGTTGTCGGCGAGGTAGCGCTTGTTCGCCACGAGGAACTCCCCGTATCCGGCCTGCGCGGCGGACCATTCGGGGGCCTTCTTGGGGTCCACCACCACGACGCCGTCACCGTCGTTCTGGATCTGGAGCGGGATCGGCTCAGAGGTGACGAACCAGTCGATCTGGCCGCTGGTCAGCGCGGCCTTGTTGGCGGACGCGCTCGGCAGCGACACCCACTTCACCTTGGTGGGGTCGACGCCCCGCTTCTGGAGGAAGAGACTGGATTCGGCCTTGGTGTTGGGGGAGCTGGCACCGCCCTTCGAGCCGTCCAGCGCCCTGGCCACCTGCTCCCCCGGGGTCTCGGCGGTCAGCCTGTGCGCGTCGGCGAACTTCTTGCTGACGACGAGCCCGAGCGGGTTGCCGCCCCCGGTGAGCGCGACCGCGGTCTCCGGGACCTTCTTGGCGAGGGCGGACATGAAGCCGTTCGGGCTGTTGTTGAGGAACTGGATGGAGCCCGACTGGAGCGCCGCGGTGCCGGTGGACGATGTCACCTGCACCAGCTTGACCTTGACGCCGCGCTTCTCGAAGTAGCCGCCGGACTGGGCCAGCTCCAGGGACATCGAGAAGATGTTGCCGTTGCTGCCGATCGAGACCGTGGTGGACCCTCCGGAGTCCGAGGAGTCGCCGCACGCGGTGAGCAGCGCCGAGCCGAGCAGCAGGGCGGCCGCCGGCGCGAGGACCCGCGGGCGGCGCCGCCGGACGGGACCGCGGCTGGTGGGACCGGTGGGTGAAGAAAGGTTTCTCATGGAGAACTCCTGTGCTGGGGTGGGGAGTTGTCGCTGGGGGACGTGGCCGGCGGGGCCGTCTCTGACGGGGCCTGATGTTCCGGGCCGTCCTGGGGTGCCTGGAGCTGCAGTGCCCGGCGGGCGGAGCCGACGTGGTGGCGCATCGCGGCGATGGCCGCGTCGGGGTTGCGGGTGACGATGGCCAGCAGGATGGCCTGGTGCTCTTCGTACGACCCGGCCCTCGGGTGCTGGGCGGAAAGGTTGCGGTACTGGCGCATGACGAGGGGGTAGAGCAGGGTGTCGTACGCGCGGGCCAGGGTGTGCTGGTGGGCGGCCGCCTTCACCTGCTGGTGGAACCGGCGGTTCCCTTGGGAGTAGACGCTCGCGTCCCCGCGCGCCTTGGCCTCCTCCATCTCCTCCAGCGTTCGGCGCAGCTCGCGGATCTCCTCGTCGGTCGCGCGTTCCGCGGCCTTGCCGGCCAGTGCGGACTCCAGGGTCTCGCGGGCCTCCAGGATGTCGAGGGCCTCCTCGACCGAGAAGCTCCTCGTCCGGACGCCGCGGTTGACCTCGCTGGTGACGTAGCCCTCCTGGGCCAGCTGGACGAGCACCGCCCGCATCGTGCTCCGCGAGACGTTGAACTTGTTGGTGAGATCCGCCTCGGTCAGCCGCGTGCCCGGCGGGATGCTCCCCGACAGCAGCAGCGAGCGCAGGCCCTCGTAGGCCTGGTCGTGCCGGGTCGACGAGGTCCTGCCCGGCGCTGCGGCGCCGGCCTGGCCGTGGTCGCTCACGATGATCACCTGTGTGTGTGGTTGGGAGATACGGCTTGCCCTGGAGTATCTCCGGGCCCGGCGGGGCCGGTTCCGCGCACCGCCGGGCGTGCGGGGTCCGTCAGGTCCGGACGGCGGCGAGCGCCGGGTACAGGCGCCGTGCCGTGCCGGTGAAGATCTCCTCCCGGGCGTCCGCCGGCAGTGCCGCGAGGACGTCCCGGGCGAGGTCCAGCAGCTCCGGCAGGGTCTGCTCGGCGGCCGGGAGGTTGGAGCCCCAGGCGATCCGGCCGGCGCCGAACGCCTCGGCCACCGGATCGAGGAAGGCGTGCGCCCCGTCGCCCGCGTCGCGCAGCCGCTCCAGGTTGCGGTGGGTGAGCTTGAGGTGCAGGCCGGGATGCCGTGCCAGCTCGGCGACGTCCTCGCCGGCTCGGGCGGGCGAGGCGGCGATGCCGGGGTAGCCGATGTGGTCGAGCAGCACCCGGACGCCGGGGAAGCGGTCCAGGACGGAGTGGAGCTGCGTCGTGGCGGGCCCGAGACGCATCTGGAGGCAGACCGTGACGTCCAGCTCCGTGGCCTTCTCCCAGAACGGACGGGTCTCGGGTGCCGCGAACCATTCGCCCTGCGTCGGCACGGTGCTGCCGCTGGTGAACAGCCGGACCCCCGCCAAGCCGCCGTCGCCGACGGCGGAGGCCAGGCGCTCGGCCGCGTCCGGGCGCAGCGGGTCGAAGGTGCCGACGGCGATGAAGCGCCCGGGCCAGCGCTTCGCGCTGTCGAGGACGTAGGAATTGTCGTATCCGTAGGCGGTGGTGGCCTGGACCAGGACGGCCTGGTCGATGCCCGCCTCGTCCATGCGGGCCACCATGCCCTCGGCGGTCACCGGCCGGGACGCGGCCCATTCGGACTGCTTCCCGCCGAGCGGCGCCCGCGGGTAGGCCGCCGGGTCGTCGGAGATGATGTGGCAGTGGGCGTCGACGACGTCCATGGTGCTGCTCCTTGTCTGCTTGCCGTGAGAGCTGCCGTTGCCGTGAGAACTGAGCGCCGGCTCGCGGCCGATGGTCAGGCGTCCGGGTAGTCGCCTTCGGCGAACAGCGAGTGCGGGTCGTCGGGGAAGCCGGGGGCGAGCAGCCCCTGCTCGCGGGAGAACCGGACGACGGCGCGCAGGCTCGGCTCGTTGCTCTTGACCCCGTACGGGACGGGGTCCCCGTTGATCTGCCGCGCCTGCCGGGCCAGCCGCGGGACGGCGGACCAGCCGGGGTCCGCGGCCAGGTGCTCGCGCTTGCTGCCGGCCAGCGCCGCATAGAGGGCGGTCGGCAGGCCGGGGTCGCGCTCGACCAGCTCCGCGCGGATCGCGATCAGCGAGTGCAGCGGGTAGATCCCGGTCCGCAGGTACCAGTCCACGCCGATGACGTCGGACTCGGCGAACAGCGGGTAGGAACCCTCCCCGGAGTCCGGCGCGGCGGCGGGCCGGGCCGCCGTCCAGCCGGCCCGGGGCGCGCCGGCGCGGCCGGTGCCGGCGTTCCCGCCGAACGCGGCATCGATCTCCCCCGCGCCGAGCAGCTCGCCCAGGGAGCGCCCGTCGGTGACCCGCTCGGTGTTCGCGGGGGCCCGGCCCTGCACGTGGTCCTCGTCGTCGGTCACCCAGGTGACCTTCGCGATGTCCACGCCGTAGTCGTCCTGCAGGACGCCGCGCACCCACACGCCCGTGCTCACCGAGTACGCGCGGACGCCGACCCGGCGCCCCTCCAGATCGCGGGGCACCCGGATGCCGGAGTGCATCGCGCACCGGACGTCGCCGTGGTGGAACCGCCGGTTGAGGAACACCGGGATCGCGGTGAGCGGCACGCCTTCCTGGCGGGCCATCAGGTAGGACACCGGAGCCAGTTCGCACACGTCGAACTCCAGGTCGCGGATCATCCGGCGGTAGGCGCCGATGATCGGCCTGACCTCCACCGGATCGATCCGGTACCCGCCGACCTGGGCGTCGCCGTCCAGCAGTGCCTTCCCGTGGGGGTACTCCCCGATCGCCACCGAGAGCTTCTCCATCGCCTGCCTTCCATCCGCTGCTTCACACGCCGGTGCCTGGCGGGCCCGCGCCTTGCGGGCCCGTACCTTGCGCGCCCGCGCCTTGCGGGCCCATGCCTTGCCTCGGGGTCAGCCGCCCAGCCGTGCCGGCACCACCCCGAGGGCCGCGCAGGACCGCGACACCAGCTCGTCGAACTCCACCGCGCGGGGAAGCACCTCCTGCTCCAGCGCGTACGCCGCGGCCTGCGAGAGGGGTCCGCGCAGCGCCTCGAAGCCCACCGGGTTCAGGTCCGCCGACCCCGGCCGCGCGGCATCCGCGACCGCGGCGCTCATCGCGTCGTAGGCGGCGCAGATCGCGGCGGAGTGCTCCTTGGCGGCGGCCTCGGCCACGCCGATGACGTGGTTGATCGGGGCGAAGCCCTTGTCGCGCGACCACTGCGCGGCGACGTCGCCAGCGTCCGCGACGGCGGTGCGGATCCGATCGTCGGACGGGAGCTCGTTGCCCATGATCGCGAAGTCGAGGCGGCCTTCGAGAAAGTCGGCCTGCAGCCGGGTTCCCTCGGGGGCGCGCTTCACCCACGCCGGGTCCTCGTACCGGTCGACGTGGGCGTCCTCGTAGGTCACCCAGTCGACCTTCCGCAGGTCGACCCCGTACTGCTCAGCGAGGAAGCCCCGCAGCCACACCCCGGTCGTCTGGCTCCACGAGCGGACGCCGACGCTCCCGCCCTCGACGTCCGCGACCGTCAGGTCTCCGCACGTCACCAGGGTCTGGTGCTGGAAGCGGCCGAGCGTGGTGACCGGGAGCAGCACCACCGGCCTCCCGTACGCGGCGGCCTGGAGCAGCGTCACCACCGCCAGCTCGCAGACGTCCGGGGCGCCCGCGTTCACGAAGCCGCGCGACGCCTTGTGCACCGGCCGCACGTCGAGCCGTTCCAGCTCCGTGCCGGTCTCGCGGACGGCCGCCGCCGCGGCGGCCGCGAGATCGTCGCGGCCCAGAACCATTCTCATCGCCAGTCTCCCTCTCGTCCGGCCGGTCGCGCCCGGCCCGCCGCCGGTCCACCGGCGGGCCGCCGGTGGAACCGTTCGTGGTGCTGCCGCAGCAGGTCGATCCCGTAGTCGTTGCCGTTGGGGGTGCGGACGACGGTGTGGATGTGCCGCCGCGACGGAACCTCGTTGTCGAACATCACGCCGGCCTGGTGCTCGAACTCGATGAGGATCACCGGGCTGTGGACGCGGTAGTAGAAGACGTCGCCGGGGTCTCCGGCCCAGGCGAAGCGGGTGTCCTCCTCGTGGGCGCGGACCTCGTCCATCCGGGCCCGGGCGTGCCCGTCGGCGGCCCGGTTCACGTACATGCCGATGAGGTCCGCCGCGATCGCGCGCTGCCCCGGTGTCATCTCGCCCATCGGCAGGCCCCGGTAGTCCAGCTCGAAGTTGTCGCGGAACGCGCCGGCGAACAGCTCGGGCGGCAGCTCGTCGGCGATCAGCGTCCGTTCCCGCTGGCGGGCGTTCAGGCTGGTGAACAGTTCCCGCCCGAGGGCCTCCTCCCGCCGGAACGCGGCGGTCCCGGCGTACCTGCCGGCCTCGGCCGCCACCGGCTCGGCGCCGAGGAACGCCGGCGTGAGAACCATGTGGCCGCCGACGAAGACGCAGTTGACGCACACGTGGTGGCCGTCGAGCTGCCAGCCCCACGGCCCGCCGCTCTCGGGCTCCCCGTAGAGGCTGAACCAGTACAGCCACTCGTTGAGCAGGTCCTCTTCGCCGCGCAGCTCACCGATCGTCAGGTTGAGGCGCATCAGGTCGAGGACCTGGCCGGCCCCGTACTCGCTGAGGCTCGCGCGGACGAGCGCGAGGGCCCGGTGCCGCTTCTCCTCGTCGAGGTCCTCCAGGCACAGGCCGTGCCGCAGGAAGTACCGCGCCCCGTTCGCCCAGTGGCGCCAGGTGACGTCGTCCATCGCGAAGCGGGCTTCGGCCAGCTCAACCGGGGAGAGCACGGCCAGGTACTCTTCGGCGGCCCGGCGCATCACGCGGTCGCCGGGGCCCGTGTCGCGCAGCGGGAACAGCCCCGGACGCACCCCGTCCGATCCGGCCACGCCGCGGAACGGCTCCGCCGCCGCGCGCCGCCGCCACTCGATCTTCTCCAGCAGGGCGGGCGTGAGCTCGTCCGGCCGCCGGGTGGGGGCGTAGGGCCGGTACCGCAATCCCGTCATCTCGGGGCCTCCTCATGCCCGTGCACGGCGCGGCGTCCGCCGGCGCTCGTTTCGTCCGTGCCTTTCACCGGTCGAGGAACCCGCTTTCCCTCTCGATGGCGCCGATGTCGACCGGCGACCGCACGACCTGCTGTTCGAGGGCGTACCGGCCCGCCACGTCCAGGCACCTGAGCAGCGGCTCGGTCCAGCCGGCCGCGACCGCGCGTCCGCCCGGCGAGCCGTCGCGTTCCCCGGCCGTGGCGGCGATCGCCTCCGCGAGGGCGCGGTACAGCGCGGCCACCGCGTCCGGCGCGGACCGGACGGCGTCGTCGCTCGCCACGACCAGGTGGTTCACCGGGACGGCGCCGTGCCGCTTCTCCCAGGCGCGCTCCGCCTCCTCCGCGTCCGGGACTATCGGGACCAGCCCCGCGCCCTGCCCGCCGATCGCGCGCGGCCCGAGCACCGCGGCGTCGGCGTCCCCGGCGCGCAGCAGGTCCACGACGCGCTCCGCCGCGCAGAGCCGCACGTTCGGCGGGTTCCGGTACTGCGCGACGTGCGGCTCCTCCGTGGTCATCCAGGTGACGTCCGAAGCATCGACCCCGAAGTCCTCGCGGAGGATCCCGCGCACCCACAGGCCGGTGGTCTGGCTGTAGGCGCGGACGGCGACCCGCCGGCCGGGCAGGTCGCGGGGCGACAGGCCGGGACCGTCCGGCAGCCGGGTCAGGGACCGGTGGTGCCCGCTGCCGACCATCACCACCGGGAGCAGCCTGACCGGGACGCCGGCCTCCCGCGCCTGGAGGTAGGTGGCCACCGGCATCTCGCAGACGTCGTACTCCAGGTTCCGGACCATCCGGGCGAAGGCGGCATGCAGCGGGGACGACTCGGTGAAGTGGCAGTCGACGCCGTCGACGGGGATCGTCCGCTCCTTGAGCGGCCGCGTGTGGGGGTAGTTCCCGAGTTGCACCTTGAGGGACGTCATCTCACACGTCCTCGCCGAACCAGAGGCGCCGGTAGGGGACGCTGAGCACCTCGCGGGTGATGCGGACGTCGATGACGGTCGGCCTGGGGTCCGCCACGTACTCGGCCAGGGCCGTGCGGAGCTGCCCGGTGGTGCGGACGGTGGCCCCGCCGCCGCCCAGCGCCACGGCGACGGAGCCCAGCTCCGGGGTGGGGATGGTCGCGAGGCCGGGGTCCAGGCCCGCGGCCTTGGACTTGTGGTACTCGGCGCCCAGCCCCTCGTCGTTCATCACCACCACGAGGACCGGCAGCCCGTACCGGCACGCGGTCTCGAACTCGGGCAGGTGCATCAGGAAGCTGGCATCGCCCTCCACCACGAAGTGGGGCCTGCCGCCGTTCGCGACGATCGTCCCGATGGTCAGCAGCGGGGCCTGGCCGATGGCGCCGAACATGCCGTAGTTGGACAGCACCTCGCGCGACCGCTGGAAGAGCATGGTGCCGAAGTCGACCTGGTGGCCGCTGCCCAGCACGAGACCCATCTCCCCCGGCAGCTCCGAGTCGATGATCTGGATCGCCTCGCGCGGGTCCAGGCGGTCCGGCTCGCGCCTGATGTCGGCCGGGTCCAGCAGCGGAGCGGTCAGCCGGTCGCGCATCTGCTCGGTGTGGAAGCCCTCCAGCCTGACCGAGCGCTCCTCCAGCGCTCGGCTGAGCTCGGTGAGCGCGGTGACCGCGTCGGCCTGGATGTAGCAGTCGGCGACCGCGCCGTTCCCCATGACCAGGTGCGGTGTGGTGTCGATCTGCACGTACCTGGCGTCGGGGAAGAGGTAACCGTGCTCGGTCGTGTAGCCGTTGAGGCTGGCGCCCACCGCGATCACGCAGTCGGCCTCCTGGAGCAGCTCCTGCGCGACCTTGCTGCCGAACAGCCCCGAGATGCCCACATGGAAGTCGGTGTCCGCGCAGAGCCAGTTCTTCGCCTGGAGGGTGGTGGCCAGCAGCGCGCCGGTCTGCTCCTGCAACCGCAGCACCTGCTCGGCCGCGCCGGCGCGGCGTGCTCCCCGGCCGACGATCACGACGACCCGCTTGCTCGCCCCGACCAGGTCGCAGGCCCGCTGGATGCGGGACGGGTCCGGCAGCAGCCGGGGCCGGTCGATCAGGCCGGTCGAGGGGACGTAGGGGCCGGCCTCCTCGAAGGCGCCCTTCTGGACGTCGATCGGCGCGCTCAGCATCACCGGCCGCGACTCGGTCCGCGCCAGGTAGAACGCCCGCTGGACCGCCTCCTCGGCCTGGTCGGGCCGGGACAGGTGGACGAACCCGCACTCGATCGCGGCGGCGAACCGCTGCTGGTCCAGGTACTGGACGGCGTCCCGGTCGCCCCAGGTCGTCTCGCCGCAGAACGCGACCAGCGGCGTCCGGGCGCGGCTGGCGCACACCATCGACGTCGCCAGCTGGGAGACGCCCGGCCCACTCGTCGTCGTCACCACGCCAGGGCGGCCGGCGGCCCGCGCCCACCCGTCCGCCATGCCCAGGCCCGACCCCTCGTGCCGGACCTCGTACAGCCGCACGCCGCGCTGGGCCAGCGCGTTCATCCAGTGCATGTTGGCGTCGCCCATCATGCCGAAGACGTCGCTCGTCCCCTCTTGGACGAACGCCTCGGCGAGCGCTTCGTAGACCTTCACTTCCGGGTCCCTTCGTTCTTCAGGACGTCCTCCAGACGGGCGAACACCCGCAGCGCGTTGCCGCCGTAAACGGCTGCGCGGTCGGCGTCGCTCATGGCGGTGATGGAGTCGAGCTGATACTTGGTGTCGTCGAAGCGGCGCCCGGTCTCGGGGTCCACGCTGCGGACGGCGCCGATCATCTCCGAGGCGAACAGGACGTTCCACGCGGGAATGACGTCCAGCAGCAGTTCCAGGCCGCGCCGGTGATACACGCACGTGTCGAAGAAGACGTTCCGCAGGATCGACTCCTCCAGCGGCGGGCGCCCCTGGTCCTGCATGACGCCCCGGTACCGGCCCCAGTGGTAGGGGACGGCGCCGCCGCCGTGCGGCAGGATGAGCTTGAGGTCCGGGAAGTCGGTGAACAGGTCGGACATGCACAGCTGCATGAACGCCGCCGTGTCGCCGTTGAGGTAGTGCGCGCACGTCCCCTGGACCGAGGGGTTCCGCGACATCGCGACGTGCACCATCGCCGGTACGTCCAGCTCGACCAGCTTTTCGTAGAGCGGGTAGTACACCCTGTCGGTCAGCGGCGGCGCCTGCCAGTACCCGTCGGACGGGTCCGGGTTGAGCAGGCAGCCGACGAACCCGAGTTCCTCGACGCAGCGCTCCAGTTCGGCGGCGGAATTGCGGATCGAGGTCTCCAGGCCGCCGCCGGGTGACTGCGGGAGCTGGCAGACACCGGCGAACCGGCCGGGGAACAGGGCGCACACGCGGCTGATCAGGTCGTTGCTCACCCGCGACCAGTCCAGGCTGGTCCGCTCGTCCCCGTAGTGGTGCGCCATCTTCCCCGCGCCGGGCGAGAACAGCGTCACGTCGGTCCCGCGCTCACGCTGGAGCTTCAGCTGCCCCTGCTCGATCGCGGTCCTGATCTCCTCGTCGCCGATGTCGAGCTCGTCCGGCGACACCCGCGCGCCCGAGTCCTCGAACGCCCGGATCTGCCGTTCCCGCCACGTCCCGAGCGCGGGCGGCGCGGTGGTGAAATGGCCGTGGCAATCGATGACCATCAGGGTTCTCCAAGTTCGTGTGGGGGCGCGGGAGCGGTGACGGGCCCGGTCAGGTGTCGCCGGTGAGCGTCCGGCCCAGCTCCAGGGCCGGGTAGGAGCGGACCGGCGCCGACATCAGGAACCGGTAGCCGTCGTCCAGCACCTGCTTGGCGTTGTCGGCGCTCACGTGCGGATGGCCGACGGCGACACCGCGCTCGGCGCAGACCTCCAGGATCCGGCGCTTGCTCTCCATGACCAGCGGATGCCCGTACTGGCGCGGCACGCCCAGCTCCTGGCTCAGGTCGCCCTCGCCGGGCAGGACCAGGCCGATCCCCGGCACCCGGTCGAGGATGTCCGGCAGGTTCTCGATGCCCCGCTGGTCCTCGATCATGATCGCGACGAGGATCTCCCCGTCCGGATCGAGTGGCCACACGTCGCTTCTGGCGTAGTACTCGCCGTTCGGGACGCCCCAGTAGCGCGCCGCCGCGTTCGGCCCGTCGCCGCGCAGCCCGGCCGGCTCGTAGCGGGGGTCGTCGGGCATCCGGGGATAGCGGCAGGCCGCGACCGCGTTGTACGCCTCGTCCACCGAGGTGATGTGCGGCCACACGATGCCGTAGGCGCCCAGGTCGAGGGCCTGCTTGGCCTGCCACTGCGCCTTCTCGGCGCCGTTGACCGGGATCCGCACCAGAGGCGTCACCGCCGGCGCGAGCCCGCCGGCCTCGAAGATCTGCCGCCGGTTCAGCAGGTACTGGAGGCTGTCGCGCAGCGCGAGGGCGTCCCAGGGCTTGTGCTCGGTCTCGAACACCACGGCGTCGTAGCCGGCGGTGCTGAACTCGACGGCGGCCGCGGGGTCCGCGGACGCGAAGGACGCGAACACGTGCCGTCCCGCGTCCAGCGCGGCGATCACGCTATTGAGCCTGGACACTGCCACTCCCCGTCTCCTTCGACTCCGTCGCGGTGCGTTCTTGTGACCGCGGCCTGCGCCGCGTGAACAGGCGCGCCCACCAGGCGCGCAACCGGCCGAGCGCGCGCGGCCGCGTGGGAGCCTTGGCAGGGGTGGCGGCGGGTTCGGCGCACAGCAGGACGAGCCGCTGGGAGAAGTCCTTCGTCATCCGCGACACGACGGCCCCGGCACCCGCCTCCACCAGCGAGGCGAGCTTGCCGGTGAGCTGGATCTCGCCGTCCATCAGGACCCGCGAATCGTCCGGCCCGTCGCCCTCCACGATCCGGAACGTGGCGTGGGCGGTGAACCGCGTGGCGCGCTGCCCGTCCCGGCCGCGCGCCTCCAGCCGCCCTTCGAGGTCGGACGGGGCCAGCTCCAGGGAGACCCGGGCGGCGAACCGGACGCGCACCGCACCGAACTTCACGACCAGGGTCCCGTCGAACGAGCCGTCGTCGTGGGCCTCCCCCAGCTCGGCCCCGCTGATGCAGGACACGACCTCGGCGGGGTCCGACACGACCTCCCAGACCCGCGCCGGCGGGCTGGGGACCCGGATCTTCTCCTGAACCGATATCAACGCTCCGCCCCTCGCGCCGCGGCGTGGCGGGCTTCCTCATCCGGACCTTCGAGGTCCAGTTCGGACTTGAAGAGGCTCCAGAGGTCGTTGTAGATCTCGGAGAACTCCCGCGACTCGACCAGGGAGCCGATCTTGCGCGGCCGCTCGAAGGGCACCGGCAGCACCTGGCGGATCGTGCCGGGCCCGTCCGACATCACGATGACCTCGTCGGCGAGGTAGATCGCCTCGTTGAGGTCGTGCGTGACGAAGACGAGCGTCCCGTTCTGCTCCTCCCACAGGTCGAGCAGATCCTGCTGGAGCCGCAACCGGGTGATGGCGTCCAGCGGGCCGAACGGCTCGTCCATGAGCACGATGGACGGGTTGTAGATCAGCGCCCGCGCGATCGCGCACCGCTTCTGCATGCCGCCGGACAGCTCCCGGGGGAAGTGGTCCTCGAACCCGGTGAGGCCGACGACCTCGGTCCAGTGGGCGATGCGCTCGGCACGCTCCTCCTTGGGCACCTTCCGGAACTTCAGCGCGAGGCCGATGTTGCCCCGGACGCTCAGCCACGGCAGCAGGTGGGCCTGCTGGGTGACGTAGGCCGCCTCGGAGTTGACTCCGGTGACCGGCTCTCCGTTGAAGAAGACCTCCCCGGCCGTCGGAGAGAGCAGCCCGGCGGCCAGGTTGAGGATGGTGCTCTTGCCGCATCCGCTGGGCCCGATGACCGCGACGAACTTGCCGCGCCCGACCGTGAACGACACGTCCTCGATGGCCGGCCGGCGGCCGCCCGGAAACGCCAGCGTGACGTTTTCGAAGCGGAGGGCCTCGGCGTGCGGATCGCGTGGGTGGGTCAGCAACGTCGTCTCCTTGCCCGGCCTGCGCGGGGCCTGTGCGCTCACGCTGTCAACCTTCCTTGCCGTCGAGCGCTTCGACCGCAGATTGTCCGACAAACAGTGAGGGGAACGTAACAGCGATGCTACATAAGGGCAAGAGTTGCTCCGAGATCTACGATTCATCCTTTTCGGGGTCTCGTGATTGTTGGACAAAGATGGTAAACCTGCGGGGGTGGCGCACCGGGGGACGCCCACGGACTCGAACAGGAAGGGGCTGTCTTCAGATGCGTGATTCCATGCGCGGCGAGGCGTCGGGCGAAGTGGCGTCGCGGCCGTCCCGGCGGCAGGCGCTCGGCACGATGGCGGCGTCCGCCGCCGCGGCCGCCGCGCTGCCGCTCCTCGGCGCCGCGACCGCCGCCGAGGCGGCACCGCGGGCCGCCGGAGCGGCACGCCGGAGAGCGGCGGAGCTCTTCTACACCGGCACCTGGAAAGGCACCCAGATCTACGGGGGGTGGTTCGACCCCGTCCGCGGGACGATGACGCGGATCGGGCCGCTGGCCGAGGTGACCGCGAACTGGGCGGCGGCGCATCCCTCGCGTCCCGTCCTCTACGTCGCCGGCGGGGAGGACGGCGGGGTCGTCCACGTCTTCCGGGTCGACCGGGCGACCGGCGGCCTGGCACCCGCCGGGGAGGTGCACACCGACGGCGGCGGCACCGCGGGCGGCGGCCTGTCGTACATCGGTGTCGACCGCCGGTCGGACACGCTCCTGGTCGCCAACTTCGAGGCCGGCCTGGCCGCGTCGCTCCCGATCGCGCGGGACGGCGGCCTGGGCTCGCCGGTGTCGGTCGTCCATGACACCGGCTCCGGCCCGAACCCGCGCCAGGCGGCCCCGCACCCGCACGAGGTCGTCGTGGACCCGAGCGGCACGTACGCGCTGGTCGCGGACTTCGGCGCGGACCGCGTCTTCGCCTACCGCTACGACCGCTCGACCGGCGCCATGTCCTACGACGCGAAGACGGGGCCGCGGTCGTTCGCGACGGCTCCGGGCTCGGGCCCGCGCCGCCTCGTCTTCCACCCGAACCGGCGCGACTGCTACCTGCTGAACGAACTGACCGCGGACCTCCAGGCCCTCCACTGGAACCCGCGGCGGGGACGGTTCACGAACCGCCAGATCCTGCCACTCGACTCGCCCGGGTTCGAGGGCGCCAAGAGCGGCGCGGAACTGGCGATCAGCCGCGACGGGCGCTTCGTCTACGCCTCCAGCCGGGGCGAGAACACCCTGGTCGCCTTCTCGGTCGACCGCAGGACCGGGCTGCTCCGGCTCGTCCAGCGGGTTCCCTGCGGCGGTGTGAAGCCGTGGAGCTTCACGCTCCACGAGAGCGGCCGGTGGATGTTCGTCGCCAACCAGGTCAGCGGCACCGTCAACCTCTTCGCCGTCGACCGCCGATCCGGTCGGCTGACCGATACCGGCCGCTCGCTATCGATCCCGAGCCCCGACGGCATCACCTTCTGCTGACGCCCACACCCCACCGTTCGCGGGCCCTCGGACCCATCACGGCCGTCGGCGGGGATGCGTCGAACTGGTGCGCGGAGAGGGCTCGTTGTCAGGTTGCCGGCGCGTCCTCGATGATCCACTGGATCCCATGCGGGACGAGGAAGTCGAGGAAGGCGGTCGAGGGGTAGGCCTGGGCGGGTGCGAGCACTCCCGGCTTGGCGGGTTCGGCGATGAGACGGCGGGCGCCTTCGACGGCGATCACCGCGGTCGTGCCGTAGGTGTCGGGGCCCTGGACGATGCCGCGGGCGCGGCGGCCGTCGATACCGGTGGCGTCGAGCACGTAGGTGAAGTGCTGGGTGCGGCGGCCGTCCCCATCGGGTCCTTCGGGCAGGCTTTCGATGATCTCCGGTGTGAGCGGGGTGTTCAGCCGGTCGCCCAGCGCCGCCTCGGTCAGGCCCTGGACACGCCGGACGCGGATGTGGCGGGGAATGGTCACCACCTCCGGCACAGGGAAGGCCATCACCGGGGTCGCCTCCGACTGTCCGGGCAGCGTGATCGCGGTGCGGCGGGCGGGCACGCCGGGGTGCCAGTCGCCGTCGGTGTAGGCCAGGCCGCCCGCCTTGATGGCGTCGATCGTTTCGACAACCGAGCGCAGCGAGCCGCGCGACATGCCCCCGCCCCCGACGACCACGTGAGTGGTGATGATCTCTTCGACCGGTTCAAGCCGGTCGGCCAGGATGTGGGCCATGAGGTCCACCGGGACGCAGCCGTCGTTGGCGGCGGGTACGACGGTGACGCCGGCGTTCTCCGCCTCCGTGGTGAAGGTGTCGAAGATCTTCTTGACGTAGAGCTGCTCGCCTGAGGTGTCGACGTAGTGGCAGCCGGCGGCGATCGCGGCGCGGACCACGGCCTCACCCGACGAGGTGAACGGTCCGGCGCAGTTGATGACGGCGTCGCAGCCGCGAAACGCGCTCACAAGCGCCTCATGGTCGCTGGCGTCGGCCGAGCGTCGTTCCGCGTCGGGGAGACCGATGGCCGAGGCGGCCTCCTCCAGGCGCGCGCGATTACGTCCGGCCAGGACCGTCTCGATGTCGCGTCGTGCCAGTTCGGTGAGCACGAGCTTGCCCTGGTATCCACTCGCGCCATAAACGGCGATCTTCATGTCATCTCCTCGGGATGGGAGCTGCGCGCTTGCTGGGCTCCACGGGCACAGTAAGGCGCTGACACAAGACGATTGAATGCGTCATACGCTCTGAAGTTTGCGTCATCGTCTTCGCAGAGGCACTCTGGCTGCGTGGACGTTCTGTCTGATGTGGTGAGTGCGGCGCGTACCGGTCGACCCCACTCGGGCCGGGTGACCAGGTCCGCTCCGTTCGCCCAGCGGTTTCCGCCGGTGCCGTCCGCCGGGTTCCACATCGTTCTCCAGGGAACGTGCTGGCTGCTCCCGTCGCGGGGCGAGCCGATCGCCCTCGGGCCGGGCGACGTGGCGTTCCTGCCGCGCGGATCCGCACACGGCCTGGCCGACGAACCGTCCACCCCGGTGAGCGAGCCGCCCACAACGCTCACCGGGGTCCATGATGGCCGCGACGACGAGACCTTGGCCGACCGTCCCCCGACGGTGGTCATGCTCTGCGGCGCCTACCTCCTGGACGGATCCGGGCCGCATCCGCTCCTGAACGACCTGCCCGAGGTCATCCACCTGCCGACGCGGGTAGGGCGCCACAGGGAACTCAGCGCCGCGGTCGAACTCCTCGGCGTGGAACTGGACAGCGACGCCCGCCCAGGCTCCGACACCATCCTGCTCACCCTGCTGGATCTTCTCCTGCTCTACATCCTGCGCGCGTGGTTCGAGGAGCAGCGCGTCTCCGGCCACTCCGCCACCGGGTGGACGGCGGCCCTGCACGACCCCGCCGTCGCCGCCGCCCTCCGCGCCATCCACGGAGACCCCGGCCGGCAATGGACCGTCGAGGAGTTGGGCGCGCAGGCACGCCTGTCCCGCGCCGCCTTCGCCCGGCGGTTCACACATCTGATCGGCCAGCCACCGCTCACCTACCTGACGTGGTGGCGGATGACCACCGCCGCCCGGCTCCTGCGGACCTCCGACGCCCTCGTCAAGACGATCGCCCAGCAGGTCGGCTACAGCTCGCAGCACACCTTCACCCATGCCTTCAAACGCCAGTACGGGTCACCGCCCGCCAGTTACCGGCGCCACGTCGGCTGAAGCACGACGCCCGCTTCGAGCCCGTCGCTCCGCCTCGGCACCGAACCGGCCGCGGACCGCTGCCAGCGCACCTCCGCTACTTGCGACTAATTGGCTAATGCAACTACCTTGCAACAACTCACGCAAGAGCTTCTCTCGCTACCCGGGAGCGGAGTCCCCCACATGCCCCACCTGGTGCTCGAGACCGGACCACAACGTGTCATCGCGGCTTCCAACTTCGTCTACACCCTTGGGAGCGGCCTCTACCTGACAGCCGGGGTCCTGTACTCGCCGACACCCACGGGGCACGCGGTATCTATGCGGCCACCCTCATCATCCAGGCCGTGGCGACAGCCGCTTTCCTGCTGGCCGACAGCTTCTGGCCGTTCGTCCTCGCCGTGGGCGTGGCCACCGGCTCCAAGGCGGCCGGACTGGCCGCACGCAGTCCGCTCATCAGGCACTACGGAGGGACCCGGCCGCAGGAATTCCGCGCCTATCTCCGTGCCGTGACCAATATCGGCATCTCCCTCGGAGCATTGCTCGCGGGCTGGGCCGTTCAGGTCGGCACCCTCCCCGCTTACCGGCTTCTGGTCATCGGCAACGCGATCGCCCTCGCGTCCTCCGCGGCGATCCTGTTCTTGCTGCCGCGGGCGTCACCCGGCCGCACCGTCCGCGGCCCCCGCTTCGCCCTGCAAGACCGGCCCTCCCTTCTCCTCACCGCGCTCGACGGCGTCATGGCCATCCAGTTCAAAGTGCTCACCGTGGCCATCCCCCTCTGGCTCGTGCAAGCCACCGCCGCCCCGCGCTGGCTCGACTCCGGCACCATGGTCATCAACACCGTCATCGTCATCGCCTTCCAGGTGCGAGCCAGCCGCAACATCGATTCACCCGCGGCCAGTGGAACCGCCTACCGCCGATCGGGCGTGGCCTTCCTCGTGTCCTGCTCGCTGATCTCACTATCCGCCGGCATACCGGCCTGGTCGGCCGCAACCCTGCTCATGACCGCGGTGGTGATCCACACGATCGGTGAACTGTGGCACGCCGCAACACGCCACCGGCCAGTACCTGGGCGTGTTCGGCCTGGGCGCCGGGCTGGCCGAATCACTCGGACCGGGTCTGCTCATTTCGCTGTGCATCACCTGGGGACGTCCAGGGTGGTACGTCGTCGGGGCCCTGCTGGCCCTGACCGGTCTGGCCGCACCGCTGGCGATCCGCTGGGCACAACGCCAGCACACTCGCCGGACACACCAAGGTCGCCGAGAACACGCCGGTGCCTGAGCCCGAGGCGTTCGATGAGGCGGATCAGCCGGTCGCCTGGTCGGCGGCCAGCCAGCCGAGGCGCTGGGACATGTTGCGGGCGCAGGTGACGACGGCGCGCACATGGTCGGAGTCGTCGGCGGCGCGCCACAGGATCGACCAGGGGTAGAAGGAGACCGGTTCGGTGAGCGGCCGCCAGATGGTGCCTGGGAGCGCGGAGATGCAGGAGGAGGGCACGCAGTACAGGCAGCGGCCTTGGGCGACCAGAGCGGACGCGGCGTGCACGCTGTCGACGGTGCCTTCGTACACCGTCGGGGTGAAGCCGGCGGCGCGGCACATCTCGACGGTGAACTGGTTGAACTCCGGAGCCTTCATCTCCTCGGCCAGCAGCAGCGGTTCGCGGGCGAGTGCTTCGACCGGCACGGCGTCCAGTTCGGCGAACCGGTGCCCGCGCGGAACCAGGACCCCGAGGCGGTCCTGGCGGAACAGGTGCGAGGCGACCCCGCTCGGCGCCAGGGCGGCACGGCCGATGCCCACGTCCAGGCGCCCGTCGACGAGTCGCTGGTACTGCTCGGGGACGCCGGCCTCCACCTGGTGGATCACCAGGTCCGGGTAGAGCGCCTGAGCCTCGTGCAGGATCTGCGGCATCGAGTCGTAGCTCGCGTCGATGATGCCCACCCGCAGCGCGGGTGAGGTGCCCTGCGCGGTCCGGGCCACCTGTGCGGCGCGCTCCACATGGGCGAGGATCTGCCGGGCCTCGACCAGGAACGCCGCTCCCGCCGAGGTCAGAGCGACATAGTGTGTGGTGCGCTCCAGCAGGCGCACGCCCAGCTCCCGCTCCAGCCGCTGGATCTGCTGGCTCAGCGCCGACTGCACGATGTGTTCGCGAGCCGCCGCGCGGCCGAAGTTCAGCTCCTCGGAGACCGCGACGAAGTAGCGGAGCTGGCGCAGTTCCACATCCCCCACCTTGCTCGCAGAACCTACATCGCAACGAGCTTCTAGAGAGGTTCGCTGACCCAGCGCCAGGCGCCCCCCTTGTGCCGTGCGCGGACGAGCTGCGCGCCGCTGGAGTCGGCGAGTTCGGCGACGGCCCGGATCAGCTGACGGTGGAAGTCTTCGGGCGGGTGGGTGCCGGACGAACCTTTCAGGAGGGTCACACTGACCTTCGCGTCGTCGCGGAGCTGCGCGGTGAGCCGTCCGGTCTCGTCCAAGCGGAGCATCACGATCGCGTCAGCGCGGACCATATCGTGGCCCCCGCCGGCCTCGACCCAGACCTGGGGCACCGTCACACTCATGGATCTCATCTCCTCGGTTGTGACAGTCTCCAAGGCCAACATAAACGCTTCGACCTCACCTCCGTCAGCATCACGGCGACATGCGGGCCTCGCGCCCTGAGCGTCACGACCTCTACGGACGGTTATCGCCCACGCTGATCGAGCTTGCTCGGATCGCTCCTTACGGCCGGCTGTGAGCCGAGGTCAACTGGTATTGGGCGGCGTGGCCAGCACCGCGGTGCTCGGAAAGGGGCCGTCGATGAATCATGAGATGAGAGTCCACGCCATGACCTCGGGTGTGCCCACCAGCCCGAATGGCTCGGCGCCACGCTGTGAGCACGTGGACGGGCTGCCGTCCATAACTCCGCGATCGCGCGGCTGCACCCCATGCGAGGTTGGAGGAGACGGCTGGACGGCCCTTCGGGTCTGTATGACCTGCGGCTGGGTGGCCTGCTCTGACGACTCGCCGCACCGGCACGCCCGTATGCACTACCAGGAGACCGACCACCCGCTCGCCGCCGCCATGGATCCGGGATCCACCTGGAGATGGTGCTACGTCCACGAACGCCTGGTCTGACGGGCCCGGCCACGCGCCTCCCACCCGGCCAAGACCCGCCGGAGCCGATCTACTCACACTGCGAACTCGATTGAGCACTTAGAGTTGTCATTGTGCCAGGGGGCACATGAGCGGCTGTGGGGGAACTGATCAAACCCGAGGACGAGGTGGACCGGAGCGAAGGCTTCGGCGAGCGGCTGCTGGGGCAGTTGCTGGACCGGGCGCACGAGATGCCGCCCCAGCTCATCGCCCCGCTGGTGGCCGAGGAGATACGCGCGATCGGCGGCCGGGACGTCTCGATCCTGCTGCAGGACTACGCCCAGTTGACACTGGTGCCGCTGCCGGGCCGCGGCCTCACCGACTGCGGCCCCCTGCCCTTGGACAGCTCCCCGGCCGGACGCGCGTTCCTGACCGAGACCATCGTCGAGCAACCGCAAACCGACGGTGTGCGCATGTTCCTGCCACTCCTGGACGGCAGCGACGAGATCGGCGTGATGGCCCTGGCCCTGGACAAGGTCGACGACGACGACCGGCGGCTGCTGCGACGGCTCGCCGGCCTGGTCGCCGACATGCTGGTCACCAAGAACCACTACACCGACCAGTTCTTGCGGGCACGACGGCGCGAGCCGATGAGCGTGCCCGCCGAGATCCAATGGTCACTGCTGCCCCCGCTCACCATGACGACACCGCAGGTCGCCGTCGCCGGGATCCTGGAACCCGCCTACAACGTCGCGGGCGACAGCCTCGACTACGCCCTCAACGACGACATCCTGCACCTGGCCATGATCGACGCGATGGGCCACGGCCTCAACGCCGCCGTGCTGGCCACCGTCGCCGTGGGCGCCTACCGGCACGCCAGACGCGGCGAAGCCGCCGAGCTGTACGCGTTGGTGACTCCTCCCCCGGCTGAAGCCGGGGGCTTCTCGCTAACCCTTCCGGGCGTCGCGACGGACCAGCCCGGCCCGTAGAACGTTCACAGCGCCCACTGTGTCCGCGTGCGCTCTGTGGCCGCAGGACTGACAGTAGAACTTCTCCTGGGTGGGCCGGTTCTCCGCTGAGACGTGCCCGCATTCGGGGCATGTCCGGGAGGTGTTGCGGGGGTCCACGGCGATCACTTCCCGTCCGGCGCTTTCAGCCTTGGCGTGCAGGATCGTCAGGAAAACCCCCCATCCGGCGTCGGAGATCGAGCGGTTGAGTCCGGCCTTCGCCGCCGCCCGGTTGGGCAGGAAGCCGCCCGGCTGGTCGGGGTCGGGTTTCGGGG
>NZ_SMKY01000459.1 GCF_004349235.1 Actinomadura darangshiensis | reverse complement strand
GAATCCGTGGGGGGCGGGGCCGAAGCCTTCCCAATCGAGAATCGTCAGTTCCGGGCTGGTGAGGTTGGCCCAGTGCAGGTCGCCGTGAGAGAGGGTCCAGCGGCGGATGGTCGTGTCGATGCCCGCGTCGCCGAGGTAGTGAGGAATGGTCCGGTGTATGTAGTCCTGGCTGATGACACGTGGGCGGTCGTCCGGGACCGGTGTGGCCGCGACCGTGCTCGTAGCCCGGTGCAATCGTGACCACCATGCGTCGGGAATAGCGATGTGTTCGGTGAGGGCCGGTGTCAGGGAGCAGACGGGCGCCGTTACGTAGGTGCTGAGTTCGGCTCGGTAGGCGTACCTCTCGTGAGTCCAGTCGGCTGAATCCAGCAGTCGAGGGCGCGGGACCTCGACCGGCAGTGCGGTCGCGGCTGCCTGAGTGCCGGTCCAAAGCTTTCCGCCCTCCTTGCCCACCGGTGCCTCAAGCACGCGGAGCCACGCGTTTCCGTGGGGCGTCGCGACGGGAGCGCCGATGGTCCTTCCGCTGTGGCCCCAGGTATTGGCTGTGCCGTGGGCGGACGCGCAGCCGAGCCGGGCCGTCGCGCTGGCGAAGGCGGTGTGCATCCGCTCGCGGACGTCGGGGTCGTCAGGCTCGGAGAACACGGCAAATGTCCTGGAGATGCGTGGGTGGGATGGCTGGACGCTGGAAGGCACTGAGTGCTTCTCGCCAGTGTGTCGCAGTCGAGGCCGAAAGCAGGGCTCCGGTGAGTCCAGGCGTGGAGGCCACTACCGCGAGCGGCGGGAGCTGCCGGGGATGGGGATGACATCGCCGCCGCGGGTGAGGAGCCAGGCGAGGGCGACCTGGGCGGGGGTGGCGTTCTTCACGGCGGCGAGGTGGGTGATGGCCTCGACGATTGCCAGGTTGGCCTTGAGGTCGTCGCCGTTATAGCGGGGGGCGGTGGCGCGAAAGTCGCCGCTGTCGTAGTGCGTGGTCGCGTGGACGGCGCCGGTGAGCAGGCCGCCGCCGAGCGGGCTGTAGGCGACCAGGGCGGTGCCGAGGTCGCGGGCCGGCGCAGGGACGCTTCGCAGGCGCGGCGCAGATCGTCGGGTGAGCCGGCGGGGACCAGCCCTCCGGCGGCGCGCCGGACGCCCGTCTTGGTGGCCGGCACGATGCGGTCGCGGTGCGGGGCGAGGGTCCGGCCGAGGAGTTCCTCGTTCGCTCCGTCGCCGTAGAAGTCGCCGGTGTCGAACAGGGTGACGCCGGAGTCGAGGGCGTCCAGCAAGGTGGCCGCGGCCTCGTGCGGGTCGGCGGGACCGTAACTGCCGGTCATGCTCATGCAGCCGAGACCGAGCCGGGAGACCGCCGGGCCGTCGGCGCCAAGGGTGGTGGAGTGCATCGTTGCTCCGTCACCCCGCCAGGGCTGCGCGGAGGAACTCGAGGATCTCCGCCTGGGCGACCACGGCCTGGGGTTCCACGCCTGGCAGGGTGAGGAACGCGTGCCGCGCTTCGGGGTACTCGGTGAGTTGCACGGATGTCCCGGCCGCGCGCAGCCGCTCGGCGTAACGGCGGCCGTGATCGGCTACCGCGTCCTGGGTCGGCACCACGAGCAGCGCGGGGGCGAGCCCACTCAGGTCGTCGGTGTACAGCGGCGAGAATGCGCGGGCGTCGGTTCCCGGTGGGACGGCGAGCCGCTGCAAGAGTTGCAGTTGCGGCAGAGCGCCGGTCGGGCCGTATGCATGCTCGGCCATGGAGGGGTAGTCGTACATCGTCTCGGTCACCTCGACTGCGGGGTTGACCAGTACCTGCGCCATGAGCCGCAGACCGGCCTCCCGGGCCCGGATGGCCGTCAGGGCGCTGATCAGCGCGCCGAAGCTCTCGCCGAAGACGGCCGTGCGCGTCGGATCGATGCCCCACTGCGAGGCATGCCGCAGCACGTGCTGGAGTACGTCCCAGCCGTCGTCGGCGGCGTTCGCGAGCGGGCTGTCCGGGGCGGCGAGGCGGTGCTCGACCGAGACGACGACCGCGGGCAACCGGGCGGCGAGGTGGCTGTTGGTCCAGTCGCACTGCACCGCCGTGCCCACGAAACCGCCTCCGTGGACATGGATCACGAGTGGCAGGCCGGTCCGGGCGGCGGCCGCGCCGTCGCCCGGCGACACCGGCCGGTACACCCGGACCGGAAGGTCGCGGCCCGGCAGCGCGACGTCCTGCCACGCGATCGCGGCCCCGGGGTCCGGCTCCCCAAGGATCGCCCGCGCCGCGCTGGACGCCCGCCAGCCGTTCTCCGCAGCCCGGTAGGCGATCAGTTCCTCGGTCGTCATCGCCGAGAAGTCCGGCTCCGGCGGCCGCTTCACGGTACTGGTCTCGCTCATCTCTCCATCTCTCCTTCGCCTTCTTCCTCCCGGCCAGGACTCTCAGCCAGCAGGTGCCCCCATTTATGCACGCGGTGCGTGCAACAGCAAGTGCATGGGTTAGGCTGGGCACGGATGAGAGGGGCGGGATGGCAGGCCGAAGGCGTTGGTCGACAGAGGAGATCCTGGACACGGCGGCGGATCTGCTGCGCAGAAGCGATGCCGAGTCGTTCAGCGTCCGAAAGCTCGCCGCGGCGCTCGGGACCGACTCCTCCAGCCTCTACCGGCACTTCCGCAACAAGACCGAGCTTCTGCGCGCGGTCGCGGATCGGATCCTGGCGGCCGCGATGGACGGCTACCGCCCCGAGAGCGACTGGAAGCAGCGCATCACCGCAACAGCCCTGCGCCTGCGAGACGCCTTCGGCCAGCATCCTCAACTTGCCGCAGTCTGGGGACGCTACGGGTCCGGCGGCACCGGTTCCCGGCTGGTCATGGAGGAAGTCCTACAGGCTTTGCGGGCCTCGGGCCTGCCCGACGAGGAGATTCCGCACCGCTACCACCGGATCGTGATCCTCCTCGCCGCGCTGATCACTTCCGAGGCCGACATCGGCACCCTCACCCCCGCCGAGTACGAACAGGGCATGGAGCAGTTCCGTGTCGCGGTTCTCGGCGCCGACCCCGGCCGCTTCCCTGCCCTGGCCCACTTCGCCCGCGAGATCCGTCCCCTCGGGGCCGACCGCGGCGTCGCATTCGATGAGATCCTCGCCACCCACCTTGCCGGGATCGAGGCCGCAATTCCCTGACGCCCTCTGTCGGCCTCCCGGTGGCGTCGTGGTGTGCGCTTTCGTCGGGGTCGTCCTCATCGCTGCGGTGAGGTAGGCGGGGGTGGTTGGTGCCGAGCGGTCAGTGGGTGTTGGTGGCGGAGTGGACGGCCGTGCGCAGGGCTGCGCGGGTCAGTAGGAGGACGGGGCCGTACGGGTCCTTGCTGTCCCGCACCGCCACTATGCCGGCAGCGTCTGCCAGTTCGACGCAGTCGCCGCCGTTCTCGCCACTACGGCTTGCCTTGCGCCAGGCGGCGTTGCTCAAGTCCATTTCTCCAGTGCCTCTCTCATCATGTCCCGGGACATGTCTTCGGGGAGTGCCCTCGCTCGCAACTCTCTGAGTGTTTCGGAGAGTCTGGCGAGGTCTGAGGGGTCGTCGGTGGTGATGCCTCGTACCGTCGTCTCCATGTACGCGACCTCGCTCCGGTCGTCCATGGTAGCCACCACGAATGCACCGCCTGTGCCCGCGGGACGCCCATTGTTGCGGACGATCTGGATGGTGACATTGGGCAGCTCGCTGAGGGCGATGAGGTGCTCGATCTGCTCCCGCATCACCTCGGGCGAGCCCACAAGGTAGTCGAATACCCCTTCGCTCAGGAGGGCGGTCAGCACCGTGGGGGGCGTGTCCTCCCGGGTGAGGACGGAATGGCGTGCCATGCGGGCCTCCACGGCTTCGTCCGAGCCGAGGAACACGCGGGCGTAGGCCGGGGTCTGTAGAAGCCCTGGAATGATCGTGTGCTGCCAGGTGACCAGTTCGGCGGCTTCGGACTCTTGCTGTGGCCAGTCGAACCAGATCGGAACGGGATGGCCGTCCTTGTTGAGGTCTTCCCACAGACTGATGAGCGGGCCGCCCGCTTCCAGGTAGTCGTCCACGAGTTCCACGAAGGTTCGCGTGGCGCGCTTCTTGCCGCTCTCGATGCGGCTCACTTGGGCGGGGCTGACCTTCGTCAGGTGAGCGATCGTCTCTTGCTTGATGTCCTTGGCCTCCCGCAGCCGTCGCATCTGGCGGCCGAAGGCCACAAGGGCGGGAGAGCTATCGAGACGCTGGCGCCGTGTGGCCATGGCGGCTTACCTCTCTCGGCAACTTGCACATGCGTCTCTTCTCTTGCTGATGCGATCCACCTAGGGACTGCAAGCCCATGCTAGCTGTGACTGTGGCTGAATGTGCAGTGTTCGCCACACACAGTGAGGAGAGGGTCATGGGTCAGGCGGCGACGCAAAACGAGATGGTGGTGAAGCAGGACCTCAAGGTGGTCGCGGAGGTCCGGGAGTTCGTGCGGCTGGTGATTGGCCAGTGGGGCATGGACGACTTCGTGCCGTGCCTGGTGGCCAGCGAGCTGGTCACGAACGCGCTGCGGTACGCGTCCGAGAAGGACGGCGACGTGATGTTGCGGCTGGACCGGACCGAGGACGACGCGCTGTGGATGGAGGTCCAGGACGCGACGTCCGACCTGCCGCACGTGCAGGAGGCGGACATGGCCAGCGAGGTCGGCCGGGGCCTGTTCATCGTGGACCAGTTCTCGCGCCGCTGGGGTGTTCGTCCGCTGGCGGGAAAGGCCGGCAAGGTCGTCTTCGCGATCATCGACCGCTCCTGAGGAGTCTGGACGGGATAATCGGGGCATGCGGTTCGGGATTCTGGGTGAGACCCGGGCCTGGCGGGACGACGGGAGCGAGGTCGCGCTCGGTGGGGTGG
>NZ_SMKY01000458.1 GCF_004349235.1 Actinomadura darangshiensis | reverse complement strand
CTCCCCGCTCTCCCGAGCCGTGAGGCGCCTGCCCACCCGCCCACCGAACCCCATCGGCCAGTCCCTTCGTCCTGAAGCAAGCGCGCCTGGATCGTCACAAGACTCATAAACACGCTGCGTTGACTATCTCTAGACTTAGAGTGTGCAACGCGAATCATCTGGCTGTACAGCATCTAGATGAGAATTCTCAAATATCATGTTCGCAGTCTCGGGTATATCGGTTCAGGAGGGTCAGACATGGCAAACAGGACGAGTCCCACTGTCCGCCGTCGGCGCCTGGCGAGGGAGATGCGCCAGCTTCGCCGTACGACCAAGAAGTCACGGGAGGACGCCGCCCGCTATGCGGGCATTGCGCCTGCGACGCTGAGCAGGATCGAGGCCGCCACACACGCGCCCAAGCCCGCGGACATCTTGGCCCTCTGCAAGTTCTACGAGGTGGACGAAGAGAAGACCGAGACTCTCGTCACGCTCGCCAGGCAGAGTCGCCAACGCGGCTGGTGGCAGAAGTACGGCGACGTGTTGCTCAAGGGATTCGACGTCTACGTGGGTCTCGAAGAGGAGGCCGACGAACTCAGGTCGTACCAACCCGAGTTGATCACCGGCCTCCTCCAGACACCCGACTACATGCGGGCTGTGGTGCTGGCTGATCTGGAAGTGCCGGACGAGGCGGAACTTGAGCGCCGGATTTCAGTCCGCATGCAGCGGCAGGAGAACCTGCTGAACGGGGATGGTCGTCGGCAGATCTGGGCGATCATCCACGAAGCGGCTCTCCGGCTCCAAGTGGGGGGACCGGGAGTGATGCGCGGTCAGCTTGAACATCTGCACGACCTATCCCGTCGAAACGCCATGACGCTCCAAGTGCTCCCCTTCACGGCCGGAGCGCATCCGGGGATGCAGACCGGCTTCTACCTCCTTGGCTTCGCCCATCCAGCCGACCCGGACATTGCGTACATTGAGTACAGGACGGGCGGTGTGTTCCTGGAGCAAGCGGACGAGGTCGCCATCTACGTCAGGACCTTCGACCAGCTCCGTGCAAGGGCCACGGGCCCGGACGAAGCACGGCTGTTGATCGAGCGAATCTTGACCGGAATGTAGGTGGCCAGAGTGGACCTTTCCGACGTGGTCTGGCGTAAGAGCCAACGCAGTGGCAACGGTGGCGAAGCGTGTGTCGAAGTAGGCGCCCGGCGCAAGAGCGCACAAAGTGGCAACAACGGTGCGTGTGTCGAGGTCGGGGCTTGTAAATGTTGTGGGACGGCTGTCCGGGACAGCAAGGATCCGGAAGGGCCCAAGCTCGCGTTCAACATCGCGTCATGGCGTGCCTTCCACGCCGACGTCCTCACAGGACGGTACGACCTGGCGTAGCCGTTTGGGTCCCGCTGGAGAAGGAGATTCAGGCCCTGAGCGTTCTCCTGCCCCGTAGAGTGCGCCACATGACGGACTCTCAACCCCTGCTGGTATTCACTGCAACGCCCGACCGTGAGGCCGGGATGGTGTTGCTGAAGTCGGCGGTCGCCTCGCATCTCGCAGCGTCGGGGCAGGTGGTCGGCCCGGCGGGGAACGTCTTCTGGCATCTGGGGGAACTCGGCACCGGCGAGGAATGGCAGGTGTCCCTTCGCACCACGAGTGAGCGGTATGCCGAACTGGAAACGCACCTTCTGGAGCGTCACCCGTGGGACAACCCGGAGATCATGTACGTGGTCGTCGGAGGAGGCTCGCAGGCGTGTCTGGAGTGGCTCAAACGGGAGACACGCACATCGCCCTAGCTTGCTCCAGCACATCGCTTACGCAGGCCGTCGCTGCGTGCGGACGCAGCCGCGCGGCCACAGCCCGGACACGCGTGCCGGGCCGAGGAGAGGCGACGTCGGCGCCAAGAGCGATTGCGCGCGAGAGTGTCCGCGCGGCCTGATCGACCTCCCGTGCGTCGATTTGGGCGTCAGCCAGCCACGACAGGTAGAGGCTTTTATCTCGGGCGTGAGTGTCGTCGTACCGGGCCAATGCCCATTCCAGTGCGGGTATTGCCCTCTCGGGCCGGTGCAGGATCGTCCAACAGCGGCCAGTCATGATCTGCACCTCGATGTCGTCGACCCACAGCGCCCAGTCGGGGGACTCTTCGCCGGAATCGGCCAGCGCCCCACGGGCCGCAGCGAGTGCGGACTCGACCTGGGGGGTATGCGTGGGCCCGGCCATGGCGTGGGCCCAAGCCGCACGTTCGTGCAGCAGTGCCCTCACGGCCGGTGGCGCTTGCCGCCCCACCATGCGGCAGGCTCCATCGGCCTCCTCCGTGCCATGCTGTCCAGCGGTGACCCGTTGATAGGACATGTGCGCTAAGGCGTTTCCCATCAAGGCGGTGCTGCCTGCCTCGGTGGCAGCGGCCATGCTGTCGCGGTAGAAGGCTCGCGCTGCGGACATCTTTCCGGCGTCCAGTGCCGCCCAGCCGGTCTGCTGGGCCTGCTCGGCCAAGAGGCTGAGCAGCTCTCGTCCTGTGGCTTCTGCGTATGTGGAGGTCTCCGCGAGGGTCCGGGTCGCCGCTAGTTCCGAGGCATACAGTCGGTAGGTATCGATGCCGCCTAGAACGTCGTCCAACCGGCGGAGCCGCACGGTCCGCCGCCGCAATTGCTCCAGGACGTCGGCACCGATGCGTCGGCCTGGCTGTCCGGTCGCGCTCCATGGGGTAACGGCTAGTCCGGCTGCCGCTGCGGCTCCCAAGAACTGCCTGCGTAGCACAGGATCGTCCTCCAGACCGGCCGAGTGGAAGAGCTGACGTTGCGGAATGCCGAAGCTATCGGCGAGCGCTCGCCGATAACGAGGTCCGACACCGGCGCGGCCGCGTTCCCAACGTTTGACGTAATCGGTGAGGGTGTCCAGATCCGTCGTGAGCTGATCGGCCATGATCTCGGCGATGTGCTCGGCGAGTTCGCGTTGCGTCAAGCCGCGTGCCGTGCGCTCGGCCTTAAGCCGCGCTCCGAGCCGGGCCTTTTCCGATGGAGTCATGTGAGCACCTGACGTGTCGCCGTGCCCCCGGGGATGCCCCCTGGCTGCCCCTCATTGTGCCTCTGCCGGCCGGAGTCCGGCTGGGGTTTGCTTACCAGTGACCGACTTCAAAGGAGGATCGGATGACCGCCACCTCGCCTGCTCCCTCGATGATCCAGGTGGAGTTCACCTCGGAGTTCCATCCCGGCTGGAACAAGATCGCTGGGGTCAGCGTCACCGGGAAGAACGTGCGGATCGACATCGGCGAGTACTTCTTCCGGTACGAGAACCCGTCCTGGCTGGTGTGCGACTGGACCGGCGTCCGCGACGAGCTGCTGAACGCCATCGAGACCGAGGCCACCGCGGTTGAGCAGATGGCCCTCGACCACATCAGAGAGCACGGCCGGACTACCGACGACCCCGGCGATGTCCTCAAGATCGCGGAGGAGACCACCTCGTTCCTGTTCCGCGACGAACTCCTGTCTGAGCCCGGCCTCGTCCAGCTCGGCGTGAAGGCCCGGCACCTGCGGATGCTCCGCGAGGTCGGCACCCTCATGGCCCTCAACCGGGTCGAGCTGAGCGGAAAAATCAGTAACGTCGGACCCGCCTGGATGTTCCCCGTCGCCTGCAAGGTCGTTTACGGCTTGGAGGAGACCGAGGCCCGTCTTGTGGACGAGCTGTACCACGGAACGTGGTTCGACGAGCGACGCCGTGTGGAGGCGGTCAAGGCCAACGCCGCGCTGGGCGGCAAGCTCGTCCACGGTTGCCAGTCCCAGGTGGACATGCGCGGCGGCGCAGTCGTGCCGTTCGGCGTAGACCTCACCGAGTTCCGCCGTGAGCTGCGACACTTCGGTGATGACTGGATCGAGCGGGTGGAAGCCTGTGACCGGTGACAACGCTGGACCAGAAGGGGCGGACCCGCTGTCCGCCCCTTTCCGGGTCCTTTCCACATTGGTCCAGTCCGCTGGCATCGCCGCCCGACCCGTCGCTCGTGAGCCCGTGCATGTCTGGGAACTGTCGGCGGTCGAACGCATCCGTCTGGACGATGGGACGACCTTCATCCTGAAGACCGCTGACACACCGTTCACTCGCGAAGCCGAGGTGATCGTCCATGCCTCGCATCACGGCGTACCCGTCCCCACACTCCGGTCCGTCCACCGTGACCCGCAGGGCTGGTTGGCGATGCTCATGGATGATCTGGGAGAGATGCCGGAAGAGGACGCACCGCGAGACGTCGGCGCGCAGGCGGCCGTCCAAGTGCACGCCTGCCCGGCGATGGACGGGTTGCCGTTCCTGGACGCCGCCGCGCTGGCTGCACTGCCCGGTCAAGCACTCGCCTCGCTCCAGCAGTTGCGGGATACCGGCCGCTGGACGGACAACGCGGACGTCTCGGCGCTGCTGGAGCAACTCGCCGAGGTAGGCGAGCAACGTGCACGTGGGACCGATGTCGGGCCTTTCGGGTTGTGTCACAGTGAGTTCCACCCGACCTCCCTGCATACCGGGCCGAAGGGCACGACGATTCTGGATTGGGCTCGGGCCTTCAATGGTCCCGGCCTACTTGACCTGGCGTCCTGGGAGGACACGCCCAAACCGCTCGACACTGACGCCCTCGCAGCGATGATCCGCGCCTATGTCGCCACCGGCGGCACCGTCAGCGCGCTGGCGAATCGGGGTGGCCTGCCCGCCGAGGTCTGGGCGGGCGGCTGGCACCGGGTCTGGATCAGCGAGTGGTACTTGCAGCAGAGCCTCCGTTGGATTCCCGACCCGTCCCGCGACACCGCGACCCAGCGGACCGTGCGTCGGCATCTGGAGGAGGCAGCGCGATGCCTGACCGGTTGAGCAATGTTCACCCCTCCGAACGGCTCATACTTCCCGGCGGAGGAGAGGCGGATATCGACCTGGAGATGGTCCCGCTGGTTGTGGTGCTGTGGGCGCTGAACTTGAAGACCGACGGGTGCTGCCAGGATCTCGGTGAATCCATCAGCGCTGGACCGGGC
>NZ_SMKY01000457.1 GCF_004349235.1 Actinomadura darangshiensis | reverse complement strand
GGACAGTGCCGCCGCCCCGATCGCGGTCTGGTGTCTCACGGGGGTGCTCCTTCCACATGCCGGACGGGGAGGGGGAGTGGCACGTGGAGCTCCTTGTGGGAGCGCTCCGTCGCGCCGCCGCCCGCCCGGCGGGGGGTTTGGATGGGGGACTCATCCGGATGAGCTGCCCCGAAGTGCACCCTGAATTGTGAAAGGTGTCAATAAATCCATTTGGTATTGGATTTTCAACTTCTGTCGGGGTGTTAATGGAACCACTGGAATGTCGTGCCTGGACAGCGCGGACGGGCCGGGCCGGTCGAGCGGCCCGTCCCGTCCCGTCGCGGACCGCGGGTGTCAGGGGGCGATGCGGCGGCAGAGCCAGGCGAGGGCGAGCGGGTAGCGGTAGTCGATGCCGCCGTGGCCCGCGTCGAACAGCTCGAAGCCGATCACGTCCTCCTTGACGCCGGCGTCGAGAAGCGCCTGGTGGAACGCCTGCGCGCCGATGTCGAGGTACCACTCGTCGCGGGTCCCGCCGTCGATCCAGATCGCGCGCTGCGACCGCATCGCCTCGGCGTGGCCCGGCACCATGCGGACCGGGTCCCACGCCAGCCACCGCTCCCACACGTCCTGCCGGAGGACGCCGGTGACCGGGTCGAACGGCAGCTCGGGCGTGCCGTCCTCGCGGGCCGAATAGCACAGCGCCATGCCGAGGATGTTGAGCAGCTCCATGTCCTCGGGCTTGGTGAACGACGTGCGGGAGTTGAAGTCGCTCCACCAGCGCCAGATGTCGCCGCCGTACTTGCGCAGGTGCCGGACGCACTTCGGGAACTCGGTCAGGTAGCAGTACTCGAACAGCGCGTCCCCGGCGTGCGTCGCGAGCGCGCCGAACAGGTCGGGCCGCAGCATCGGCGTGATCATCGCGCCGTAGCCGCCGCTGGACTTGCCGCTGATCGCCCGGTGCTCGGGGGCGTCCAGCGTCCGGTAGCGGGCGTCCACCCACGGGACGATCTCGTCGCAGATGTAGGAGTGGTAGCGGCCCGTGCCGGGCGAGTCGACGAACTGGCTGCCGCCGTGCGCCGTCCAGGCGTCCACGAACACGACGATCGCGGGCGGTGCCTCGCCGGACGCGAACACCGCGTCGGCCGTCTCCGGGAACGGCTGCCGGTAAGGCATCCGGTTGCGCCAGATCCCGACGTGCCCGGTGAACCCGGTGATCACGTACACGCTGGGATAGCGGCGGTCCGGCTCGTCGTCGTAGCCGGGCGGGACGTAGACCAGCACCGGCCGCTCGTGCGGGTCCTTCAGCGGGTTGCCGCGCAGCAGCTCACTGCTGACGACGTGGTCTTCCAGGCGGCCGGCGAGCTCGGCGGACCAGGGCAGCATGCGCACTCCCTCATCGCGGGTAGATGATCACTTGACGCTAACTCACGCACGGGCCGCGCCGTAGGCCCGCCGGGGGCCGATGTCACACTCCCGTGGCTTGCAAGGTCTCCCTGGAAAAGGGAAGGGGAAATCCATGACCGAGAACGCCGCACGCCTTCGTGACCTGCACCGCCCCGGGGACCCGCTGCTGCTGCCGAACGTCTGGGACGCGGGCAGCGCCACGATCGTCCAGGAGGCCGGATTTCCCGCGCTCGCCACGGCGAGCGCCGCCATCGCCGCCATGCTCGGCTATCCCGACCATGAGGGGGCGCCGGCGGAGGAGATGTTCGCCGCCGCCGGCCGCGTCATCCGCGCCGCGACCGTGCCCGTCACCGTGGACGCCGAGGCCGGGTACGGGCTGCGGCCCGCCGAGCTGGTCGAGCGGCTGCTCGCCATCGGCGCCGCCGGCTGCAATCTGGAGGACACCTACGCCGGGGAGCTGGCCGCCCCGGAGAAGCAGGCCGAGTACATCGCCGCCGTCCGGGCCGCCGCCGGCGACGCGCTGGTGATCAACGCCCGCGCCGACACGTTCGTCGCCCAGGTGGCGGACCCGGTCGAGGCCGCGATCGCCCGGGGCCGGCTGTACCTGGAGGCCGGAGCCGACTGCGTGTACCCGATCATGGCGCCGCCGGACGCCGTCCGGGCCCTGGTCAAGGGCATCCCGGGGCCGGTGAACGCGAACGACTTCCCGGGGACGTCCCTGAAGGAGCTCGCGGAGATGGGGGTCGCCCGCGTCTCCTACGGCCCGATGGCCTACCTGCACACCCTGGACGCCCTGAAGGGGTTCGCCGACCACGTCCTCGCGAAGGAGGATCCGTACGCTTGACGTGTTGTGAGGGCGCCCACTCCCGGGCGCCCTTGCAAGCGCTCACTTACACCTGGCACAGTGAGACGAATTCCGTCTCTACGTATCAGAGGGGTGAGGCCGGATGACCACGACCGCGGAGGAGACGCCCCCGAAGGTCGTCTCCGACTCCATCAGCGGCGTCGCGCTGGCCGCCGCGGCGGCCAACGTCGTCATGCAGCTCTCCCGCCTCCCCGTCGGGCACGGCGTCGCCGAGAGCACCGTCGACAGCGGACGCGTCGACAAGCACCCGGTCAAGCGGGCCCGCACCACCCTCAGCTACATCGCCGTCGCCATGCTCGGCACCGAGGCGGAGCGCCTGGCGATGCGCGAGGAGGTGAACCGGCAGCACAGGCACGTCCGCGCGAAGGAGCCCGTCGCGTACAACGCCTTCGACCGCGACCTCCAGCTCTGGGTCGCCGCCTGCCTCTACCAGGGCATCGAGATGATCTACACGATGCTGTACGGGGAGCCGACCCCCGAGCAGGCCGCCGAGATGTACCGGTACGGCGCCCGCTTCGGCACCACCCTCCAGGTCACCGAGGACATGTGGCCGGCCGACCGGGCCGCGTTCGAGGACTACTGGCAGGCCGGGCTCGCCCAGATCGAGATGGACGGCGTCACCCGCGGCTACCTGCGCGACCTCACCGAGCTGCGGCTCTTCCCGGCGCCGCTGCGCTGGCAGTTCGGCCGCCTGCACCGCTTCCTGACCCTCGGCTTCCTGCCGCAGCCGTTCCGCGACGCGCTCGGCTACCCGTGGACGCCCCGCGACCAGGCGCGCTTCGACCGCCTGACCCGCGTCATGGCCCTGGGCAACCGCGTGCTGCCGCGCCCGGCCCGCGAGTTCCCCTTCAACCTCTACCTCTACGACGTCCGCCGCCGGATCAGGAAGAACCGTCCGATCGTCTGACGGTGTCCTCCGGCGCGGCGCCCTCCTTCCGCAGCGGGACGCGGGGGCCGGCGTCGTCGGGGGACGCCTCGGACGGTTGGATCTGCAGTTCGAAGTCGCCCCGGTGGCGCCGGACGCCGGTGACGACCGCGTCCTCCAGGACCTCGGCGCCCTTGTTCTGGCGGCGCATCATCGGGTCGGAGCGCAGGTCCTTGGCCAGCGAGAAGCACAGCAGGATCAGGACGATCGCGAACGGCAGGGCGCCGATGAACGTGATGTTCTGGATGCCGTTCAGCGCCTTGTCGCCGCCGATCACCAGCATGATCGCCGCGACGCCGCCGGTCATCGCGCCCCAGAAGATCACCACCCAGCGGGACGGGCCGGGGTTGCCCCGCTGCGACAGCGTGCCCATGACGATCGACGCCGCGTCCGCGCCGGAGACGAAGAAGATCGCCACCAGGACCATCACGACGATCGCGGTGAGGACCTCCCAGGGCAGGTTGCCGAGGACGTTGAAGGTGATCTGCTCCTCCGAGCCGTTCCCGAACGGGTTCAGGCCGTCGTGCTGCTGGTGGATGGCCGTCCCGCCGAAGATCGCGAACCAGACCAGGCTGACCACGCTCGGCACGAGGATCACGCCGCCGACGAACTGCCGGATGGTGCGGCCGCGGCTGATCCGGGCGAGGAACATGCCGACGAACGGCGCCCACGAGATCCACCACGCCCAGTAGAAGATCGTCCAGTTGGCGAGGAACGTCTTCATCGGCTCGCCGCCCGTCGCCCCGGACCGGGACGCCATCTCGCCGAAGTCCTGGATGTAGACGCCGATCGAGGTGGGCAGCAGCTCCAGGATGAACACCGTCGGGCCGACGACGAAGACGAAGACCGCCAGGAAGGCGGCCAGCACCATGTTGATGTTGGACAGCCACTGGATGCCGCGCGCGACGCCGGACACCGCCGACAGGATGAAGCAGATCGTCAGCACCAGGATGATCAGCACGAGCACGGTGGTGCCGAGGCTGCTGATCCAGCCCGCCTCCTGCATGGCGGTCCGGATCTGCAGGGCGCCGATGCCGAGCGAGGCGGCCGAGCCGAACAGCGTGGCGAACAGCGCCAGGATGTCGATGAGCTTGCTGACCGAGCCCTCGGCGTGCCGGCGGCCGAGCAGCGGCACGAACGCCGAGCTGATCAGCTGACTGCGGCCCCGCCGGTAGTGGCTGTACCCGATCGCGAGGCCGAGCACGGCGTAGATCGACCACGGATGCAGCGTCCAGTGGAACATCGTGGTCGCCATGGCCGTCTCGATCGCGGCCTCGCTCTGCGCCGGGTCGGTGCCCGGCGGTGGCTCGACGAAGTGCGTGAGCGGCTCGGCGATGCCGAAGAACATCAGCCCGATGCCCATGCCCGCGCTGAACATCATCGCGATCCACGACACGGTGCGGAACTCGGGCTCGTCGCCCTCCTGGCCGAGCGGGATCCGCCCGTACCGGCTGAACGCGAGCCACAGCGAGAAGATCACGAACCCGGTGGCGGCGAGGACGAACAGCCAGCCGACGTTCGCCAGCAGCCAGTCCAGCGTCGACTGCGCCGCCGAGCTCAGGCTGCCGGTGTCCGCCATTCCCCAGATCACGAACGCCGCCGACAGCACCGCGGTGACGCCGTAGACGATCCAGTCGGTGCGCGGGCGTCCTTGGTTCTCGAGGGTCACGGGCTCGGTGCCGGGATGCTCGCCCTGCGCACCCGGCTCACGCTTGGTGCTCTCCATGATCTCTAGTCATGCCCGAAGATTCACTTTTCAGTTACACGGAGAAGCAATTCGTTCACGACCTGCACCGTCGGC
>NZ_SMKY01000456.1 GCF_004349235.1 Actinomadura darangshiensis | reverse complement strand
GGGCTGCAGGCCCTGGATGCGGCGGACACGGTGATCGTGCCGGCGTCGCACCTGCTGGACGAGACCGGGCCCGGCGACGGCCCGGTGCCGGCGGCGCTGGCGGCGGCGCGGGCGCGGGGCGCGCGGGTCGCGTCGGTGTGCACGGGCGCGTTCGTGCTGGCGGCGGCGGGCCTGCTGGAGGGGCGGCGCGCGACGACGCACTGGCTGTCGTGCGGCCGGTTCGCGGCGATGTTCCCCGGTGTGGAGGTCGACGCGGCGGTGCTGTTCGTCGACGAGGGCGACGTGCTGACCTCGGCGGGCGAGGCGGCGGGCATCGACCTGTGCCTGCACATGATCCGCCGCGACCACGGCGCGGCGGTCGCGGGGGACGTGGCGCGCCGCACGGTCGTCCCGCCGCACCGGGAGGGCGGGCAGGCGCAGTTCATCCAGCTGCCGGTGCCCGAGCCGCGCGACGCCTCGACGGGCGCGGCGCGGGCGTGGGCGCTGGCCCGGCTGGACCGGCCGCTGACGCTGGCGCAGCTGGCGGCGCGGGCGTCGATGAGCGTGCGGACGTTCACGCGCCGGTTCCGGCGGGAGACGGGCGTGTCGCCGCAGGTGTGGCTGGCGGGCCAGCGGGTGGAGCTGGCGCGGCGGCTGCTGGAGGAGTCCGACCTGCCGGTTGAGCGCGTCGCCGAGCGCGCCGGGTTCGGGACGGCGGCGTCGCTGCGCCAGCACCTGGCCGCGGCGATCGGGGTGTCCCCCTCCGCCTACCGCGCCACCTTCCGGGGGCCGTGACCGGCACCGTCCCGCGGGTCAGGCGTGCTCGGCGTCGAGTTCGACGGGTTCGGCGATGACGTCGACCATGGCGCCGTTGCGCAGCACCGTGATCGGCAGCGGCCGCCCGATCGCCTCGGCGAACATCAGCTTCTGCAGCGACTGGGCGTGCGAGACCGGTGCGCCGCCGGCGGTGAGGACCAGGTCGCCGCGGCGCAGCCCGGCCCGGTCGGCGGGACTGGCGGGCACGACCTCGGCGACGCGCAGCGCCTCGTCCTGCCCGATGCGGTCCCGCAGCCGAGCCGGCACGGGGACGGGTACGGCGGCCACCCCGAGGAACGCGCGGCGGACGCGGCCGTCGCGGATGAGGGCGCCGATGATGCGGCGGGTGGTGGCGTTGATGGGGACGGCCAGGCCGAGGCCGATCCCGGCGACGGCGGTGCTGACGCCGACGACGCGGCCGTGGGCGTCGGCGAGCGCGCCGCCCGAGTTGCCGGGGTTGAGGGCGGCGTCGGTCTGGATGACGTCCTCGATGACGCGGACGGCGGCGCCGCCCCGGGCGGCCTGCGAGGTCGGCAGGGACCGGCCGAGCGCGGACACCACCCCGGCGGTGACGGACCCGGCCAGGCCGAGGGGGTTGCCGACGGCGACGACGAGCTGCCCGACGACCAGGGCGTCGCTGTCGCCGAGGGTGACCGGGTCGGGGACGGGCCCGTCGGCGCGGACGACGGCCAGGTCCGACAGCGGGTCGGTGCCGGCGACGGTGAACGCGCCGGTGGCGCCGCCCGCGAACGCGGCCTGCCCGCCCGAGGCGGAGCCGACGACGTGGGCGTTGGTGAGCAGGAACCCGTCGCCGGTGAACGCGACGGCCGACCCGGTGCCCTCCCCGCGGCGGTGCCGCACGCGCAGCGCCGCCACGCGCGGGGTCAGCTCGCGGGCCACGGCGGACACGACGCGCGAGTAGGCGTCCAGCGGCGGCTCGCTCTCGTGGGGGACCATCGCACCTCCCGGATGATTACATAGTTACACGGCAACGCCGGGAGGTGAAGGGCTGTTCCCGCTAGCCCTCCGGCAGCTCCACGTCGGTGCGCAGGACGCTGTAGAGGACCTCGTCCCGATAGCGGCCGCGCACGAAGCTGTAACCGCGCATCACGCCCTCCCGGGTGAACCCCGCCTTCTCCAGGGCGCGCTGCTCGGCGACGTTGCCGACCTCGGTCTCGGCCTGGATCCGGTGCGCGATGGTGTGCGCGAACAGGTACTCCACCAGCAGCCGCTGCGCGCGGGTCCCGGCGCCCCTCCCGCGCGCCTCGGGCATCAGCGAGATCCCCACGCTCCAGCACCACGTCCGCGCGGTGGTGCTCACCCGCCGGTAGGACACCAGCCCGAGCCGGTCGGCGCCGCCCGCGACCAGGAGGTTGCCGGTCTCCTCGCCGAGCATCCGGTCGCCGTCCCAGCGCCGCCGCAGCCGGCCGGGATCGAACCATCCCTCCCACAGGAACGGCCCGCTCAGCTCGGGGTCGGTGCGCAGCCGCTCGACGAACGGCAGATCGTCCTCGGTGACCGGCCGCAGCCGCACATGATCGTCCACGGGGCCCCACGGTAGGACGCCGCCCTCCCGGCCGCCACCGGGTCCGGCCGGTCGGCACACCGGTCGGCGCACCGGTCAGCACGGGGTGGATCAGCGCAGGGTGGACAGGCCCCCGTCGACGTGGACGACCTGCCCGGTGACGTAGGACGCGCGGTCCGACAGAAGGAACACCGCGACGTCGGCGACCTCCCACGCGCTCCCCTGCCGGTGCATCGGGATGAGGCGGGCGACCTGGTCGCGGGAGGCGTTGCCGTCGGAGGCGGCGCGCCCCATCACGGTGTCGATCAGGCCGGGCGCCACCACGTTCGCGCGGACGCCGCGCGGCGCGCCCTCGGCCGCGATGTGCCGCACCAGCCCGGTCAGCCCGGCCTTGGACGCGTCATAGGACGGCGACCGCGACCCCGGTTTCGTCCCGGCCAGCGACCCGATGAACACCAGCGCGCCGCCGGCGTCCAGCGCCGGCATCGCCGCCTTGCCCACCAGGAACGGCGCCCGCAGGTTCACGTGCAGGACGTGGTCCCAGTCGGCCAGCGCCGTGCCCGCCAGCCCGTACCCGATACCGATCCCGGCGTTGAACACCACCCCGTCCAGGCCGCCGAGCCGCTCGGCGGCCTGCGTGACGACCCGGTCGCAGGACGCCGGGTCGGTCACGTCGGCGACGACGACGTGGCCGGTCCCGCCCTCGCCGTCGATCATCGCGGCGGTCTGGCCGGCGGCGTGCTCGTCGACGTCGGCGCACGCGACCGCCGCGCCCTCCCGCGCGGCGGCCACCGCGATGGCGCGGCCGTTGCCGACGGGGGCGGCGGGGTCGTCGCTCGGCCGCGTCCCCGCGCCGACGACCAGGATCCGGCGTCCGGCCAGCAGCCCGCCGGAACGGTGTGTCTCGGGCATGCCCGGCACCGTAGCCGACACCGCCCGCGATCACCATCGCGCGGGGGCGGCTAGGGTGCCGGGCATGACATCCGCAGGGGGGAGGGCCGGGGAGCCCGCCGTGGTCGAACGCGCCGCCGGCGCCGGGGGCGAGCTGGTGCTGCGCCGGGCGGGCGCCGACTACGAGATCATCAGCAACGGCGTCTTCCTGATGGACACCCGCAACGGCGAGTCCGAGCGGCTCCTGGTCCGCGCCGCCGCCGAGGGCCTCTCCGGGCCGGTGCGGCTGCTCATCGGCGGCCTCGGCGTCGGGTTCTCCCTCGCCGAGGCCCTGACCGTCCCCGGCGTCGCGCACGTCACCGTCGTCGAACGCGAACCCGCCGTCATCGCCTGGCACGCCACCGCGCTGCGCCCCTGGTCCCGCGGCGCCCTGGACGACCCCCGCGTCACCGTCGAGAACGCCGACCTGCTCGACTACGTCGCCCGCGCCCGCGCCGGCGCCGCGCCTTTCGACGCACCGCCCTTCGACGCGCTGTGCCTGGACATCGACAACGGCCCCGACTGGACCGTCACCCCCGGCAACGCCCGCCTCTACGCGCCCGCCGGCCTGGACGCGCTCGCCGCCCTCCTCGCCCCGCGCGGCGTCCTCGCCGTGTGGAGCGCCAACGCGGCACCGGCGTTCGAGGCGCTGCTGCGCGACCGGTTCGCCCGGGTGGAGGTCCGCGAGGTGCCGGTGCCGCGCGGCGAACCCGACGTGATCTACCTCGCCCGCACGGCCCGCTGAAGGCCGCCGACAAAACCGAGGCGCCGTTTCTGTAGCCCCGCGCCGTCCATCCCGGAACAGCCGTTCGCTAGGTTTCGGCCTGACACAACCATTTTGGGAGGATATGTGGCTACTGCCCACGCAGCCCAGCGGCGCCGCGCCGTCCTGGGCGACCTGCTGCCAGGCGCGCTGGCCCGCGACGCCGCGCTCGTCGCCGGCGCGGCCGCCTTCGTCGGCGTCGCCGCGCAGATCGCGGTGCCGCTGCCCGGCACCCCGGTACCGGTCACCGGGCAGACCTTCGCGGTGCTGCTCGCCGGCGCCGCCCTCGGCTTCGGCCGCGCCGGCCTGGGCATGCTGGTCTACCTGCTGGCCGGAATGGCGGGCGTCCCCTGGTTCACCGACGGCACCTCCGGCACCGGATTCCCCACCCTCGGCTACATCATCGGGTTCATCGCCGCCGGCGCCGTCGTCGGACGGCTCGCGCAACTCGGCGGCGACCGCACCCCGCTGCGCACCATCGGCACGATGCTCACCGGCACCGCCATCATGTACGCCGCCGGCGTCCCCTACCTGATGGCCGCGCTCCACGTCGACCTCGCCAAGGCCGTCGACCTCGGCGTGACGCCGTTCCTGGCCGGCGACGCCCTCAAGGTCGCGCTCGCGGCCGGGCTGCTGCCCGCCGCATGGAAGCTCACCGGCGCCGCCCGCGACCGGTAGCCCTCGCACCGTCCCGCGTCCGTCCCGTCCCCGTGCATGGGTACGGGACGGACGGGAATACGCACACCACAACGCCCCGGCCCGCCCCGGGCCGAACTGTGGCGCACACCTCACCGCCCACCGCCACCCCGCCCGTTTGAACAGGTTCAAATCTGGCGTACAGTGGGCCACGTGAAGCTCGCCGTGACAGCACCGGACCGACTCGCCGTCCGCACCGTCCCGGTCCCCGACCCGGGCGACCTCCTCGCGCGGCTTCCGCACCCGTCCGCGCTGGCCTGGATCCGGCACGGCGAGGGAATCGTCGGCTGGGGCGAGGC
>NZ_SMKY01000455.1 GCF_004349235.1 Actinomadura darangshiensis | reverse complement strand
GTTCCGGGAACTGCTGCCCGAGACCCGGGGGCTCCCCGTCCACCGGCATGTGCTGCCCAACCTCCGTGCGGTGAACTTCGTCGTCGAAGGGCTCCTGCAGGAGGGCGTATCCGCCTCGACCCGGTTCGACCCGCAGGGCAAGGCCCTCGGGGAGTGGCTGCGGTCCCGCCTCGCCGACGTCCCGGAGGCCGTCCTGTGACCCTGAAGAGCACGCTCGACCCGCGGAGCCCGGAGTACCGGGAGCGCCGCGCGGCGATGCTGGAGAAGCTGGCGGCGCTGGACGCCGAGCACGCCAAGGCGCTGGAGGGCGGCGGGGAGAAGTACGTCGCCCGGCACCGCACGCGCGGCAAGATGCTGGCCAGGGAGCGCATCGAACTGCTGCTCGACCCCGACTCGCCGTTCCTGGAGCTGAGCCCGCTCGCCGCGTGGGGCAGCGACTTCCCGGTCGGCGCCAGCGTCGTGACCGGCATCGGCGTCGTGGAGGGCGTCGAATGCATGATCGTGGCGAACGACCCGACGGTGCGGGGCGGCTCCAGCAACCCGTGGACGGTGAAGAAGAGCTTCCGGGCGTCCGACATCGCGCTGGAGAACCGGCTGCCCGTCATCAACCTCGTCGAGTCGGGCGGCGCGGACCTGCCGACGCAGAAGGAGATCTTCATCCCGGGCGGCCGGATGTTCCGGGACCTCACCCGGCTGTCGGCGGCCGGGATCCCGACGATCGCGCTGGTGTTCGGCAACTCCACGGCCGGCGGCGCGTACATCCCGGGCATGTGCGACCACGTGGTCATGGTCAAGGAGCGCGCGAAGGTGTTCCTCGGCGGCCCGCCGCTGGTGAAGATGGCGACGGGGGAGGAGGCCGACGACGAGGAGCTGGGCGGCGCCGAGATGCACGCGCGGGCGTCCGGCCTCGCCGACTACATGGCGGCGGACGAGGCGGACGCGCTCCGCCTGGGCCGGCAGATCGTCAGGAACCTCAACCACCGCAAGGCCGGCCCGGCCCCGGCGGGGGCCGAGGCGCCGCTGTACGACGCGGAGGAGCTGGCCGGGATCGTCCCCGAGGACCTGAAGGTGCCGTTCGATCCGCGCGAGGTCATCGCCCGCGTCGCGGACGGGTCGCGGTTCGACGAGTTCAAGCCCCTGTACGGCACGAGCCTGGTCACCGGCTGGACGCGCGTCCACGGCTACCCGATCGGGGTGCTCGCGAACGCGCAGGGCGTCCTGTTCGGGGACGAGGCCCAGAAGGCGGCGCAGTTCATCCAGCTCGCGAACCAGAGCGACACCCCGCTGCTGTTCCTGCACAACACGACCGGCTACATGGTCGGCAGGGAGTACGAGCAGGCCGGGATCATCAAGCACGGCGCCCTGATGATCAACGCGGTGGCGAACAGCAAAGTCCCGCACATCTCGATCGTGATGGGCGCCTCGTACGGGGCGGGCAACTACGGCATGTGCGGCCGCGCCTACGATCCCCGGTTCCTGTTCACGTGGCCGAGCGCCAAGTCGGCGGTGATGGGGCCGCAGCAGCTCGCGGGCGTCCTGTCGATCGTGGCGCGGCAGGCGGCGCAAGCGCGCGGGCAGGTCTACGACGACGACCAGGACCGCGCGATGCGGGAGATGGTCGAGAGCCAGATCGAGGCCGAGTCGCTGCCGTTCTTCCTGTCCGGACGGCTCTACGACGACGGCGTGATCGACCCGCGCGACACCCGGACCGTCCTCGGCCTGTGCCTGTCCGTGGTCCACAACGCGCCCGTGCGCGGAGCCGACGGCTTCGGCGTCTTCCGGATGTGAGCGATAAATGATCAAGAGACTGCTGGTCGCCAACCGCGGCGAGATCGCCCGCCGCGTCCTGCGGGCCTGCCGGGGCCTCGGCGTCGGGACGGTCGCCGTCCACTCCGACCCCGACGCGGACGCGCCGCACGTCCGGGAGGCGGACGTCGCCGGACGGCTGCCCGGGGCCTCCCCGGCGGAGACGTACCTGTCGGCCGAACGGCTCCTCGCGGTGGCGAAGAGCGCCGGCGCCGACGCCGTCCACCCCGGCTACGGGTTCCTGTCGGAGAACGCGGACTTCGCGCGGGCCGTCGTCGACGCCGGCCTGACCTGGGTCGGCCCGCCGCCCGAGGCGATCGCCGCGATGGGCCTCAAGATCGAGGCCAAGAAGCTGATGGCCGCCGCGGACGTCCCCGTGCTGCCCGAGCTCGACCCCGCCGGGGTGGCGGACGCGGACTTCCCGCTGCTGGTCAAGGCATCCGCGGGTGGGGGCGGACGCGGCATGCGCGTCGTCCGGGCGCGGGACGGGCTGGACGACGCCGTCGCCGCCGCCCGCCGTGAGGCCGAGTCGGCGTTCGGCGACCCGACCGTGTTCTGCGAGCCGCTGCTGGAGGGCGCCCGGCACATCGAGGTGCAGATCCTCGCTGACACGCACGGCACGGTCTGGACGCTGGGCGAGCGCGAATGCTCGATCCAGCGCCGCCACCAGAAGATCGTCGAGGAGGCGCCGTCGCCGGCCGTCGGGCCGGAGCTGCGCGGACGGCTCTGCGATGCGGCGGCGAACGCGGCCCGCGCGATCGGCTACGCCGGCGCCGGCACCGTCGAGTTCATGCTGGCGCGCGACGGCCGCTTCTACTTCCTGGAGGTCAACACCAGGCTCCAGGTCGAGCACCCGGTCACCGAGTGCGTCTACGGGGTGGACCTCGTCCGCCTCCAGATCGAGGTCGCCGAAGGCGCCCGGCTGCCGCAGGACGTGCCGGAGCCGCGCGGCCACGCCATCGAGGTCCGCTTGTACGCGGAGGACCCGGCGCACGACTGGCGGCCCGCCAGCGGAACCCTGCACACCTTCGCGGTCCCGGACGTCGATGCCGAGTTCGCGGTCCCCGCGACGCACGGGCTGCGGCTCGACAGCGGTGTGGAGAGCGGCGGCGAAGTCGGCGTCCACTACGACCCGATGCTCGCCAAGCTGATCGCGTGGGGGCCGACCCGCGCGGCCGCGGCCCGCAGGCTGGCGGCCGGGCTCCGCGGCGCCCGCATCCACGGCCTCACCACCAACCGCGACCTGCTCGTCCGCGTCCTGGAGGACCCGGCCTTCCTGGCCGGCGACACCGACACCGGCTACCTCGACCGCGTCGGCCTCGGCGTCCTCGCCGCGCCACTCGCCGGCGAAGCCGCCGTCCAGAGATCCGCACTGGCGGCCGCGCTCGCCCAGGCCGCCGCCGGCCGGTCGGACGCCACCGTGCTCGGCGGCCTCCCGACCGGCTGGCGCAACGTCCGGTCCCAGCCCCAGCGCAGGACGTTCGAAGGCCCCCACGGCCCCGTCGACGTCGACTACCGGATCGACAGGGACGGCATGACCTCCGAACTGTGCCCCGGGACGTCGCTGGTGACGGCCACCCCGGACCGGGTCGTCCTCGACCATGACGGCCTCCGCGAGACCTTCGCGGTCACCACGGCCGGGGACGCCGTGCACGTCGACTCCCGCCTCGGCCCGGTCGCGCTCACCGCCGTCCCCCGGTTCACCGACCCCAGCAGCCAGATCGCCCCCGGCTCGCTCCTCGCGCCCATGCCGGGCACCGTCGTCCGGGTCGAGACGGAGCAGGGCGCGGACGTCGCCGAAGGGCAGACCCTCGTCGTCCTGGAGGCGATGAAGATGGAGCACCGCATCGCCGCGCCGTCCGCCGGGACGGTCGCCGAACTGAACGTCGCCGCGGGACGGCAGGTCGAGTCCGGGGCCGTCCTCGCCGTCATCGAAGGGAACCGGGAATGAGCTTCGTCGAGACGGAGGAGCGGCAGGCGCTCCGCGCGGCCGTCGCCGAGCTGGGCGCGAAGTACGGGGCCTCCTACTACGTGGAGAAGGCCAAGGCCGGGCAGAAGACCGACGAGCTGTGGGCCGAGGCCGGACGGCTCGGCTACCTCGGCGTCAACGTGCCGGAGGAGTACGGCGGCGGAGGCGGCGGCATCGGCGACCTCGCCGCCGTGTGCGAGGAGCTGGCCGCCGCGGGCTGCCCGCTGCTGCTGATGGTGGTGTCCCCGGCGATCTGCGCGACGATCATCGCCCGGTCCGGCACCGGCGACCAGCGCGAGCACTGGCTGCCGCGGTTCGCCGACGGGTCGGTCAAGATGGCGTTCGCGATCACCGAGCCCGACGCGGGCTCCAACTCGCACCGCATCACCACCACCGCCCGCAGGGACGGCGACGGCTGGGTGCTGAGCGGCCAGAAGACGTTCATCTCGGGCGTGGACGAGTCGGACGCCGTCCTGTTCGTCTCCCGGACGCAGGACCAGAAGGGCAACCTGCGGCCGTCCCTCTTCATCGTCCCGACCGACGCGCCGGGGTTCACCTTCACGCCCATCGACATGGAGATCGTGTCGCCGGAGAAGCAGTTCATCTGCCACCTCGACGACGTCCGGCTGCCCTACGACGCGCTCGTCGGCGACGAGGACGGCGGCCTGCTGCAGCTGTTCGCCGGCCTCAACCCCGAGCGGATCATGGCGGCCGCGATGGGCGCCGGGATCGGCCGGCTCGCCCTCGGCAAGGCGACCGCCTACGCCAGGGACCGGCAGGTGTTCAAGACGCCCATCGGCGCCCACCAGGGCCTCGCGCACCCGCTCGCCGCCGCCAAGATCGAGCTGGAGCTGGCGCGGCTGATGGGGCAGAAGGCCGCCTGGCTGTACGACGACGGCGACGACACGGGCGCGGGCGAGGCCGCCAACATGGCCAAGTACGCCACCGCCGAGGCCGCGATCCACTGCGTCGACCAGGCCATCCAGACCCACGGCGGCAACGGCCTCACCACCGAGTACGGCGTCGGCATGCTCGCCGGGGTCGTCCGGCTCATGCGCATCGCCCCGGTCAGCCGCGAGATGATCCTCAACTTCGTCGCGCAGCACTCCCTCGGCCTCCCCAAGTCCTACTGACCGATCGGTGGCGGCGGGGGACGGCACGCCTTACACTCCAGACGGTCCGGCGCTTGATCAACAGAAGATCGCGAACCAGAGGGACTCCCGTGTACGGTCC
>NZ_SMKY01000454.1 GCF_004349235.1 Actinomadura darangshiensis | reverse complement strand
TCCCCGGGCTCACCGGGATCACCGAGCCCACCGCGTCGTAGCGGCCGCCCGCGCAGGAAAGACCACCCCCCACCGGAAAGGCACGCCCATGCCCGGAACCCTGACCAGGCCCGCCCTCCGCACGACCCGCGCCTTCATCTCCCCCGACCACGCCGGCTTCGACCCCGCGGCGGTCCCGACGCCGGAAGGCGGCGAGCGGCCGTTCGGCTATGCCTACTCCACCCCGTGGGGCACGCCCGACGACGGCGCCCCCGCGGCCGACCCGCAGGCCGGCCACTACGACCCCGCGACCCAGACCTGGGTCGGCCCGGACGGCGAGGACGTCACCGCTGGGTACAGCTCGTACACCACGACGGGCTCGGGGCAACCGCCCTGGGGCGACAAGATCCTCGACGATGTGTGCGCCTGATACATGAGCGCCCCCCAGGCCGAGGTCCTGGTGCTCACCCAGGACTTCGACCCCACCGTCGACCCGGTCGTCCGCAGCCTCACGGCGAAGGGCGCCCGGGTCGTCCGGGTGGACACCAGCTACTTCCCCCGCAGGCTCTCCTTCACCACGTCCGACTTCGACGGCGCCGACCGGGCCGTGATGCGCCACCACGACGGCGAGATCGACCGCGAGGTCGACCTCGCGGCGCTGTCGGGGGTCTGGTACCGGCGGCCCACCCCGTTCGAGTTCGGCGAGGAGATGGGCGAGGCCGAACGCGAGTTCGCCCGGTACGAGGCGATGCACGGCATCGGCGGGATCCTGCGCTCGACCGGCTGCCTCTGGATGAACCGCCCCGACCTGGACGCGGTCGCCGACCTGAAGCCGTACCAGCTCAAGCTCGCCAAGCAGGCCGGCATGCGCGTCCCGCGGACGCTGCTGACCAACGACCCCGACGAGGTCGCCCGGCTGGTGAAGCAGGAGGGAGAGGGCGGGCTCGTCTACAAGTCGCTCAGCGGAGGCGTGATCCACTATCCGGGCGCCTTCCCGTCCGGCCTCTACACGGCCGTGCTCGGCGAGGAGATCGAGGAGCACCTGCCCCGGGTGCGGCACACCCTCTGCCAGTTCCAGGAGTACATCGAGAAGGCGTACGAGGTCCGGCTCACCGTCGTCGGCGACACCTACTTCCCGGTGGTGATCGACTCGCAGGGGGTGGAGCGGACGAAGATCGACTGGCGGGCGGACCGGGAGCTGAAGTACGGCGACTACCGGCCGCTGCCGGACGGCGTCGTCCGGCAGGTCCAGGCGCTGATGGACGAGCTCGGGCTCGTCTACGCCGCCCTCGACTTCATCGTCACCCCGGACGGGGAGCACGTCTTCCTGGAGTCCAACCCGAACGGCCAGTTCATGTGGATGCAGCACGACCTCGGCCTGCCGATGGCCGACCGCATCGCCGACCTGCTGATGCGGGGCGGCCCGTTCCGGCGCGGCGACGTGGAGCAAGTCGGCTACTGATGGACGACGCGGCGCCCGTCACCGCGGCCGAGTGGTCGGAGCCGCCGCAGCCCGGCCTGCGGCGGCTCCCCGGCCTCCTCTGGGCCGCCGTCCGCCTCGCGGCCTCGGCGGCGCCCCGGGAGTTCGCCCTCATCACGGGCCTGCAGGCCGCCGCCGGTCTCGGCCTGGTGCTGCCCGTCCTCGGCGGGCGGCAGCTGCTGGACCGGGCGCTCGGCGGCGCGGCCCCCGCGGCCGTCCTCGCGCAGGGCGCCCTAGTCCTCGGGCTGACGGGGCTGATCGCCGTCGCGGTCTCCGTCGCGTCCGCGCGTGACGACGTGCTGAGCGAGCTGCTCAACCGGTACGCGATGGGCCGGATCCTGGACGCCGCCTGCGCGGCGGACCTGGAGGAGTTCGAGCGTCCCGCTTTCCACAACCGGCTCGAACGGGCCTCGATGAGCGCGCGGATCCGCCCGCACCAGATCGTGCAGGGGCTGGGGGCGCTGACCAGCGCGCTGATGGCGACCGCGGGGGTGGCCCTCGCGCTCGCGGCGATCGAGCCGCTGCTCGTCCCGGCGACCCTGGCGGCGGGCGCGCCGCTGTGGCTGGCCGGGCTGAAGAGCGGGCAGGTGCTCTACGGCGTGCTGTTCCGGCTGACGCCCGCCGAGCGCGAGCGCAGCTACCTGCAGGACGTCCTGACCAGCCGCCGCTCGGCCGCGGAGGTGCGGGCCTTCGGCCTGGCCCCCTACCTGCGCGGGCGGTGGGAGGCGCGCACCGGGGAGCGCCTCGGCGAGATCCGCCGGACCGTCCGCCGCAGGCTCCGCATCACCCTGCTCGCGCGGCTGGTCAGCGGTCTCGCCATCGGCGCGGTGCTCGGCCCGCTGCTGGCGTACGCGGCGACGGGCCGGATGCCGGCGGCCGACGCGGGAGCCGCCGCCACGGCCGCCCTGCTGCTGGCGGCGCGGCTCCGCATGGCCGCCGCGGGGACCGACCGGCTCTTCGAGGCGGCGCCGTTCGTCCAGGACCTCCAGACCTTCCTCGTCCCGCCGGACCGCGAGGCCGCCGAACCGCCGCCCCCGCCGTTCCGGGTGCTGACGGCCGAGAACCTCGCGTTCACCTACCCCTCCGCGGACCGCCCCGCGGTGGACGGCGTCGACCTGAGCATCGAGGCCGGGCAGGTCGTCGCACTGGTCGGCGAGAACGGCTCGGGCAAGACGACCCTCGCCAAGCTGCTGTCGCACCTGTACCGGCCGGGGGGCGGCCGGATCCTGCACGACGGGGTGGACGCCGCCGCCTGCGACCCGGACGCCCTGCGCGAGTCGATCGCCGTGCTCTTCCAGGACTTCGAGCGCTACGTGCTGCCGGCGTCCGACAACGTCGCGCTCGGCCGGGCCGGACGGGCCGGCGACGAGGAGGCCGTCCGGCAGGCGGCGCGGGCCGCCGGGGCCGACGCGTTCCTGAGCAACCTGCCGGAGGGCTACGCGACGCTCCTCGGGCCCGAGTTCGCCGGCGGGGCGGACCTGTCGGGCGGCCAGTGGCAGCGGGTGGCGCTGGCCCGGGCGTTCTTCCGCGACGCCTCCTTCGTCATCCTGGACGAGCCGACCGCCACGCTCGACGCCCGCGCGGAGCACGACCTGTTCGACCGGCTGCGGACCCTGCTCGCCGGACGGACCGTCCTGCTCATCTCGCACCGCTTCTCGACCGTCCGGATGGCGGACCGCATCTACGTGCTCGCGGACGGCCGGGTCGCCGAGCACGGCACCCACGACTCCCTGATGGCCGCCGGCGGGCGCTACGCCGAGCTCTTCACCCTCCAGGCGGAGGGCTACCTCGGCCCCGCCGGCATGCCGGGCCGGTAGCGGAGGAGCCTCCCGATATAACCGTCCTGTGATAGTAAGGCGCCATGCGCGCGATCGACCTGCTCAACGGACGGCTCAAGCTCCGGCACCTGGTGCTCGTCGTCGCCATCGCCGACCAGGGCAGCGTCCTGCGGGCCGCCGAGCACCTCCACCTGGCGCAGCCCGCCGTCACCCGGAGCCTCCGCGAGGTGGAGACCATCCTCGGCGTCGAGCTGTTCACCCGGGGCCCGCGCGGCGTGACGCCGACCATGTTCGGGGACGCGTTCGTCGAGCACGCCCGCGCCGTGCTGGCGGAGCTGCGCCGCGCCGGGGAGCGCATCACCGGGCTGGCGGACGGCGAGGTCGGCACGGTCACCATCGGTACCCTCCTCGCGGGCTCCAACGTCCTTCTCCCCCGCGCGATCGCCGCACTGAAGAAGGACCGGCCGGGCATCACGGTGATCGTCCAGGAGGCGACGTTCGACGCCCAGGTGCCGCGGCTCCTCGACGGCGAGATCGACCTGATCCTCGGCCGCCTCAACCCGATCGACGACCTGCGCGGCCTCCGCCAGATCACCCTCTACGGCGAGCCCGTCCGCCTCGTCGCCCGCCGCGGCCACCCCGCCCGCTCGCTGCCGGACCCGGGCCTCGCCGACCTGGCCGGCTACCCGTGGGTGCTGCCCCTGGAGCAGACGGCGCTGCGCTCGGAGCTGGAGCAGGCGTTCCGCGCCGAGGGCCTCGTCCTGCCGGGGAACCTGGTCGAGTGCACGTCGGTGCTGACCGTCCGCACCCTGGTCCGCGACACCGACATGATCGCCGCGCTCCCCGAGCTCGTCGCGCGCACCGACGCCGACATCGCACCGCTGCCGGTGCCGCTGGAGACGGTCCGCCGCCAGGTCGGCGTCACGCTCCCGGCGCACCGCGCCCCGACGCCGTCGGCGCGCCTGATGCTCGACCACCTCCGCCGCGAGGCCGCCGAGATCACCGCCGGCTGATCACGGCGGGCCGGTCGATCACACCGGCCGGTCACACCGCGCGGACCAGGTCGATGAGCGCCTTGCCCGGCATCGACCCCGCGTCCGCCAGATCGAGGACCACGTCGAAATGGTCGCGGTCGGGCACGACCATCAGGTCGCCGGCGTCCCAGACCGGATGGAACAGCCGCGACTGCGCCAGGAAGCCGTCGCCGTCGTTCTCCGCCGACACGAACACGGCCGGGCACCGGTAGCGCGCCGGCAGCAGCGCCGGGCTGAGCGCCGCCGCCCGCTCCAGGTCCAGCCGGACGTACTCGTTGACGTAGACGCGGGTGATCGGGCGGATGTCGAACAGCCCGCTGAACGGCATCGCGGCCTTCACGACGTTCTCCGGCAGCCCGAGCGGCCCCTGCCAGCCGCCGACCATCGCCATCCCGGTCAGATGCCCGCCGGCCGAGCTGCCCCCGACCACGATCCGCTCCGGGTCGAGCCCGTGCTCGCGTCCGTGCCGGTACACCCACGCGACGGCCGCCCGCACCTGCCGGACGATCTCCTCCAGCGACGCCTCCGGCGCCAGCGTGTAGTCGGGCACGACCGTCGCGATGCCCTGCTCGTGGAGCATCCTCGCCATGAACGACGACACGTCCCGCGACAGCGCCATCCAGTAGCCGCCGTGCAGGAACACGAACACGGGCCGCGGCTCGCCGCCGGTGCCCCACACGTCGAGGCGCTCGCCGCTCACCTCGTCGTAGACGATCCCCTCGTGCCCGGGAAGCCCCTCAACGGCCGCCTCCGACATGGCCCGGTACCGCTCCATGTACCGGTCGAACAGTTCGCGCCCCGCCTTGCGCCGCACGTTGTAGGCGACGTCCAGCTCCTCGTCGCTCAGCCCGCTCCCCGGCCAGTCGTCCACCAC
>NZ_SMKY01000453.1 GCF_004349235.1 Actinomadura darangshiensis | reverse complement strand
GGTTCAGGCGACGTGATTGTGGTGATCAACCCGTCTACCAGGGGTCTCTCTACGTCAGGCCACCAACCGACGCATTGCGATCATGCTGTGACCAGCGGACTGCCGCCACAGGGATGAAATGGGTTCAGTGTTGGGCCAGGTAGAAGTGGCTCCCCTGGTCGTCGGTGCACGTTGAGGCGAGGCCGTAGGGCTGTTGCTCGGGGGCGCTCGCGGTGCCGCCCGCCTCGCGGACACGGGTTACGGCGGTCTCGATGTCGTCGACCGAGTACATCGGGACGACGACGGGGCGATCAGCGCCACCGTGAATACCGGTCATTGGCTGGACCTCGGTGCCGTCCAGCTGGACGTTCCAGCCTCCGGGAGTGTGGCCCGGGGTGAACTCCCACCCCAGCACGGCGCCGTAGAAGGACTGGGCACGGGCGACGTCGGGGACGCCGATGGTGAGGTAGGAGATCTCACCGTGGTGAGGAGTGACTCCGGCGGCTTCAGCGAGCCGGTTCTCGACCGGGCTCGCCCCTTCCGGCGGTTGGTAGATCGAGAAGCTCATCCCCTGGTCGTCGGTGCACATGGCACTCAGGCCGAAGGGTTCCTCGGTCGGTTCCGCCGCCTCACCGCCGGCGTGCTGGATCCGCCGGAGGGTCTCGTGGACGTCCTCGACGGCGAAGGCCAGGAAGGTGGTGCGGTGCTCCTGGCCACCGAAGAGGCCGATGTGCTGGTGGGGCAGTCCTTCGACATGACGGCCGCCTGAGACGCTGCCGGAGACCGAGTGCCAGTCGAGGACCGTCCCATAGAACGCGGCGGCGCGTTCTACATCGGGGAGCCACACTGAGGCGTAGCCGACATCTCCTTGTCGTGCCCGGGAATGTGCAGGTGATGGAGGACTCGAGATAATCCAGCGGTGGCCGAACGGGTCCGTGATGACACCGTTGCGGCCGTACGGGTAGTCGGACACGGCACGGTCTGCGGCTGCGCCCAGTTCGACGGCGCGTGCGAAGACGACGTCCACGTCGGGGACCGACAGGTAGAGCGACTGGCTCGGACCACCGCGGGTCTTCGGGCTGAGCAGGCCGTGGTCGGGCCACTCGTCGGCGAGCATCAGGACGGAGTCGCCGATGGCGAGCTCCGCGTGGCCGACCCGTCCGTCCTCCTCCATCATGGGGTCGCCGCGGAGTTCGGCGCCGAACGCTTCGGCGTACCAGCGCAGAGCGTGCTGCCCGTCGTCGACGTTGATGCGGGGGGTCAGCGTCCGCACCCGGGCCTGCGTTTCATGGACGGTGGTGGTCATGGTGCCTCCCGTGGGTTCCAGCAAGGCGCGCCGCAGGCGTTCCCGCAGCCGCGCCGCGAAGACGGGGTCGGGATCAACGGGGACGGTCGGGGCGCGGAGAGCCTCCAGCGGATCAGTCATCGTGGCCCTCCTTCCCGTGCCCGGGGATCCGTTTCCCTGGCGAACAGTGGTCGGTGTAGGCGTGCCGGAAGGCCGTGCGGGCCCGTGCCAGCAGCGCCTCAGTGGCGTGGAGCGTGCGGCCGAGATGCTCGGCGACCTGCGGAACGGACAGGCCGTCGAGGTAGCGGAGCGTCAGGGCGGCCCGATGATGGGGACCCAGCATGCCGAGGACCTCTCGGGCGAGGAGCGCGTCGAGGCGCTCGTCCCACGGGTCTTCCGCGGTGTCCGGGACGCCCCCGTCCAAGGCCTGGAGACCGCGCTGTTCCCGTGCCGCCCGCCGCCAATGGTCGGCGAGTTTGTGCCGGGCCACTCCGACCAGCCAGGCCACGGACAACGCCGGAGGCGGCTTCTTGCGGACCGCCTCCACCGCGGCCAAGAAGGTCTCGGCCGTGAGATCCTCGGCCAGTGCTCGCCGGCCGCACCGGGGCAGCAGGTAGCCATAGACCTCGGGAAGGGCCGTGTCGTAGAGGTCGAGCAGGGCCGGCCCCGGGTCGGGCTCGAGATGTCCCGGGTGATTCATACCCCTCCATCGTCCGGCGGGCTGCTTCTCCGACGGGTCGGAGACGAAAAAGTTCGACAAGTTTGCCGGGAGAGACGCACGATCATGGAGGGCGTGGTGATTCCCGAACCGCTGACGCTTCACACCGCCGACGGCGTGCGAATCGACGCAGGTCACGCGAGGGGTGACGGTGATGTCTGCTTCATCTTGGCGCACGGGTTCACATGCTCGTGGAGGCAGCCCGCGCTTCGCCGGATCGCCGGTGCGCTCAATCGGCACGGTGGTGTCGTCGGCTTCGACTTCCGTGGTCACGGGCGATCGGGAGGGTGCTCCACGGTCGGTGACCAGGAGGTGCTCGACGTTGACGCAGTGGTCGCGGCGGCACGTCGCAGAGGGTATGGACGGATCGTCCTGACGGGGTTCTCCATGGGCGGGGCCATCGCCGTCCGGCATGCCGCGTTGCATGGTGGGGTGGACGCAGTGGTCTCCGTGAGCGCGCCTGCCCGCTGGTACTACCGCGGGACGGTGCCGATGCGGCGCGTGCACTGGGTGATCGAGCGGCGTGTGGGACGTATGGCCGTCCGGCTGCTGCGCGGCACGCGCATCGCGCCCACTGGGTGGGACCCGGTGCCGGAGGCGCCCCACGAGGTCGCTGAACGGATCGCACCGGTTCCGTTGCTGGTCGTTCACGGGGATGCGGATCCGTTCTTCCCGCTGGAACATGGTCATCAGTTGTACGACGCGGCGTGCGATCCGAAGGAACTGTGGATCGAGCGCGCATTCGGGCATGCGGAGACGGCCGCCACGCCTGACTTGATCAAGCGCATCGGCGGGTGGGCGACGAATGCGGTTTCCCTGGCACCAGGGCCGACGGCACCGGGGGACTGAGCAGCACGGTCGTGGAGGCGGCTTTGACCCGCGGCGGCTTCCTGACCTCGGGAAACTCGAAGTTATCCACATTTTCGCGGCGGCCCGCGCGTGACCCGCCGGGCGGGCAACATCGTTCACATGGACGTATTCAGCCTTACTTGGAAGCGAACCGCCGCCGGATCGCTCATCCCCGTCGGACCCGGCGTCTACTTCTCCCCGGTCAAGGGGGCTTCGCTAGCGGCACGCGCCACCATGCTGAGCGAACTGCTGCCACGAGAAGTCGTCATCGCGCGGCGCACGGCCGCATGGATATGGGGTCTGGACGTCTTACCTCCGGGTGTGAACGAGGTCGACTGGCCAGTCGACCTCATCACTCCCCGAGAACCCGATACCGCTTCCTGCGCGTCTCCCGTCAGCCCCGAGGACGTGGAACTGCCGGCCGAACATGTCGTGGAGGAATCAGGTGTACGCCTCACGTCGCCGGCCCGCACCGCACTGGACTGCGCTCGTTGGCTGCCTCGTCACGAGGCGGTCGCGGCACTGGACCAATTCCTCAGGCGGGAGGTGGACGGCGGAGAACTCGCCGCCATGGCACGGACGCTGCCGGGATACCGCGGCAACAAGCGGCTGCGCCAGATCCTCCGCCTCGGCGATCGTGGCGCGGCCTCCCCCGGTGAGAGCTGGACTCGCGTCGCCGTCATGGACGCCGGCCTCCCACGCCCGGAGACCCAAGTGCCGGTGATGGGGCCGCGAGGTCAATGGTTTTACGTTGACCTCGGTTACCGGGAATTCCGTGTCGGCCTCGAATATGACGGCGAACGTCACCACACCGGTGCTGAGGCTCGGGCTCACGACACCCATCGGCGACGCTGGCTGGCCAAGGAGGAAGGCTGGGACATCATTCCTGTCACCAAGAACTTCTTGACCCGTCCGGCGCCTTACCTGGAGGCTCTCCTGACAGCGCTGCTTCAACGCGGCTGGAAGCCCGACAACGCCACCATGGAGCACATAGCCGCGAGACTGACGCTCCTGAGACGCCGGGCGTGCTGAACTCACTCGGACTCGCGACGCCCAGACGTGGTCAGTCGCGGTCGAGGAGCCTCACCAAGCGTTTCGGGGCGATGAGACGGTAACTGTCCTCGATGAGTTCGGCGATCTCGTCCCAATCCTGGCCGACGTCCAGGCGGGCGCCGACCCATCCCTTGGCTCCCACGTACTTCGGGACGAAGAAGCGCTCAGGAGCCTCCGAGACGAGAGCGTCCTGCACACCCGGGCCGGCCTTGAACGTCAAGTAAAGCCCGTCCTCGCTGGTCATCACGAAGAGCTTGTCGCGGATACGGAAGGAGGGCGCGGTGTGACCGCCGAACGGCTTCTCCGCCACCTCGGGGAGCGATAGACAGATCTCCCGGACTCGTTCCAGCGCGTCAACGTCACTCACGTTCGGTTTCCTTTCCTATGGTTGACCTGCTCGGCAGATGTGGAGCGACTATTCGATCAGCGAAGCGTGCGGGCGAAGGAGGCAGAACCGTTGCCCGCAGGCTCGGTGAGGACGACACGGAACGTCGGCGGACTGGCCAATGTCAATGCGGCGGGCACCCAGCGCGACGATGCGCCAAACCTCGGCATCGTAGTCATCGGGATCCGGGTTTATGTGCGGGAGGTTCTCCGTGGCCTTCGCGTCCTTGTCCCTGAGCGCAACCCGAGATAGGCGTGCGGGTCCGCTTCGGCGATGGCCTCGTCGCCGGAGCGTTAGACGACCCGGCCGGTTGAGGACGGAGGACCAGAACTCGGCGAGCGCGGCCAGCCCACGGGAGCCGATGACCAGGTGATAGAAGCGCACTGCCATGGTCCGACAGTAGCGGCGGCGGATAGACGCCGTTTCGGGGGACCGGAAGCCCCGTCGACCGGGCGCGGGCCGCACTGGGAGCGCAACGCCTTCATGGTTGGTCGCCTGGAGCATCCCGGGGGCGGACATCGCGCCGCCCCTCCGGATCGCGGACGCGTCTCGTCCCCGAAGACCGCCTTGTCGTCCCCGGAGCATCGTCGCGCTGTCCTTGAGCAGCGCTGCGTCGTCCGGAGTGTGGTCGTGCTGTTCTCGAGTGGCACTGAGGTTGTCCTGAGGGTGGTTGCGCTGTCCTTGAGTGGCGCTGTGTCGTCCGGAGTGGGGTCCCCTTTTCCGAGGGTCGTCGTGGCGTCTCTGAGCACCGCGGCGCCGGGCGGATGCGGTCTTGCAGCGGGGGCCGCGACCGCGGGCATTCAGCGGTGGCCCTGATGGGAGCGCTTCGGGTTCATGGTTGGACGCCTGGGGCATCCCGGATGCGGTTCGGGGGCGGCGG
>NZ_SMKY01000452.1 GCF_004349235.1 Actinomadura darangshiensis | reverse complement strand
CCCCAACGCCAAGAAGCCCCGGCCGCCGCGAACAGCAACCCCGAGGATCTCGTTGCGAACGCACTCGGGAAGCAACATATTGCATCTGAAATGCAGGCGACTACACTTGCGTCCATGGGAGCGGATACCAGGAAGTCGAAGGCCAGGACCCCGCGCGATCACGGCAAGGGGCAGACACTCGGCTTCTCCGTCCAGTCCGAGGACAGGCCCGTCCTCGACGAGCTCGTCGACTATTTCGGAGGCGGGAACCGATCCGCCTATCTGCGCGCCACCTACCGCGTCATGAAGTCGATCATGCTCGCCGAGCAGCTGCGGGAGCTTCAGGCGTACGGGCAGCAGCGCACGGCCGAACTGGGGATCGAGCCCGCCGAGGTCCCCGACCGGGTCCGGGAGTTCCTCAAGGGCGAAGGCCGCGCCTGACCATGCCCACGCCCGTGGTCTACGACATCAACGTGCTGGTGACGGCCGCCGCCACCGGCAACAGCCCCTTCCGCTCGTGGCCGTCCCCGCCGCCGACCTCCGGCAACGCCTCCGCCGACTGCCTTGGCGTCGCCAACGACGCGGCGGAGTTCTCCCTGTGGGTCTCCCCGCACATCCTGCGGAACGTCGAACGGATCCTCGTAGAGCTGTTCAAGTGGGAGGAGGCGAAAGCCGGCGCATACCTGACGGCGCTCGTCGCCATCGTGGAGCACAGCGAGGGCGATATCGTCGACCCGCCCCGAACGGTCAGCGACTGCCCCGACCACGAGGACAACCTGATCCTCGACCTCGTGGCCGAGGTAGGAGCGCTCCTGGCGGTCAGTAACGACGCGGACCTGATCTCAATGTCGCCATGGCGAGGTACGCCGATCGTCACTCCCGACATCTTCCGTCAGAAAGTGGACGGCATGCGCCGCCACGCTCGCCGCCACTGACCCGTGGCGGAAGCAGCAAGTATGCTCTTCCTCAGACGAAGTCGGTCACGACCGGCAGGGCGGCCCCGCAAGGGGCCGCATTTTTTGGCGCCTCGGGCAGGCGCTGTCCCGCCCGAGACCGCCTGAACGATCCGGGACTGGCAGGTCAGAGGTCGTACGCGCCTTGCTTGATCCGCGACACCAAGGCCGCCCACACGCCCCACTCCACGCCCAGCACGCCACCACCGGGGTCCTTCGAGTCCCGCAGCGCTGTCGCACCGGCGAGCAGCGCAACCTCCACACATTCGCCACCCGAGCTGCCGCTGTAGGAACTCTTGCGCCACACGGCACGGCTCCAGGGGGTGTGTCCATCACGAGACCTCGTCTCTCCGTCATCCCAGCTCTGCGGCTGCTTTTTCGATCAAGGCGATCGACCTCTCCAGGCCGACATCCGCCTCTGCGAGCGGGCCTTTGCGAAGGTCACCGCCGACGCCGATCCCGCCGCCGCGTCCGCAGCGATGCATAATCGCCGTCGTTTGTGTCCAACCGTGTTTTGTCGCGGACGAGGGGGCCTTCGACTCCTGACCAGAAGATACGTTAATCGGCCAGGAAGTATGTAACCAGCCGCCGCCGTTTCCGACAATCATTTTGCGGCCGTATCTATGTCCAGATCCGGCCGTATGTATTGATTGAGTGCTTCACCTATTGATATATGTCGAGTAAGGAGCCTAGTCGATAACGCTGGGAGATGGAGCCCCGACTCGGTGCCGAGCGGGTCGACCAGCGCATCGATGTCGACCCTTGAATTCACCTGCCTTCCGAAAAGGGGAAATTCATGCCGGGACTTCGTTCGACCATGGCACGCACGCTGGTCGTCGCTTCCGCAGTCACAGCGCTCGCCGGGGGGTTGGCGGTCGCTCCGGCATCCGCCGAGACCGCGGTCCCGGCTACGGCGCTACAGAGTCAGATCTCCCCGAGTAGCCTCCGGTCGGCCCCTCCAGGGCCCTGCAACGCCTGGGAAGACGGCGCCATCGACGTGTGGCGCGGTGAGTTCTTCCAGTGTCGACTCCTCCCAGGTCAAGGGTTCTGGTGGGTGCCGATGAACATGTTTTAGGCCTAGCAGCGCCTGGTTCCGCGACAAGCCGAACATCACCCGCCATGGCAAGGCTTTCGGGTTGTCCCAGGCCACCGCCTACCGGTACCTGCACGAGGCCATCGACGTCCTCGCCGGGCAGGCACCCGACCTGCACCAAGCACTCCAGCGGGCGGTCGCCGACGGGCTGTCCCACCTCGTCCTGGACGGCAAGATCTTCGACAGCGACCGCTGCCGCCTCACAATCACCAGCGTGAAGGGCGAGACGATCGATGAGTGGTACTCGGGCAAGACCGGTGACTTCGGCGGCAACGTCCAGGCACTAAGCGAACCGAGCGGCCTGCCGATCTGGACCTCCGACGTCGAACCCGGCGGCATCGCCGACATCCAAGCCGCCCGCACCCACGTCCTGCCGCCCCTCTACCCCTACGCCAACACCCTGCCGATCCTGGCCGACCCCGGCTATCAAGGCGCAGGTCACGGCGTCACCGTGCCGTTCAAGAACCCCACCGACGGCAACATCCTGGCCACCGGCAACCGCACCCACAACGCCCTGCAACGCTCCCTGCGCTGCCTCGGCGAACACGACTTCGCACTCCTCACCCAACGGTGGACCGCCCCCAGCACACCACCCTCAGCCCCAGCAGAATCGGCGACCTCGTCCGCTCCGCCCACGTCCTCACCCTTTTCGAGCACCGCAGGATCAACTGAAAGTCAGCGAGAAAACCTCAATGGACCCGCAGCCGGCCAAGGCGGGGGTCCGTTGAACTGGCAGGCGTTGAGTGTTCTCCCGGTCCGCCAACACCGAAGATCGGCGCGGCTCGCCCACGCATGCGAAGTAGAATGCACGTGACGGAAGCGCGACTTCAGGAAGGTTTGGTAATGGAGAACAGCGACCAGGGGCCGATACACACACCACGTTATCTCCAGGTCATCGCCACCGCCGATGACCTGTCCAGGCAGATGGGGCATCCGCACGCTGGTACGGAACATCTCTTCTTGGCCCTACTACGCGATAAATATGCGATACCTACACAGATACTGTCGACGAAAGTCGATCTCGATGACCTCGACGCCGAGATCGTCGCCCTGATGACCTCCACCGAGTATCTGCGGTCGAGTGACGACGAACCCGGCGACGAAGAGGCCGGCCGCTGAGGCGGTCCCTCGCGGGCGCACGTGCCCCGCGCTCCCACGTGCCCGGAGAGCGGCCGTGCTCAGCCTGGTTTCCGTCGGCTGTTGAACTGCGCGCCAGCCGCCGAAGTCGACGCCAAATCTCGACAGGCAACCCGCTACGCCGCGCTCCGGGTCTTCTGGGCGGTCCCGCTCGGGCTAGCCATGGCCGAGGTGTACCTGCGGCGCATGGACGACTGGCTGACGGCACGACAGCACCACGCCGCCCGCCTAGATCACCCCGTCTTCACCGCGCCCAGATCACCGGTCACTACCTATCGCGCGTCCTGCGTCCGCTGCGAACTGCGGGTCGCCGAACGCCTGGCCGCAACCTCGCTGCGGATCGCCGTCCCCGCTGACGGCGGATCGCCAAGGTCGTGGTCGGGGCCGTCGTCCATAGGGGCGGTCGGGTGCTCATCCTGCGCCGCTCGGCCGAGGACGCCTTCATGGCCGGCATCGAGGAACTCCCGTCTGGCGGTGTCGAACCTGGCGAGGACCTGCTCACCGCGCTGGAACGCGAACTCACCGAGGAATTCGGCTGGACCGGCCCTCTCGCTCGAGACCCGGGCTTCGTCTCCCACTTCGACTACATCTCCGGGTCCGGCCGCAAGGCCCGTAAGTACACCTTCGGTCTCGTCCACCACGGCGGCGCCATCGCGCTGAGTGCGGAACACCGGCTACCGGTGGCTGCACCCGACCGACCTAACCGGGTTCGACGTCACGCCCGAGACCGCCCGAACGATCCGGGACTGGCAGGTCAGAGGTCGTACGCGCCCTGCTTGATCTGCGACACCACGGCCGCCCACACGTTTCGCTCCACCGTCAGCACGCCGCCCTCGGGGTCCTTCGAGTCCCGGAACAGGCGGCGTGAGTCGCGGACGCAGGTCTCGACGCAACCGTTGGCGCCTTCGCTATGACTGCTCTTGCGGAAGACGGCCGGATCAAGCAGGTTGGCCACTTTGCCCCTCCGTGCACTCATTGTCGCGCTAGCCGTTCGAGCATAGCCACTGACTCCTCCGGACTCAGGGCCATGGCGGCCATCTGCTCGAATGCGAGCGCGTACGTGTGCACCTCCCTCTCATCCTCGACGTATAGGGCGCTGGTCATGTTTTCGACGTACACGACGTTGGGAGTGAAGCGTTCTGGGAACCCCAAGATCGCGAAGCTGCCGACGACTCCTGGATGACCACCGGCGGCCAACGGCATGATCTGGAACATCACGTTCGGCTGCTCGGTCAGCTCGATGATGCGCCGGCACTGGGCGCGCATCACCTCCGGGCCACCGATGACCCGCTGGAGCGCCGTCTCGTCCAGGATCGTCCAGAGGCGTGTCGGATCCGCACGCTCCGTCCAGGCCCTCTGCCGTGCCATACGGGCTGCAACCCGGCGCTCGACCTCTGATGCCGGCGAGAATCGCATCAAGATCGACCGGGCAACGTGGTGGGTGTAGTCCTCGGTCTGCATCAGACCGTGCACGAGCCCCATCGTGTAGGAGTTGAGCCATTCTGACTCAGCCTCCAGTCCCATGTACGTGGCGTAGTCCGTGGGCAGGCTGTTCTCATAGACGTCCCACCAGCCGCGCTGTCTTGTCGTGCGTGAAAAGCGAACGAGTGCATCGAGACGCGGCCCGGTGACGCTGTAGAGGGCCAGCATCTGCTGGACCTCGGCCGCGGTGACCTTGCGGATCGCGTTCTCGATCCTGGACAGCTTGGTCTTGCTCCACCCCAGCCCCTCGGCAGCCTCCTCAAGATTCAGTGCCGTGGTGGATTCCCTGAGTCTCCGCAACTCACCGGCAAGGCGGCGCTCACGGACGGTCGGCGGTCTGGCTGTCATGTGAGCGAGCATGCCCGCTGTGTAGTCGCCTCTCAAGCGCTTCGAGCGAAGCTATCCAAGATTCTTTTTAGACTCTTCCCTGAAACAGTTGCGGACAGCTGGACACGCGCCACATCATGTGACCCCAGACGCGCCACACTTAGTGACCGAGTTGTCGCTTTATGTGTGAGTTGGCTCCGTCGACGAAGGGGGAGGGCTCTTGATAGGCGGCGAGGATGTGCGGGGGGTGGTGGCC
>NZ_SMKY01000451.1 GCF_004349235.1 Actinomadura darangshiensis | reverse complement strand
CCGCGGGGGCGGCGGATGCGGGGGGAGCGGGGGATCCGTCCGGTCCCCCGCAGGCATAGGGGCGGCCCTAGGGAGCGACCCAGACATAGGGAGTGGAAGGCAAGATGGAGAGTAAGGTCCCCGTACACCCCGTTAACCCCGCGCCTGGGCGGCCGTCCGGCAGGACGGCGCCCGTTCTGGAAGCGCTGTCACCGGCGCACCGGATCGCCGCCGACCTGGACGGCTACCTCGGCGATCCGATGGAAGACGAGGCCGGGCCGTTCTCCTACAAGGCGATCGTGGAGGCGGAGGAGCGCGACGAGCTTCCGCCGGGCGCCGTCGACGCCGTGCGGGCTTGGGGTTTCCCGAAGTACCTGGTGCCGGTCCCGCTCGGCGGGCGCCTGACGACGCTTGAGGAGCTGTTCTTCGTCACCCGCGGCATCTCGCGCCGCAGCGTCACCGTGGCGGTGATGTACGGGTCGGGGCTGCTGGCGGTGAACCCGGTGTGGCTGTGGGGCGACGCGTGGCAGCGCAAGACCGTCGCGGACGGGGTGCTGCGCGGCGACCTGGCCTGTTTCGGTGTTTCGGAGGCCGACCACGGCAGCGACGTGATGGCGTCGGAGTCGGAGGCCGACATCCAGGGGGACGACCTCGTCCTGACCGGGGTGAAGTGGCCGGTGGGCAACGCCACTCGCGGGCGTTTCGTCACCACCTACGCCAAGACCGGCCCGCGTGACTTCTCCCTGATCCTGGTGGACAAGCGTGAACTCGACCCGGCCGTGTGGTCGACGCTGCCGCCGGTCCGGACGGTCGGGCTGCGCGGCCACGACCTGAGCGGCGTCGCGTTCTCCGGCGCGCGGATCCCCGCCGAGCGGGTGATCGGGCGGCGCGGCTCCGGGCTCGTCCAGACGCTGAAGACCCTGCAGATCACCAGGACGGCGATCGCGGCCCTGTCGGTCGGGACGATCGACGCGGTCGTGCGCATCGGGATGGAGTACGCGCGGCAGCGCACCCTGTACGGATCGGACATCTACAAGATCCCGGTGATCCGCGACCATCTGCTCAAGGCGCATCTGGACCTGCTGATCGCCGAGTGCGTCGCGATCCCGGTGGCGCGCTGCCTGACGGTGGCGCCCGGGCGGCTCAGCCTGTGGTCGTCGATCGCGAAGTACTTCGTCCCCGTCATCGGGGAGGAGGTCGTCGCCAGCATCGGGACCGTCCTCGCCGCGCGCGGGTACCTGCGCGAAGGCGTCGCGCACGGGGTGTTCCAGAAGCTGCAGCGCGACCACGCGATCGCGAGCATCTTCGAGGGCACCACGCACGTGAACCTCGCCAACGTCGCCGGCCAGCTCCCGTACCTGATCGAGCCGCCGCAGGAGACGGGACACGAGGACGAGCTGCTCGCCGACCTGTTCTGCTGGACGCGGACGCCGCCCCCCTGGGAGCCGGACGGCCGCATGCTCCAGCTCACCAACGAGGGCCGGGACGAGGTCGGCCAGCGCTTCGAGGAGATCTCCGAAGAGGTGCTGACCGCGGCGAACACGCATGCGGCGCCCGGCGTGGCCGCGGAGCTGAAGGACCTGATGTCCGGCATCGGCGGGCTGCGGGCCAAGGTGGAGGCGGGCATCCGCGCGAGCGAGGGCGACACCTCGTCGGTGGCGGCGCTGGCGCGGGCCAAGCGGTACTGCGAGCTGCACGCGATGGTCTCCTGCATGCTCACCTGGCTGCACAACCGGCACGCGTTCGGCGGCCGGTTCGCCGACGGGGAGTGGCTCGTCCTCTGCCTGCAGCGGCTGCTCCAGCGCGCCCAGCCCGACATCATCCTGTCCGAGGAGTTCCTCCCGCCGCTGGAGGACGCGATGTTCCGCGCCACCGGCGAGCGGCGCTGGTTCTCCCTCATGTCCCTGGCCGAGGACGAGTGAGCCCCCGTGCACAGTGACCCCGACCCCGTGCACGACGAGCCCGTGCACGACGAGCCCGTGCACGACGACCCCGGGTACGACGAGCCTGCGGAGCCCGTGCAGAACGACTTCGTGTCGCACGTCCGGGCGAACTTACGCGCGCATGGCGGCGACCGGTCGTTCACGTTCATCAGCGAGGGCGCCTCCTCCGGGGGGCGGCCCTTCACCCCGTCCGGACCGGGCCGCAAGTACACGGAGAACGAGCTCGGCTTCGCCGATCTCGACCGGAAGGCCCGCGTGCTCGGCTGCCGCCTGGAGGCGCGCGGCCTGCGGGACAGGGCCGTCCTGCTGCTGTATCCGGAGGGGCTGGAGTTCCTGGCGGCGTTCCTCGGCTGCCTGTACGCGCGGGTCGTCGCCGTCCCGGCGCCGCTGCCCGACCTGGACGCGGGACGGTTCGGCCGCACCCGCCGGATCATCGAGGACGCCGACATCGCGCTGATCCTCACCGACACCGCCCACCGGGGCACCCTCGACGCGTGGCTCACGGCGGCGGGGCTGAAGGGACGCGTCCACTGCCTCGACACCCAGGCGGGCAAGGAGTCCGATCCCGGCACGTGGAAACCGCCGGAGTTCGGTCCGGGCACCCTCGCGTTCCTGCAGTACACGTCCGGTTCGACGAGCGAGCCGAAGGGCGTGATGGTCACCCACGGGAACCTGCTCGGCAACGGCGAGGAGATCAAGCGCCGCATCGAGGGGACGAGCGACACGGTCGGCGTCGGCTGGGTGCCGCACTACCACGACATGGGCCTGGTCGGGCAGTTCCTCCAGCCGCTCTACCTCGGCTGCCGGTACGTGTTCACCTCGCCGATCACGTTCATCAAGCGTCCCGTGCTGTGGCTGGAGCTGATCACCCAGTACCGGGGGACGATCACCGTGGCGCCGAACTTCGGGTACGAGCTGGCCCTGCGCCGGATCACCGACCGGCAGCTGGAGGGCCTGGACCTGTCGTCGCTGACCGTCGTCAAGAACGGCGCCGAGCCCGTCCGGGCCGCGACGCTGGAGGCGATGGCCGAGCGGTTCGCCCCGGTCGGGTTCAAGCCGGCCATGTGGATGCCCTGCTACGGCATGGCGGAGACGACGCTGCTCGTCACCGGCGCCCCGCTCGGCGGCGGGCCGGTCGTCCGCGACTTCGACGCCGACGCCCTCACCCGGAACCGGGCGGTCGCCGGGAACGGCTCCGCGAGCGTCAGGCGGCTGGTGAGCAGCGGGCGTCCCGTCACGCTGGACGTCCGCGTCGTCGACCCGGAGAGCCGCGATGAGCGGCCGGAAGGACGGGTCGGCGAGATCTGGGTGCGCGGCGGCAGCGTCGCCGCCGGCTACTGGAAGAGCCCCGAGCAGAGCCGGGCGACGTTCGAGGCGCGGACGTCCTCGGGCGACGGCCCCTTTCTGCGAACGGGCGATCTCGGATTCATCGCCGACGGCGAGCTTTACGTGACCGGCCGGATCAAGGATCTGATCATCGTGAACGGCCGCAATATCCACGCGCACGACATCGAGGAGGCGGCGCGGGCGGCCCATCCGTCGGCATTGACCGGCGCCGCCTTCGCGATCGACGCCGCGATCGACGCGGACCTGGGCGGTGGCCCCGGCAGCGACCGTCCCGTCGACGGGAGCAGGGAGCAGGTCGTCATCGTCCAGGAGATCAGTACCCGGGCCGCCGCGGGGACGCCGCTGGACGAGCTGGCGGCCCTGATCAAGGCGCGGGTCGCCCGCACGTTCGAGCTTCCGGCGGTCAGCGTCGTGCTGGCCGCGCGGGGCACGGTCCGGCGGACGACGAGCGGGAAGATGCAGCGCCGGCTGACCCGGGAGGCGTTCCTGGACGGCGAGATCACCGCGCTCGGCGGCGACCTCGAACCGGGCGTCGCGGAGCTGCGGCGGGCCGGCGCATGACCCCGGCCAGGCGATTCGAAGATCAGTGAAATTTCCGGCTGACCAATCCTAGTCAAAATGATGACTAATCATGTCGTTGTCTGATAACGTCGGGCATCACCCTGAGTCAAGGCGGGGAGAGAAGGCCGATGGCGCTACGTCACGCGGTGCTGGCGGCGCTGCTCGATGGCGAGTACAGCGGCTACCAGCTGGCCAAGATCTTCGATTTGTCGGTCTCCAACTTCTGGCATGCCGTACCGCAGCAGCTCTACTCGGAGCTGTCGAGGTTGGAGACGGAAGGCCTGATCAGCGGACGGCAGATCATCCAGCACGACCGGCCCAACAAGCGCGTCTACACCGTCACCCCTGCCGGTGTCGACGAGCTCGAGCGGTTCGCGGCCGAGCCGGCCAAGCCGGGCATCATCCGCGAGAACCTGCTCGTCATGGTCCAGGCGGTGGACCACATCTCCGCCCCCGCCGTCATCGCGCAGCTCGAGGACCGGGCGGTGGCGTCCGCCGCCAAGATCGAGGTCTTCGAACGCACCCTGAAGCACCTGCGCGGCGACCTCGACGAGGAGACGTTCCTGCGTACCGGGTCCCCACTCGGCCCGTACCTCACCTGCCTGCGCGGACACCGGTTCGAGCAGGAGAACTACGAGTGGTTCACCAGCACCGCCCGGCTGCTGCGCGCCCGGGCGGGCACCCAGACCGAGGAAAGCGATCCGTCATGACCGGACCGCGCCCCTCGGCCCCCCACGCCCACCTCAGCTCTGCACCCCGGCCGGGCTGGCAGCGGGCGACACGCCTTAGTCAAGGAGGCGTTCATCATGTCGGGCGAACACCACACCATCGAACTCCCTAGCACCCCACTCCCGAGCACGCTGACCACCACCCCACCGCACGGCCTGCCGACGATCGACGAGCCCGCCCCGCTGCTGCTGGGCGAGCTGACGCTGCCGGCCGAGCGGGAGTCGGTCCCGCGGGCGCGCCGGTTCAGCCGGTCCGTCAGCAAGGCCTCCGGCATCGGGCACGTCGCCGACGACGCCGAGGTCCTGGTGTCCGAGCTGGTCACCAACGCCGTCCGGCACGCGCCGATCCCCGGCGCGGCGCTCTGCCTGCGGCTGCTGCGCGCCGGCACCCGGCTCCGCATCGAGGTGCACGACCGGAGCGCCGCCGTCCCCCGGGCGCGGCAGATCGACCTCATGGAGGAGACGGGACGGGGCTGGTTCCTCGTCGCGGTCATGGCCGAGCGGCACGGCACCGACCACACCCCGTCCGGCAAGGCGGTCTGGTGCGAAGTGCGCGCCTGGCCGCGGGACGAGCACCCCGGCCGCTGAGCACTCCCTCGCAACCCCGGTACGGCGATGGGAAGTGTCTGTCATGCCTGCTGAACATGTCATGCCCGCCGGGCCGCCCCGCGCCCCCGAGCAG
>NZ_SMKY01000450.1 GCF_004349235.1 Actinomadura darangshiensis | reverse complement strand
CCCTAGAGCCCCCGGACCATCGCCCGATCACCGCCGCCGCGGACCCTGGCCCCAACTCAACGGACCCGCTGACCCCAGCCACCACCGCAACCACGCAACAGCCCAAAGCCGCGCGATCGCGTCCGAAGGCAGGTTTCGAGCGTGCGAGAAACCTGATCGCGCAGCGAGCCGCAAGGCGAGCCGGAGCGATGCAGCGATCGCACCGCATTTCTCGGCGATGGAGGGCCCTCTAGGGCCCGAAGGAGGAGAGAAATGCAATCAAACGCGGCGCCGTTCCCGGTAGGAGCGGGTCTTGGTGCGGTTGCCGCAGGTGCTCATGGAGCACCAGGCGCGGGAGCGGTTCTTGGACGTGTCGAGGAACGCCCAGCGGCAGGTGCCCTCCTGGCAGACCTTCAGGCGGGGCCAGGTGCCGGCGGCCGCGGTCTCCATGATCGCGGCGGCGACGCGGGCGAGGCCGGCGGGTGCGCCGGGCGGGTCGAGCGGGACGAGCACGGGGCGTTCGCCGGTGAGCGCGACCCGCAGCGGGAGGGCGGCCAGGGCGTCCTCCAGGGCGGCGGGGAGATCGGCGGTCTGCGGGCCGTGGTGGGCGGACATGGCCTCGCGCAGGCCCTCGCGCAGCGCGATCGCCGCGCGGAGATCGGCATCGCCGGCCCGTGCGCCGCCGGGGGCGAGCCCGCGTCCGGCCAGCCAGCCGGCGAGATCGTCCGGCGTCGTGAGCCCGTCGGTGGCGGAGTCGATGTTGAGCGTGTTGACGAAGTCCGTCAGCAGCAGCGCTGGGTCGTCATCCGTGCCGGCCATCGCCCCTCCTGCCTCTCGCGGGCAACTGTACCAAGTCGCGACACCAGTATAGAGGTTTTGGTGGTTGCGGTACTGCGACACCGGCGTTATGGTTTAGCTGGTGTCAACGAACGGGAGGACGACATGAACCAGCTGCCGTACCTGGCGACGCTCGCCACGCGGCACGCCTGGGCCGAGCGTGAGTACGCGCGACTCCACGCGGACCTCGTCGAGGCGACGCTCATCGCGCGCGTCCGGTCGGCGGAGCGCGCCGCGCAGAGGCGGGCCTGGGTCCGCGACCGGTTCAGCGAGCTGCGTCCAGTGCGCCGCCGTCAGCCGGTCCCGTACTGCGCGCGGGCAGCGGCGCACACCGCTCGGACCGCGGGGGGCGTGCGATGACCCCGAAAGTGGGCCACATCGTCGTCGACTGCGCCGACCTCGAAACGATGGCGGCGTTCTGGGGCGGCCTGCTCGGCATGAAGTCGGCCGAGTCCGACGACCACTGGCTCGACCTCGAACCGCTGGGGACCGGTGGGCCGGTCCTGTCGTTCCAGCGCGTCCCCGAGGCCAAGAAGACCAAGAACAGGCTTCACCTGGACCTGGAGGTCCCCGACATCCACCGGGCCGGCGAGCGCGCGGCGAACCTCGGCGCGATCCCGGCCGCCGGCCCCATGGGCGACCCGGCGTCCCCCTTCCAGGTCTGGCACGACCCGGAGGGCAACGAGTTCTGCTTCGTCACCGCCGCATGACCGCGGCCAGGCGGCGCACGCCCTCGGCCAGCTCCGGCTCCGAGGCCGCCGTCCCGTAGCTGATCCGCAGGTACGGGGCGGGCGCCTCGGCGGGGAAGAAGGGCCGCCCCGCGCTGACCAGGACGCCGGCGCGCAGGGCGGCCTCGGCGAGCGCCGTGTCGTCCACCCCGTCCGGCAGGCGGGCCCACAGGTGGAAGCCGCCGTCCGGACGGTTCACGCGCAGCTCCGGCAGCTCGCGGGCGAACGCGGCGACAAGCGCGTCGCGGCGCGACCGGAGGGCGGCCCGGACCGTCCGCAGATGCCGCGGCCAGCCGGGCGAGCTGACCAGCTCCAGCAGCGTCTCCTGCAGCGGCCTGGCCGGGAAGAACTCCTCGACCAGCTGCGTCGCCCGGATCCGCGCCGCGACCGGCCCGCGGGCGATCACCGCCGCCATCCGCAGGCTGGGCGCGGTCGCCTTGGTGAGGGACGCGATGTGCACGACCCGCCCGTCGGTGTCCTGCGCGACCAGCGGCGGCGGGGGCGCGCCGATGCCGAGGTGCCGCGCGAAGTCGTCCTCGACCACGAACGCGCCCGCCGCCCGCGCCACGTCCAGGACCCGCTCGCGCCGCTCGGCGCTCAGCACGGCGCCGGTCGGGTTGTGGAAGGCGGGCTGGACGTAGAGGACGCGCGCCCCGCTCAGCGCGAACGCCTCGGCCAGCAGGTCGGGGCGGACGCCGTCCGCGTCCACCGGGACGGGCACCGGATGCAGCCCGCTCGCCCGCGCCACCGCGAGGACGCCCAGGTACGTCGGCGACTCGACCAGCACTGGCGCGCCGGGCGGGAGCAGCGCCCGCAGGACGGTCGTGAGGGACTGCTGCCCGCCGCTCGTGATCACGACGTCGGCGGGGGAGACCGCGCCGCCGACCGTGCGGGCGAACCAGGCGCGCAGCTCCGGCACGCCGCCGAGCGGCGGCATCTCCCACGCGTCCGGCCGCCGGGCGGCCCGCGCCGCCGCCGTCGCGAGCGCCCGCGCCGGCTGCAGCACCGGATGCAGGTAGCCGCCGCTCAGCGCGACCACTCCCTCCGGCGCCGGGGTGAGCAGCCACGCCACCCCCGACGGGTCGACGGCGCGGTCGCCGAGCGTCACCGCCTGCCAGCCGAAGTCGGCCGGCTCCGGGGCGGCCGCGCGGCGCTCCGCGGCGAACGCCCCGCTGCCCGGCCGCGTCACGACCAGTCCCTCGGCCGCGAGCAGCCCAAGCGCCCGGGACACCGTGACCGGGCTGACCCGGTGCCGCTCGACCATCGCCCGGCTCGACGGCAGCCGCTCCCCGGCGCTCATCCGGCGGACGTCCGCGCGCAGCGCGTCGGCCAGCGCCGCCACACTGCTATCGTTCTTCATGAGAGCACAAGATAGCGCTATCGTCAGCACCCCGATAGCGGCCCCCGCCTCCCGGTCCGGCCTGCCGCTCGCCGCGCTCGGCGTCCTGACCTACTCCTTCACCCTGCCGGGAACGGTCTTCGCGCTCGACGGGCTCGACCCCTACCTGATCGGCGTCGGCCGCTCCGCCGCCGCGGCCGTCCTCGCCGCCGTCGCACTGCTATCCGTGCGAGCCCGCCCGCCGCACCGCGGTCAGTGGGCGGGGTTCGCGGTCGTCGTCGCCGGGGTGGTCTTCGGGTTCCCCGTGCTCTCCACGCTCGCGCTCGACCACGGCGCATCGTCCGCCCACTCGGCCGTCGTGGTCGGGCTGCTGCCCGCCGTCACGGCCGTGTTCGGTGTGCTGCGGGCGGGGGAGCGGCCGTCCCGCGCGTTCTGGCTCGCGAGCGCGGCGGGCGCCGCCTGCGTCACCGGGTTCGCGCTGATCCGCGGCGCCGGCCGCGTCACGGCCGCGGACCTGCTCCTGTTCGCCGCCCTTCTCGCCGCCGCGGCCGGCTACACCGAAGGCGCGCGGCTGACCCGCGGCATGCCCGGCTGGCGCGTCATCTCCTGGGCGACGATCCTGGCCGCGCCGATCACCGTCCCGGTCACCGGGTGGCTCCTCGCGACGACCCACCCCGCCTGGACCGGACGCGCCGCGCTCGGCTTCGGCTACGTCGCCGCCTTCTCCGCCTACCTCGGCTTCTTCGCCTGGTACGAGGGCCTCGCGCGGGCCGGGATCGCCCGCGCCAGCCAGGTCCAGCTCACCCAGCCGGTGCTGACGCTGCTCTGGTCCGGCCTCCTGCTCGCCGAGCCGGTCGACGCCACGACCGCCCTCGCGGCCGTCGCCGTGCTGGTCTGCGTGGCCCTCACCCAGCGCACCCGCGTCCGGCGGCCCTTGCGCGATGTGACAGATTCCCGCACGATGGGAGAGAAAGCGTCACAACGCGGTGACTTCCGAGGAGCCCTGCATGACCGACAAGCTGACCATTCCTGAGGGCGGGTTCTGGCCCGCCCCGGAGATCCCCCAGCCGAACATCTACCCGATGGAGTGGCGGGTCGAGACCGACAAGCTCGCCGCCATCTACGAGAAGTCCAAGCGCACGGTCTGGAACCCCGCCGACCTGCCCTGGGACGAGCTGCGCCCCGAGGACTTCACGCCGGAGCAGCGGCTCGGGATCATGTACTGGTTCGCGGTCCTCGCCAACTTCGACGCCTCCGGCCCGGCCGTCTTCGCCCGCGCGACCATCCACGCGTTCGAGCAGCACGAGGAGGACCCGGTCCGCAAGTGCTTCTTCTCGATCACGCGGGACGAGATGAACCACGAGGAGTGCTGCCAGCGCGCCATCGCCAAGATGTGGCCCGGCGGCCCCCTCGACTGGCGCCCCGAGACCGACCTGGAGAAGGCCGCGCACAACAACATCGGCTGGCTCTACCACAACGGCGGCCGCTACTGGGCGGGCTATAGCACCGCCGTCCGCAAGTACTCGCTCGCGGTCCTGTTCACGAGCTTCATGATGGGCGAGATGGCGGCGTCCACCCTGTTCCGCGGCATGGCCACCGGCACGCGGCACCCGGTGTTCGGCGAGATGTTCAAGAAGATCGGCCGGGACGAGTCGCGCCACCTGCAGATCTGCATGACCATCCTGGAGAACGAGTGGCCCGGCCTCACCGACGACGTCAAGGGCCAGATCACCAAGCAGCTCCGCGCCGGCTTCGTCTTCCTCTCCATGATCCTGTGGGAGCCGCCGGACGGCTTCTGGGACCTGCCGCCCTACTTCCTCGCCAACCACCGCGTCCTGATGAGCCACGCCCGCGACGCCGGGCTCGGCGTCCTGTCCTTCGACGAGCAGGCCGAGAACTGGCGGGTCGCCATCGCCCGCGTCCGCGCCATCGTCGAACGCTGGGGCATCGAGTTCCCCGCCATCCCCGAACTCGACATCGAGGGCGTGGACGTCTCCGACATAGACCCAGAGGACATCATCCCCGTCTTCTGACCCGGCGGGCGGTGGTCAGTCCTTGACTATCTGGGCGAGGAGGGTGATCACGGCCACGCCTACGCCTATGGGGATCGCCAAGGGCGGGACGGCGGCGGCGAGGACCGCGGCGCCGATCGCGGCGATGATGATCACTAGGGCGCGGGTGCTGATGAGGGGGCGGGGTTCGCCCTGGTCGGGTACTCGCATGCAGGACCTCCATCCGTTCTGGACGTAAGGACCGGGCGGCTCCCCATCGAGACCACGGGCCGACACCACTGAGCCGCCGCGTGAGCACAGGGTTCCCCCGCCGCCGGCGGCCGAGCCGCGCGGCGCGCGGGCCCGTCCCAATAATGATCGTTTCGTGGCCGCGGCGTGGGGCGGGCGAGGGGG